>JAFDHO010000108.1 GCA_019308745.1 Deltaproteobacteria bacterium
CGGGTGATGATGCCTTTTCTGGAGTGACTGGCGGGAGGGCGCCGTCTTTTCGCGACTTGTCAGTGGGGGAAACCCCTGGCCCCGAGCGATAGCGAGGGGAACAGCGGGAGGGGGTAGAACTCCCCCGCAGATAAGTCGCAGAAAAGACCAGCCCGGGAGGCTCGGAACGCAAGAAAAGGCATCATCACCCCCGTTCGTCCATCATCGAGTTCTCTGAATCGCTTTTCAAACAGCTAAAATGTTACCCGGCAGCGAATTTTTTCAGAGTAAATCAGTTATGTCTTTTGCGCTTACAGTGCTTTCCTCACATCCAAGAGACCCTGCGGTCTCATGCCAACGGAATATCGATACTGATGCACCCCGCACCATATCGCTCGCAGTTAAACTCGCAGCTAAGGCATTCGTTATCAAGCCTCTTTATCTCCTCTTCATCCGCAACTGCGAGCGTAGGCCTGTTCTGTTCAATTCTAAGAATGCTTCGTCCGTAAAGTCGGCAGGCTTTAACACATGCAAACCCGCACAATGGCTCGGGGCTATTCCCCTTTGCCGGCAGGCACCGGTCATAATCAATGGTAATCTTGGTTTTCCTGGTTTCAAACCGGAGCTTATTCCCTCCCATTTTCTCATTATCCCTTCAGCTTCTTTTTCTTTTCCTGCTGGTAGGCTTTCACCAACTCCTCAACCCTGTCTGCGATGAAATCGGTATTGTAAATATAGTCTCTTCCATAAAGCTCCCAGCGCAAGGACAAGCCCTTGAAGGCCTCTGTGATTATCTCGTGTGCTTCCTTTTCCTTATTCCCCGCTATCAGGATGATCACCGGGAAGCCCGGCCTCTTTTTCGCTTCTTCCTTGAATGCCTTTGCAACAGCGTGAGCATGGTGCCACTGCTCTTGATTAGCCAGGCATGCCCCCATGAGGACATAGCCGTCAATCGGCTGGCTCAAGATATACTTAATGACACTGTATATCTTACTCGCGGGAGGATCTCCGCTTGTGTCCGCATAATTGGCGATCTTGAACCCCCTTGAAACGAATGCGCTGGCCCCGAGCATCGCTCCGCCCCCTCCAATACCGTGAAATCCCAGCCAGCCATCACCCTTTATCTCAGGGACCATCTGCGCGAAGTACCCGGTCCCCCGATAATCCCCCTCTTCAATCTTCCATGCCTTCTTTTCATGCTCGGTAGGCGGCCTGTCCATATCCCGGGGTAGCTCGATACCGAGTTCAGGGTGCCTGAACACGGAATTGTCATCGATCGTCATGTGGCAGTCCGCCGCAACAAAGCGGTGGTCCTTTGTCAAGACCAGCGGATTGACTTCAAGTCCCCTGGCATCATATTGCTTAAATGCACTGTAAAGATCGCAAATTACGCGAACCAGTTCTTGACGCAGGTCTTCCCTTAGAACGAACCCGTCAAAAGATACCTCTGATATCACCTTGCAGGCCGCTTCTTCATCCACGCCTCTCAGGTAGTCTACATCTAACCTTGAAATTCTTTCCGGGTTCCGTCTTGAAACCTCTTCGATGGAGCTCCCGCCTTCAGAGCTGAACACCAACACAGGCCCCTTGACTTTATAGGAGTTGCTAACAATAATCCCTGCGTAGAATTCTCTTTCAACGTTCAACTTCTCTTCGACCAGAACTTTCTCCACCTTCGATCCCTTGATCCGGGTATCAAAGACTTGCCTGGCTGCCTCTTGGGCCTTACCAGGGATATCCGCAAACCTTATCCCCCCAGCCTCTAAGCGACCGGTTGTCCAGACCTGGGCCTTCAGGACACAAGGCTTCCCGAGCTTTTCAGCCACGTCACTAGCCTCATCTTCTTTGCTGATACATCTTCCTTCGGGCACAAGGATACCTAGCTTCTTGAGAATCTCCTTCCCCTGATATTCATAAAGTCTTGCCATTTAGGGCCTCCATACTATCTGGAAAAGCCTGGTGAGACTGGAATCACGACTCCAACTACTTTTGGCATGGGCGATCCTCCTGCGACTCGGTTCTGAAAATCAACAATTCGATAAGGTCCCCTATGTCTTCAATTGTTTCCAGCCGGAAAACAGTTTCAACGACATTTGCCATCTCTTCTTTCGTCATGTAGCCTGCGGCCATGCTTTGAAACTTTTCAACTACTTCCTGATCAGTCATAGGGTTCCTGGCATGTCCTCTTGGATAATCCACTCGGAGACGATATCTCTCTCCACTCTTCATAATAATCTCGGATATGCCTGCCGGTCGGGCCTTGTCCAGGCTCGGGTCCCCTCTTAGAACAATCTTATCAATGAGCTGGCGCACAACAGGATCATCGTATTTCTCTGGCTTGAACTGCTCAGGCCCGATCTGACGGTCGACAAGAGCTATGGCTGTCAGATAGTATGAGCTGTGATCAGCGGTTTCCTTGTTCCTTGGGTACTTCTTCACCGGATCCCCCGTGTGTTCGGCACAGCGTTTACTTGTCGTGATTATAATTTCCGAAATATCTTCCGGCTTGATATCGTATTTCCTGGCCAGGCTAAGCGTAGCCGTCAAATGTCCATGAGAAGAAAAATCTGCAATAATTGATTTGATGCATGTATCTCGAATAGCAAACTTATCCTTGAATTCAAGAAGTTTCTCAACATCGTATTCACCGCCCATGATACTTTCAACAAAACCATCATGCCCCTCGATAATGCTCTTGGGGCCGGTGAAACCTTTTTGGGCGAGCATAGCCGCCATGATACCTGCATAAGACATCATGGGGAATCTGATGTTCTTGGCCATGGTATATTCCTCGGCAGGCGTATCAAGTATACCCAGTACCGCGTGGCAACTTGCAGCTATCCCCACGGCATTTTCCATCTGCTCCTCGTCTAACCCCAAGATCTTACCTGCCACCAGTGGCATAATATAGGCGCCCCTTGTATCGCCATTCCAGCCCTTCTTTTCCATTCCCGCACCCGTAACTCCCTCGAGGAAAGCCAGAGACAGATCGTAGCCGATGTTTATCGCTGCAATCACATCTCTGCCTGTCAAGTGCTGTCGCTCTCCAAGCGCCAGTATGGTTGGGATGACCTCGCTGGGGTGATAGCCTGTCCTGTAAGTTCCTTGCTGAATAATGAAAGCAGTGTCGTTATAGTCGAGGTATCGTACCATGGCACCATTGACGAGTGCGGCATTGAGGCACGATGTCTTCAACCCGCTGCCAATAATCGTTGATTCATTGGCCGGTGAAGATTCTTTTGCAAATTCCTGTACTACCTTGCTGGCTTCACTGGCAAACCCGCCTATGGCGCATCCAAGAGTGTCGACTAATATACGCTTTGTCTGGTGCACCACCTCTGGGGGCACCTCCTCAAATTTGAAGGAGTGCACCTGCCTGGCAAGTTCTCTTGTGACACTCATATCCGGACAACCCCTCCCGGTGCATTCTGCTTTGCGAGCTCCAAAGCCCTTCTTTGTCCCGGCTTTCTCATACGGTCTTCCAGCCGGCGAAGGTTTCCGATTTTTTTCTTTTGAGCCTGACAGTGAAAAAGTACCTGTCGGATCGGTACAGCGCAGAGACATATTCGATTGGTCTTTGATTCTTGTCGAAAACCGTCCTTTCCACCTTTAGAAGCGGCGCTCCTACCCTGACTTCAAGTAGAGGGGCAACCTTGGCATCAGCAGCAGTTGCCTCTACAGTCTGGACCGCTTCAGCAGCTTTGATGCCCAGGTCATCTTCCAGAATCATCAACAGTGGTTTGCCGCTGAGTTCTTCTTCCGGTATTCTCTTGCCGATATCAATTGGAAGGTAGTTGAAAACATGGGAGAAGGTACCGCCCTCAACCAGCCGGACCTTTTCAAAACGAACGACCCGTGCATCGGAACCAAGCTTAAGATGTTCCCTTATACTTGCCGGGGCCTCTATTACGCTCATATCAAGTACCTTGGCAGTGGTCTTAATGCCCATTGAAATCAAATCTTCCATGAATCCGGTGAGTTTTGGAGATTCCAGGCTTGTGGCTTTTTCGGAAACAAAAGTCCCTTTCCCTCTCCTCCTGACAATCAAACCCTCCCTTTCCAGGGAAGCCAATGCCTGGCGCACGGTAATTCGGCTCACATTATACTCTTGTCCCAGGGCTTCCTCGCTGGGCAAGGGCGCTTTCAACCCGAAGTCTCCCGAGAGGATCCTTTGTCTCAATATTGTTTCAAGCTGATAGTAAAGGGGTATTCCGTTTTCCTTAAGCACGATTTTCCCTTCTCATCATTGACGGTTTCGTAAGAACCTTTAAGGTAAGATGCTTTCAGAAAAGCCCCATATTCAGCGCAACGCCTGCTCCTTGGATCCCGCCCTAGCGGGGAGAGGGGGCTTCTACGGAAACATCATTCTCGTTCTCAACCTTGTTGTTCCAACAGGCGCATCTTCTTATTCATAATGCAGATTCACAGGCCTCTTAATGAACTTACCGTAACCCGGGTCTGCTATGACTTTGTCGTCTTCAAAGATAACCTTCCCTCTCAGGATAGTATACTTTGTCCAGCCCTTGAATTTCATCCCTTCTTCAGGGCTAAAATCCTGGGCGGTATGCAAATCTCTCAGAGTGACCTTTCTTTCTTCGTCTATATCAACGATCGCAAAATCTGCATCACTACCAACCGCAATGGCCCCTTTCTTGGGAAACAGATTGTGATACCTCGCCGGGTTGCTTGAGCTGAGTTCAGCGATTGTGTGAAGCGGCAAACCTCGCTTGTGGTATCCTTCTGTGATCAGCACGGGAAACATCAGGGACGTACCGCCAAAACCGGGTAAACTTGTCCACAGATCGCCTTTCTTTATCTCTCTCGTGGCGCTCGCATGATCACTTACAACGGTTTGGATTGTTCCCTCAAGAACTGATTTCCACAAGTACTCAACATCTTCCCTGCTACGTATTGGAGGATTTACCTTTGCAAGTATCCCCAGATCCATCTCATTAGAAAGCCCCAAATGGTGAAGCGTGCCCTCAAGCAAGAAGCTAAGCTCCGGGTACCGGGATGAAACGTCTTTACCGGCCTCAACAGCCTTCTGGCTGCTCAGATGAAGCAGGTTAACAGGGCATTTGGTATACTTCGCTATGATGGAAGCCTCATTTATGGCCAATTCTTCCTGCCAGGGGGGTCTGGCATCGCTGTAATCCTTGAGAGGATTTCCGCTTGGGCTCAGTTTGACTTCCTCGTTGATAGCCCTGATGATTTCAGGTTCCTCGCAATGAATGCTGAGACTAATTCTTCCATAATCCTTAAATAGCTCGTTAACCCTGCTCACTTCCTTCATGTATTTGTAGAGAAAGCCTAAATCCACGGGGGAGTCAATCATCAAGTAGTTCATTCCATCTGGTGACGACCCCGCAAGGTTGAGTAATTTGTAAAACATGTAGTATTTGAACGTGGATATACCGCCCTCTCTAACCAGCCACTCGGTCTCCCCCACATGGGCCTCGGTGTTCATGGTCGCATGGTAGCCATAATCAACAACATAGGAATTGTCTGAAAGATCCAAGAGCTCTGGAAGCAGTTCACGGTAGGGTCCTGTTTTGTTGAGGTAGTTCTTTCCGGGGCGAAAGTAGCTTAATAACGTGGTAACTCCCCCGGACGCGGCTGATTCCGATTCACTTGTCGCATCTTCTTTGAACGGCCTGTATATTCCGATGTGCACGTGAGAGTCCACTGCCCCGGGGAATACAAATTTGCCGGCAGCATCAACGACCTTTCCCGCGCCCTCCGATGGCAGGCTTTCAGATATGGTTGAAATTTTTTCTCCCCTTATGCCTACATCTGCTTTCCTTACCCCTTCATACGGAAAAACAACACTACCGCCTTTGATTACCAGATCATACTTTGACATATATAAGATCCTCCGCTAAAGATAGGCTAATATTAGATGAGATTGGGATTTTTCGACCAGCTCAGTCAAACTCCCTAGTTTTACCCCCTGGGCTTCATGCCGCCCTCCGTGATCGGTTCTACCTGATAAGGGCGCAAGAGGGCTTCCAAAGGGATCAATAACTGTCAATGAGCCTTGAATCAAGGTGCCAGGTTCACTTGGAAAAACTGAATTCCTCTGACTCGCAAACCACGTAGAACTTGAAATCCGTTTTTCCTTCCGGACCCCTCTCTTCTGAAACGGGATTTTTCTTCCGCCATTCCATGGCCTTTTCAAATGCTTCCATGCTGTCATAGTGAAGTTCCGCAATTCTGTAAAAGGTCTTATCACCTCTCACGGTCCCCTTAACGGTGTTTAGCACTACCTTGTTCAGCCCGGGAACCTTTGATAGATCCGGCAAATGTATTTCCTTCAGCCATCTTTCATAATCTTCCACGGACATCCCTTGCACAATGTCATAGCCCAAAATCGCCTTGACCATCCCTTGACCCCCTTGAACATAGCTTCCGAACGCTGCGCCGCCAAATTTGTTATATTGTTATAATAAGAGGACTTTAGACCTGTCAAGCACTTTTCGGCGATTCAATCAATAATTGGGAGTAAGTTTTTTGGGTAGGGAAAGATATCAAGGAATGTTTGGGATATAAGGATCGCCCATGGTAACCCAGATAGATACTACAGGCCTCCATGATGTTGAGATTATGGAGGGCGTGGGGAAGATACACCCGAGACGGAGCAGCGGCCCAAATTAGACGATTTCGATCAATACCTCTTCATCGTCTTGAAGATGCCCTGGGGTTACCCTCTTGTGCTAGGCATAGGCCTTCTGATGGTCACTCATTTCCGCCGCAAGAAGCGGCTCTGGCGAACTGAACGAGCCCTTGCCAAATCGTTCTACCGGCTCGAGTTCTTCTTCATGACCTGCCCCAGTTTCTCCAGGGTCTTGGCAGTCTCCTGGCGCACCTTGTCAACCATCACTGACGTTTCTTGCTTCATCTTCTCCATCTTGCCCTGGAGATCCCTGATCTGGGCCTTCAATTCGGATTCTGTGGTCGTCCTGTTATAGGCCATGATTGACAGGGCAAGGGCGACCAGCGAGATCACCAGGGCCAACGTCGCCCTGAATCCCCCTTTCACAACCCTCTTTTCCTCTGCCATTGCCTGCCTCCCCCCCATCTCGTTTTTTTGAAACATACCATATTCACACCAGTCATTACGAACCCTTTTTCGATTCCCTCTTCATAGGGACAATCACTGCAACATCATTGGACCCCTACGCTTGCAAAGCGTAATAGAATACCCGGGAGCATTCTACCATGTGACCAGCAGGGGAAACGAACGAAAACGGATTTTCTCTGAAAAAGCGGATTACAGCCAGTTCAAAAGCTACCTCAAAAAGGCCCAGGAGAAATACGGCTGCCGCCTTCACTGCTACGTCCTGATGCAAAACCACTACCACCTCCTCCTGGAAACCCCGCACGGGAATCTGGGCAAGGTGATGCATTACCTCAATGGATCCTACACCGGTTTCTTCAACCGCCGGACCGGCCGGAGCGGTGACCTATTCCAAGGCCGGTATAAGGCCATCCTGGTGGATGTGGACAGCTACCTCTTAGAATTGAGCCGATACATCCACCTCAACCCGGTAAAGGCCGGGATAGTTGAAAAACCTCAGGATTATCCCTACAGCAGCTACAAGTCCTTCATCTTCAATAAAGGAGAGGATTTGGGGAATGATATCGAAGGACAGCCGATTGGGGCCAAGCCGATACCGTTCGTTTGTGGAAAGAGGTCTTGAGAGGCAACTGGAAAACCCCTTGAAAGAGGTGTATGCAGGTTCAGTTCTTGGAGCAAAGTCCTTTATTCGAGAGACGTTGGGTAAGCTGAAAGAGCAGGCCTACAGTAGGGAAGAGGTCTCTCACAGGAGGGAGCTGCAAGCAACCTTTGAGGCGGAAGAAATCGTGGACCTGGTCACAGGCTATTTTGGGAGTACTGCTGAAGCTTTGTTAAAGGAGAAAGGTGCCGGAAGGGATCTGATTATCCATTTGCTGAAGAACAAGACAGGTATGACCAACAGAGAAATAGGCGAGTTGGTGGGAGGGCTGAGTTATTCCGGGGTGTCCAGGGCGGAGGAGCGATTTGTTGAAAAGTTGAACAAGGATAGTAGGCTGGCTAAAAACCTGAATGATGTTCTTGCCAGATTATCAAAGCTCAAGGGCTGACCCCATATCCCTCCCCTCGCAATGCCGCCTGGACCTTTTCCGCAAGGTCGTCAAGGGTGAAGGGCTTCTGGACAAAGTGGATGCCGGGATCCAGGACCCCGTGGTGGACAATGGCGTTGTCCGTGTATCCGGACATGTACAGCACCTTCAGGTCGGGGTGGGTCTCGCGCAGGCGATCCACCAGCTCTTTGCCGCTCATGTCCGGCATCACCACATCGGTGATCACCAGGTCGGGTTTCAACCCCTTTTTTTCCATCAGCAGCAAGGCCTCTTCGCCGTTGGCCGCCAGGCTCACCTTGTAGCCCAGCTCTGAAAGCATCGCCCCCACCAGTTTTCGCAGGCTCCCTTCATCTTCCACCACCAGGATCTGTTCCCCTGCGCCCCGGGTGGTTTCTTTTTGTGCCGCACCCGCTTTCGCTTCCGGCCCCACCTCGGTTTGCGGCAAATAGATCTTGAAGGTCGTGCCCCGGCCCGGCTCAGAGTAGGCCCAGATATTGCCGCCCGACTGCTTGATGATGCCGTACACCGTGGAAAGCCCCAGTCCGGTGCCTTTCCCTTTTTCCTTCGTGGAAAAAAAGGGCTCGAATATTTTCATGAGCGTTTCCTCGTCCATGCCTGCGCCTGTATCAGTCACAGCGAGCATCACATATTTCCCCGGTGTGACGCCCGCATGGGTGCGTGCATAGGCTTCATCCAGTTCCACGTTGGCGGTTTCAAGGAGCAGCTTGCCGCCTTTGGGCATGGCGTCCCGGGCATTGACCGCCAGGTTCATGATCACCTGCTCGATCTGACCCGGATCGGCCATCACGCGGGCAATATCTTCTGAAAGGACCAGTTCCGATTCGATGTCTTCTCCGATGAGACGATGCAGCATCTTTTCCATATCCCGAATCACTTTATTGAGGTCCAGCACCTTTGGCTGCAAGGTCTGTTTTCGGCTGAAGGCCAGAAGCTGCCGGGTCAGGAGCGCCGAACGTTGCCCGGCTTTAATAATTTCTTCCACAAAATCCCGGAACGGATCTCCGGTACGCAGCTGATTCAAAACAATTTCTGCATAACCGAGAATGACGTTCAGCATGTTGTTGAAGTCGTGGGCCACACCACCAGCCAGCCGCCCTACGGACTCCAGTCTCTGGGCCTGTAGCAACTGAGACTGGAGTTTTTCTCTTTCTTCTTCCGCCCGTTTGCGCTCGGTGATGTCTTGAAAGACCGTGACAAAATGCCCAGGCGCTGGCGAGAAAGCAGCAATGTAAAAATGGCGTTGCATCGGCGGGAAATAGGTTTCAAAAGCCGTCCGCTTGCCGGTTACGACAACTTCCGCATATCGGCTCAAGTAGGGGGGCTCATCTCTGCCATAAGCCTCAGTCGCCAGCTTGCCCCGGATGGCTGCGACCGGAATACCGGTATGCCGTTCGAAGGCGGGGTTAACATCAAGGATCCGGTAGTTTACCGCATTGCCTGCTTCGTCGTAGACAACCTCATGCAGTGCAATACCTTCGGTTATCGTCTCAAAAAGCGTGCGATACTTTTCCTCACTCTCCCGCAGTGCCTCCTCCGCCTGTTTGCGCTCGGTGATGTCCACACCATGCGAGAGGACCATACGGAACTCACCGTTTTCGGTGATGACGGTGTTGCGCCATTCGATCAGCCGCCTCTCACCGGATTTGGTGATAATCTCATTCTCGGAATGATGGTCGACCAGTTTGTTTTCAACGATATTATCCCAAACCTGACAGATCGTTTCCTTCAATTCTTCCGGAATAAAAATCTCGATCCATTCTTTGCCGATGACCTCTTGTGCCTTATAGCCGGTCAGCTCTTCAGCGAAACGGTTAAAAAGCGCAATCCTTGATCTCTCCTGCAACCCTACAACAATGGTTGGCGCATTGTTGACGAGTTTCCCCGACCATTCCTTCTCGGCTTTGAGTTTTGACTCCGCCTGCTTGCGCTCGGTGATGTCATGGAGGAAGTTGAGCGTTGCAGGCCTGCCCTGCCATTCAATCACAACCGTACTTAGCTGGACCCAGAGGATCGTTCCATTCTTGGAGATGACGCGAAAGTCGTAGGTTTGCGGCAGATCGGATTTGCCGCTGAGCCGTTCCTGGTGCCGCGTGGTCACCAGGGACACGTCTTCCGGGTGGATGAACCGGCTGAAAGGCTGTTCATCCAGTTCCGCCGGCAGATAACCTAGCAATTGGGATAGGTATGGATTCGACTTCTTTATGTATCCGTCCTGGGCAATGAGGATCCCCACATTGGCAGATTCAAAGAGAAGGCGATACTCCTCCTCACTCTTTCGCAGCGACTCCTCCGCCTGCTTGTGCGAAGTGATATCCTGCACGCACACAAGGACACGCTCGTTGCCCTCGTATTCAAGGTAAGCGATGGAGACCAACAGGCAGCGCTCCTCTGAGCCCCCTTCAGCGGGAAAGCGCGACCAGGCCTCGATATTCTCCCGGCTCTTTTTGTCCCTGAAGGTATCCAAGACCGCCAGCCGGACCTTGCAGTTTTTGCAAACCGGCCCGAAGCCGCAGCCTTCCGGGTCGTCCAAATGATGGAGGCAGCGTAGGGCCTCCCCGCTCCGCAGGCCGATCATCTCTTCCGCGGTCCTTCCGGCAAAGTGGGCGGCGAACCTATTTACCTCCGTCACCCTCCGTTCCCGGTCCACCAGGATTATGGCCATCGGCGCATGGGCGTAGACGGCGCCCAGTTGGGCCAGGGCCTCGGAAAGCCGCTTCTCCTGCTCTTTGCCTTCAGTGTAATCCCGGCAGGTATAAAGAACGGTCCCTTGGCGAAGCGCCACCCTTTTGACGGAGATCAAAAGGATACGCTTCTGTCCGGAGGCGTCCGTGATCTCCCGCTCAATGTTGGCGATCTCCCCTTTTTGGGAAAGCTCTTCCGGGTCGAACAGATCCTTTCCAAGAAGCCCGTCGATATTGTCGAGCTCCTGGATTTCTTCCGCCGATCTCTTGAATATCTCCTGGACATTGCCGCCGACGTAGACGATTCGGCCCGAATCGTCGGCAAGAAAAACCGCATCGGTGACGTTTTCCAAAAGCGCGCGGTGAAAGGCCTCGGACTCTTCCGCGGCGTTTTTTGCCATACGCGACGTGGTCGCATCTTCCATGACCAGAACGATGCGGTGGGGCTTTCCCGGCCAGCGGTCAATCCTCCGGGCGTTCAACAGCATGATGCGGCGGCCGATCTTATCGAATTCCCGGTCCACCTCGAACCCATCGAAACTGGTATCTTTTTCCAGGACCTCGTTGAGCATCTTTTTGAGCTCAGGGATGTCCCACTGCCCGCCCCCCAACTCCACGAGCAGTTTTCCCTCCACCTGTTTGAGCTTAAGCTCAAAGGTGGTGCAATACGCCCTGTTGGCCGATACCACCCGAAGCTCCGCATCCAGCACTAGGACCGGGTCCCGCATGGAATCCATGAGATCCCTGGAATCAGCAAGGTCGGTTTCCAGATCATGGGTCCTGTCCTTCATGGACTCAAGATCGTCCGGTTCCGGCCCGTTTTCTTCATTTTGCTTGCTCATTCTATCCCCCTTTGCCAATGCGTCCGAAACGGCCACTACAGAGCGTGGCCCTCCAGAAAACCAACCCAAGGTCGCACATTGGAGGGACGCGTTTCATCGCAGCCTGTGACTTTCAGTTCCCTCTTCATAGGGACAATCACTGCAACTGGCAAGGGCGACCGCCGACGGACGACCGATGACGGCTTTCAGTTCCCTCTTCATAGGGACAATCACTGCAACCGCGTCAGCGGATATGTTCCGGGAGCGGGGCGTCCCTTTCAGTTCCCTCTTCATAGGGACAATCACTGCAACTGATTTGTATTCCCTTGTGACTGGCATTTTCCCGGGCTTTCAGTTCCCTCTTCATAGGGACAATCACTGCAACCATATTGCCTACAGTGCATGGGTTGGACGGGCAACTTTCAGTTCCCTCTTCATAGGGACAATCACTGCAACAGAAGCATCCGAGGAGGCTGTATGCTTTGATAACATACTTTCAGTTCCCTCTTCATAGGGACAATCACTGCAACCGCATTTTGGCTCCGAAACGCTGTTCTCAATATCATAGCTTTCAGTTCCCTCTTCATAGGGACAATCACTGCAACACTTACAACAAGGTGCGATTTTGATCTGAAAAGCTCTTTCAGTTCCCTCTTCATAGGGACAATCACTGCAACTTAAGAGGGGCGAGCTTTTGGGCATCGAGGAGATGGCTTTCAGTTCCCTCTTCATAGGGACAATCACTGCAACAGCTTGATATAAGCTCCCCTGGTCTCAAGGTTACTCTTTCAGTTCCCTCTTCATAGGGACAATCACTGCAACTCAAGCATGAAAGGCAAATCGATTCACTAGACAAGCTTTCAGTTCCCTCTTCATAGGGACAATCACTGCAACCCAATCAACCAACCGTAAGCCTGCCTGTTGTTGAACTTTCAGTTCCCTCTTCATAGGGACAATCACTGCAACAGAAGGAACTCAGTTCCTTTCTGGCGGAACATAGGACTTTCAGTTCCCTCTTCATAGGGACAATCACTGCAACTGCCGCCTGACCATGTGAAATGGCGAGCAATGCAACTTTCAGTTCCCTCTTCATAGGGACAATCACTGCAACAACTTCGCTTCGCACAGGTACAACAAGGATTGTTAACTTTCAGTTCCCTCTTCATAGGGACAATCACTGCAACCCTTTATCACCCCGATAACCCTATCGGCAAATTCCCTTTCAGTTCCCTCTTCATAGGGACAATCACTGCAACAAAGAAACGAAGGAAGTAGCTGAACGGGCAATCTCAACTTTCAGTTCCCTCTTCATAGGGACAATCACTGCAACTGCTAATTGGGTTAAGGATTTAGGTTATGGATCAGTTCTTTCAGTTCCCTCTTCATAGGGACAATCACTGCAACTTCTCACGGGTAATCTCAGAGTCGGGAACGGCAGCCCTCTTTCAGTTCCCTCTTCATAGGGACAATCACTGCAACCCATGCAGTACCATTATGCACGGGTACGAAGCCAGCCTTTCAGTTCCCTCTTCATAGGGACAATCACTGCAACCCCTGCCCGGTCGCAATCCCTACGCCAGCCTCGATACTTTCAGTTCCCTCTTCATAGGGACAATCACTGCAACTCCTGAAATTGACGACATAGAGGAGGTTCTAAACTACTTTCAGTTCCCTCTTCATAGGGACAATCACTGCAACTGGTGATGTGTCCGTCCTGCGGATTGAGTCTGCTACACTTTCAGTTCCCTCTTCATAGGGACAATCACTGCAACATCATCAATGTTTACGGGAAAACGGCTATGGTCCAGCACTTTCAGTTCCCTCTTCATAGGGACAATCACTGCAACTCTGAGTAAAGTCAAGAAAGAAAAGAAGGGTCTGGAATTCCGATATAAGGATTAAGAAAAAGTGAATTTTTTTCAAAAAAATTGCATCTCTGTGATTTTCCTTTGCTTTTTCATGTTGCCACGAGAAGGGGTCTGAGAACGCA
>JAFDHO010000350.1 GCA_019308745.1 Deltaproteobacteria bacterium
AACATCCCGCGTTGAGGGGAGCGCTTTCCGAGCATAGGATGCTTCCTCCGGCTACTTGATGAGGAGTGTAGTATGCTTCCGGAAATTTCGCGAACTTTTCGGCCAGGTTTCTAGTAATCCATTACCAACTTGGCCTAACAACATCCTTTGTTTGGCCCAGATGGGTTACGGGACTAATAGATTCCCAGTTAGGCACAATAAGAAGGAAGTTTGTCAAAATGCAACATAAGAAACAAGTGGGGAAAGAATGAGTAATGAACATGCAGTTGCGGTTCTAGGTGGTGGAAATGGGGCTTTTGCAGTAGCTGCTGATTTGACCTTGAAAGGCTTTGATGTTCGCTTACTCGAGGTACCTGAATACGCTAAGAACCTCCAGTCTGTTAGAGATTATGGGGGTATTGATCTCATCAATCCGGGTATAGACGAGTTCGAATCGGGATTTGCAAAGATTTCCACCATTACTATTGACCCTAAAGAAGCGATTGAAGGTGCATCGATAATTCTATTCGTCGTACCTGGATATGCTGAGAGACGTTTTATTGATTTGATCAAACCTTTCATAAAGAAGAGTCAACTCGTTGTTTTCTTTTGTGGTGTATTCGGTGGATCGTTGGAGTTCGCTTACAGAATCTCTTTGGATCCAAATTCGGAGAAACCTCTTATCGCCGAGGTAGAAGCCTTGCTATACGGAGCGATAAAATTCAAACCTAACGGGGTCCGACTAACCGGGAGGAAAAAGGGGCTTGCTGTCGCTTCATTTCCTACAACTAACATAAATCCTACAATGAATATCCTTTCCGAAATAGTTCCAGATCTATCTCAAGCTAGGAATGTAATCGAAACGGGTCTTAGGAATGCAAATATCGTACTCCATCCCCCTGTTTTCATTCTTAACGCTGGCCGAGTACACACAAACGAAGAGCCATTCCGTTTCTATTGGGATGGGGTTAACGAACATGTTGGGAAGATCGTCAGGGCTCTTGATGAAGAGCGTTTAAGAATTGGGAAAGCCCTAGGTCTAAGAATTTCTTCTACACGTGAGCGATTATTAAGCTGGTATGGGGATCAGGGAGCACGTGGAGATTCTCTGTGGGAGGTAATGTCAACTAATCCAGTATATAAGTCTGCTGTAGCGCCAGATACATTTAATCATCGGTTTATTACCGAAGATGTCCCATACGGACTAGTTCCCCTCGAGGAGATTGGATGTGCAATGGAACTTGCCACTCCGATTACGAGTGCTCTAATTACAATGGCTTCCGAACTCACCGCTAGAGATTACCGCGCTGATGGACGAACTCTTAAGAAACTGGGGCTAAGTGGGCTTTCTCCCGATCAAATAATTTCGTTCTTAGATGGGAAAGAGGGGGAGGAGCATGACGACTAAAGGGAAATGAAGTCAACAGAGATAATAATCAATACCATATTAAACATGGGAATTATGTGTATATCCTTGAAGAAGAACGCAAGAATGGTGGCGGAGGACTAATAAGTATGAAAATCACGGATTTGGAAGCGATACCAATTGAAATAAAGCAAACAATGCCCTTTGCAACCCATCGTGAAACGATGGAGGCTCGCAAATATGTGATTGTTAGAGTGTACACCGATCAGGGGATAATTGGCCTCGGTGAGGCATCAACCATCGAGACGTGGGGGGAAAGTCAAACGTCTAGTGTTTATTCTATTAATGAGATTATCCGTCCAATAATTGTAGGTGAAAGCCCTTTCCATTTAGAGACTATCCTCGCCAGGATGGATCAAGCCCTCGAAGGATGTCAATACTCAAAGGCCGGTGTCGAGATGGCGCTTTTTGATATTATGGGCAAAGCGGTAAACAAGCCTGTTTACGACCTAATTGGAGGACCATATCGTGAGTGGGTACCAATATCCCGAAGTGTGGGCATAACAGATGTTGAGAAAATGACTGATTGGGCATTAATGCTCAAAGAGATGGGTACATCTACGATCAAGATTAAGACCGGTATCAGCGGAGACCACGATATTGAGGCTGTTCATGCTATTAGAAATGTCATTGGAGAAGAAACTTCAATCAAAGTAGATGCGAATACTGGCTGGAAAGTAGCAAAGGAAGCGATTCGTGTATTAAACGCCATTGAAGACTGCAATATCATGCTTGCCGAGCAACCCGTCCGTAGCTGGGATCTAAATGGTATGGCGGAAGTCACAAAGGCGGTCAATATTCCTATTGCTGCCGATGAGAGTGTATGGGGACCACATGACGTTATTAGCATATTCGAGAAACGGGCTGCAGACATCCTTACAATTTACCTCATGAAGGCGGGTGGAATATCTCGAAATAGAGAAGTTGCGTGTACAGCGAAGGCTGCAGGGTTTTCATGCCTCTTAGGAGGAATGGGCGAAATGGGTATAGGTTCAGCAGCCAACATTCATTTTGCGGTAGCTATCCCCAACTTGGAATATCCTGCCGATCTCCATATCCCCCCATTTCTGTTGGAAGATGACATTATCACAGAACCACTCGATTACTCAGAAAATGGAGTAACAGCCCCAAAAACGCCGGGGTTAGGGGTAGAACTTGATGAAGAAAAGGTGGAGAAGTATCGAATTGATAAATAAAGACGGGATACCTTTAGAGGAGTCAGGCGGACTTCTTGGAGATATAAATACGATAT
>JAFDHO010000109.1 GCA_019308745.1 Deltaproteobacteria bacterium
TCGCTATCGCTCGGGGCCAGGGGTTTCCCCCACTGACAAGTCGCGAAAAGACGGCGCCCTCCCGCCAGTCACTCCAGAAAAGGCATCATCACCCGTTCTCCGTATCTGAGGAGGTATTTCAAAAGGCTAAAGTGTTACCGAAGAAACTATTTTGGATCCATCTCGAACGGTGCTAGTCATAGTTGACATGGAGAACGAGTTTTGCAAGCCAGGTGGAAAGCTCTATAAATCGGAGTGGGTGGACCCGTTCATACCTCCCCTGAAAGAGCTTCTCGAAAGATGCCGTGCTGGGGGAAGTGATGTTATATTTGTTCAATCCAGTAGATTTCCCGATTCTCCGGAATTCAACCGATTCTCCCAGCCCACTATTCTGCTGAAAGGAACGTGGGCCTCTAGCTTTATAGAAGAGATCTCTCCGCGTGATGGGGAACCGGTTGTTGAAAAGCACACCCATGACTGTTTTTACAACACGGCAATGGATCGGTTGCTGGAGGATAGAGGCATTTTTCCGGAGACTCACACGATCATCATCGCGGGGATCAAAGCCAACATCTGCGTGTACCATGCCATTTTGGGTTTTCACGTTAGGCATTACAAGGTGATGGTACCCCTGGACTGCTGTGCCGGCAGTGAGGAAGGCAGGAGAATGGTAACAGAGCAGATGTCCGATAAGGCTTACTGCTACAATGTGACCCTGACCGAGGCAAAGAGGATAAGATTCGAGGAGTCAAGGTGATTTGGCCAGGCCTTGTTCAGGGCTGGAACCTTTCACGGTCCTGTACAAGACCGTGAGATGCTCCTTTCGAGGGAGATGGTGAAAGTTGCGGAGTGGGTTGAGTAATGGATAATCATTAACCTTTTGAAGGAGGAAAGAGAAATGAAACACAGCGAAAAGAGACGAGGGAGTTGGGGGAAGGTTTTTATCGCCTTCGTGGTTGCTGTGATGACCCTTGGACTAACGGTTGCACCATCCAGCGCATCTACTGCCCCGGAGACCATCAAGCTGGGATGCGTGATCTCCCTTACCGGGCCTTTCGCAATAGGAGGTTCCTGGATCAGGCAGGGCTACGATATAGCAGTGAAACACATCAACGAGACAGGAGGGGTATATGTCAATGATTATGGGAAACGGATCCCGCTCGAAATAGTCTATTTGGACAACGAGTCAAATCCGAGGAAGACTTCGGAAAGGATGGAGAAGCTCTACTCTGTTGACAAGGTCCATTTCTTTCTGGGAGGGTTTGCGCAGTTTCTCATCGTGCCCCAGCTTGCCATCGCGGAAAAGTACAAAGTCCCCTTCATAGGAACGACCATTGGCAGTACGGCCGAGTTCTCCAAGGGATACCGC
This sequence comes from Deltaproteobacteria bacterium, assembly GCA_019308745.1. Taxonomy (GTDB): domain Bacteria; phylum Desulfobacterota; class DSM-4660; order Desulfatiglandales; family HGW-15; genus JAFDHO01. The sequence continues at coordinate 1,349 of JAFDHO010000109.1, forward strand.
TATATCTTCACCCCCTTCATGTCAGAACAAGATCAGGTAACAGTGTTCTTGGACGTGCTGGACTCTATACCAGAAGAGATAAGGCCCAGGAGAATCGCCTACTTCCAGGTCATGGAAGAATGGGGTGTGGCAACAGGGAGATACTTAAAGAAATTTGCGGCCGAAAGGGGGTACCGGATAGTCACCTTTGAGCAGTATGCCATTAGATCCAATGACTTTTCTTCTCTTATTGTTAAGGCGAAACAGGACAAGGCTGAGGTCCTTTATACCTGTCCGACACCACCTCAGGGGATCAGGCTGATAAAACAGATGAAGGAGCTCAACTGGTCACCAAAGCTCGTTGATATAATGAGGGCGGCTGACGTGGAGATGTGGGCTAAGAACCTTGGAAAGGATGGAGACTATGTGATCCATACGGGTGGATGGGACTACCATCTCAAACTGCCTGGTGTCGAGAGGTTTAACAGGGACTACCGGGCAGCCTACAAGGTCAATCCAACACCTCCCTCTGGGAGTGCCTATGCCTGCATTCAGATCTTCGCAGATGCAATAGAAAGGGCAGGGGCCTTGGACAGGGAAAAAGTAAGGGATGCCATTGCCTCCACAAACATGATGACCATCATGGGTCCCATGAGCTTTAAGCCCAATGGAAGAGGGCAAGGGAAATATGTCAAGACCATGAGCCAGTGGCAATACGGTAAGGATGAACTGATTTGGCCCAAGGACCAGGCTTCGGCAGAGTTACTTTATCCAGCCCTCCCTTGGGATCAGCGTTGATTAGCGCCTGGGTGTTCTCCGGTGAGCTTAAAAGGAAAAAACCGTGCCCCTTCCCGGTTCAAAGGGAGGGGCACCGACTACAGTGGAGATGATATATGAGTCAAATGGAAGTGACTGTGGCCCAATCAGTGGAAGAAGCGATCTCCCTTTTGGCGCAGAAGGGTGATGGGGCACGTGTGATTGCTGGGGGGACTGATCTTCTGGTGCGGATGAAGAAAGGGGAAGTTGTGGCGGACCGTCTCATAAATATCGGTCAGGTCAGCGAATTGGACTATGTAAGCTATCGTGGGGACAAAGGCCTGAGGATAGGAGCACTTACCAGCATCCAGACCATCACCAAAGATCAGGTGATAAGAGTTCACCTCCCCGCTCTCAGTGAGGCTGCTGCCCTGCTAGGAACGCCCACAATACGCAGGCAAGCAACAATAGGCGGGAACCTCTGTAACGCAGCGCCTTCTGCGGACATGGCGCCGCCATTGTTGTTATCGGAGGCAGAGGCGAGGATGAGAAGCTTGAGTGGTGAAAGGTTGATATCCTTGCAGGATTTCTTTTTAGGCCCTGGCCAGACCGATGTCAGGCAGGGAGAGCTGCTCACGGAAATCCTTGTGCCAGAACTGCCTTCAGGGAGCAGGACCGTGTATTTGAAACACACGAGGACGAGAGGAGCAGACCTTGCGATAGTTGGCGTGGCTACGATGGTGCAAATGGATGGAAGAATAGTAAAAGATGCCAGAATTGCCCTTGGCGCTGTTGCGCCGGTACCCATGAGGGCAGCAGAGGCAGAAAAGAGCCTGGTGGGAAGAGAACTGGATGATCGACTCCTGGACGAGACCGCCGAGATTGCATCTTCCGAAGCGCGACCCATTGATGACGTCAGGGGCTCGGCCAGTTACAGGCGGCAACTCGTGCGTGTTCTCGTAAAGAGGGCCCTTAAGATGACGACAGAAAAAAACTAGCAGGAGGGAGAAAGGTGTGGCAAGGCGAGATATTGCGCTCAATATAAACAAGACCAGGTATGAGCTGAAGGTAAGTACGACTTCCTCATTGGCAGAGATCCTCAGGGAACAGATCGGCCTTACAGGTACAAAGGTCATGTGCAATGAGGGAGAATGCGGGGCATGCACGGTGATATTGGATGGCAAGCCCGCGCTTTCCTGCATGATGCTTGCAGTAGACTGCGAAGGACAGGACATATTGACCATCGAAGGCTTGAGCGATCCGCTAAACGGAAAGATTCACCCCCTCCAGGAGGTGTTTATCCAAAGAAGCGGGATGCAATGCGGCGTGTGTACGCCAGGAATGATTCTGACAGCCGCGTGTTTGCTCGAGGAAAATCCGGATCCTACGGAGGATGAGGTGAGGGAGGGTCTCTCGGGCAACCTATGCCGTTGCGGGAACTACCAGAGAATAACAGAATGCGTGCTTGAGGGAGCCAAGATCATGAGAACAGGAGGCAGAGATGGAAAATAAGTTTTCTGTCCTTGGGAAAAAGGTCAGCAGGAAAGATGCCTTTGAAAAGGCAACTGGAAAGGCACGGTTCATACCAGACATCCAGATGCCAGGTATGCTCCATGCCAAGTTTCTCCGGAGCCCGCATGCCCACGCAAAGATAAAGCAAATCGATACCTCAAGGGCAAAGGCCCTGCCCGGGGTAAAGTGTGTTCTGACCTTCAAGGACGTACCCAAGGTGCACCCGCAGCGGAAATTCGAGTTCTTGCTTGACCGGACGGTCCATCACCCCGGTGAGGAGGTGGCCGCTGTTGCGGCCCTTACGCCAAGGATTGCAGAAGAGGCCCTCAAGCTCATCGAGGTTGAATACGAGGTCTTACCAGCAGTTGTTGATGCGGAAGAGGCATTAAGACCAGGCGCCCCCTTGGCGCACCAGGAGTATGGAACGAACGTGTATCGTGGGACAGATATCGTCAAGATCCCAAGGCTGTCTGAAGACGGATGGCTTCGGCTCGAAGTGGGGGACATTGAGCAGGGGTTCAAGGAGGCAGACTATATTCTAGAGGGAGACCTTGAAACGCCCATGCAGTATAATTGCAGCCCCATGCCTCGATCAGTCGTGTGCGATTGGGAGGGGGACAAGTTGACCTGCTGGGCAGACACACAACTCCCTCTATTTTTGCTGAGGGACCTCTCAGCGAGCTTGAAGGTCCCCCAGGCCAATATCAGAATCATAGCACATCACGCGGTCGGAGGGTATGGAGGGAAATCCCCTGAGAAAACCGCCACCCTTGCCGCAATAATGGCCAAGAAGACGGGGAGGCCTGTCAAGGCAGTTCTTGCCAGGAGCGAGGACTTTGTCGGTACGCACCACAGGATCAGCTACAGGAACCACAACAGGGTGGGCCTGACAAAGGATGGCAAGATCACGGCTATGTACAGCAAGATCATGGCGCATTGGGGGAGTGATACGGTGGTCCCCGGTGTGTGCCAGGCTTCTGCGCTCCTAGGAGGTTGTTCCATGCTTTACCGGTGTCCAAACACAAAGGCGGAATCCCAGGGGATCTTGACCAACATACTGGGTTATGGCCCCATGAACGGCTTCGGGGATCCTGAGGCAATATACGCCATAGAGGTTTTGATGGACAGGGCCGCTGAAAAGATCAACATGGACCCTGTTGAGTTTCGGTTAAGGAACTGCATGCGTTACGGTGACAGGGCCATGGAGTACGAACAGGTGCTCAATGGCCCCATTGAGTGGGGCATACTTGGTCCTGACCTGGACAGTTTCCCTGAACTCATAGAAAAGTGCGCCGAGAAGGCAGGGTGGAAAGAAAAATGGAAGGGCTGGGGCAACCCTATGGCCGTGATTGGCTATAGGAGACGAGGCATCGGTGTGGCGATAGGTATGCACCATTGTTCCTTCTGGCCTTCATCAGCCATCGTCAAGATGAATCAGGATGGCTCGGCCACGGTCCTGACAGGTGCGGTGGAGATAGGTCAGGGATATGCCTCTGCCACGGCCCAGGTGGTTGCTGAGGCCCTAGGGATAAGGTACGAGGACGTCAACGTCATAACGGCGGACACGGGAGCTGCGCCCGCGGCAATAGGAAACGTCGCCAGCTCCGGGACCTCCTCGCCCATGAATTCTGCAAGAATCGCGGCGGAAGACGCCAGAAGGAAGATCCTGGAATTAGCGTCCGCGAGGCTTGGGGCCCCGGTGGATCAGCTCGAGGCCAGAGATCGAAGGGTCTGGATCAAGGGGACTGAGACGTCCATACCCATAGCGGATATCTGCTTTACAAATTGGCAGATAACAGGTACGGGGAACAACCCACCTTACCACGCTATCAGAGACGAAAAGAGTGGAAAGGTTATACATGCCTATGCAGCAGCAGTGACCATAGCGGAGATCGAAGTTGATTCCGAAACCGGGAAGATCGACCTGTTGAGGGTTGTGTCGGGCCATGATACAGGCCGGAGCATCAACCCGATAGTGGTCGAAAACCAGATTGATCTCGGTCTTGTTATGGCAAGCGGTTGGGTCCTGAGCGAGGAGTACAAGATAGATGGGAGGACAGGGGTCCTGGTAAATCCCAACTTGCTCGACTACAAGTTGATGACCTTCCTGGATATGCCCGTGAAGGAGAATCATTCAAGGGTCGTCGTCGAGCGACCCAGTGCGTGGGGCCCCTTTGGCGCCAAGGGATTCAGTGAGACGGCCATGACGGCTTTGGGGCCTGCCATCGCCAATGCCCTTTACAATGCCACCGGGATCAGGGTCACTCACGGGTCTCTGATCCCTGAAAACGTCCTGAAGGAAACGGGCAACATAGAATAGGAGGATTAAAGTGTCGCTTCAGCCCTTTGAATCAAAGGAGATCGAAAGAGCCTACGCGTGGCTCCGGGAATACTGGCGCAGGCCGATAGACCCGGAGTACCACCGGGTCAGCACTGTTCAGGAAGCGCTCTCGATACTTGGAGCCTACGGCAGAAGAGCGCGAATTTTGGCCGGCGGAATTGACTTCCTGGGCCTAATGAAGAGCGGGATTGAGTCCCCCGAGGCCCTGGTGAACATCAAGCCCGTAAAGGCCCTTGAACATATTACCTTGAGTCGGGATAGTATTACCATAGGTGCCCTGACCAGGATCAGGGATCTTGAAAGATCACCGATCATTGAGAGGCAATATCCCATCCTCTCCGAGGCAGCTCGCGGCATTGGTTCGCCCCACGTGAGGAACATGGCAACCCTTGCCGGGAACATCTGTCAGGAAACGCGGTGCTGGTACTTCAGGAGGCCATGGGAGAGCGGCATTTCCTATGCATGCAGGCGCAAGGATGGTGGCGGGAAGTGCTTTGCCCTGGACGGTGAAAACCAGTACCACGGCCTCATGGGAAAAGGAGACTGCGTTGCCGTGTGTCCTTCGGACATGGCGACGGTGTTCTGCGCCATGGACGCAAGGATAAGAACCGAGGCTGTTGGCGGAGGGAGAACAATCCAGATCAAGGATTTCTACTCAGAATACGGAAACATCCTGAACCCCGGGGAGATGGTGACCTCGGTCCAGGTTCCACGTCTGTCTCCGGGAACTGAGCAGCGTTTCTTGAAGTTTCGGATCAGGAAGGCGATCGATTTCGCCATAGTGAGCGTCGCTTCTATTATCAAGATGGACAGGAAGGGGAAGGTGACGGACTCAAGGATCGTCCTTGGTGGTGTGGGTTATGGCCCCTATGTCGCCAATGGAGCCTCGGAAGTCCTCGCAGGGGAAAAAATTACAGAGAAAGCGGCGGAAAAGGCAGCAGACGCTAGCGTCTCAGCCTTGAAACCCTTGAGCAAAAACGCGTACAAGATACCCATCCTTAAGGCCCTTGTAAAAAGGGCCATCTTGGGGCAGGGTCGATCGGTTCGGTTTTCTCAGGGGTCAGAAGCACCAGGAGTGGCCAGATAGACGGCCCCATGAAGAGAAAAGGAGGAACAGATGAAAATTGATATCTTTTGTCACGTGACACCGCCGAAGTACCTCCGGGCCTTGGAGAGGAAAGTTACATCAGAGGTTGCCAAGAGCCTTCCCAGCAGGAACCTCCCAGCACTATCTGATTTTGAAGTGAGGTTCAGGATAATGGATCATTATCCTGACATGCGGCAGGTTTTGACAATAACCAACCCTCCGGTTGAGAGCATTCTTGAGCCAAAGGACGCGATAGAGGTCTCGAAGATCGGCAATGATGAATTGGCAGAATTGGTCCTAAAATACCCAGATCGGTTCGTGGGGGGTGTTGCGTGTCTCCCAATGAACGACATGGACGCGGCCTTGGAGGAAGTAGACAGGGCAATCGAAGAACTGGGATTGAATGGTGTCCAGATATTTACCAACATCATGGGGAAGCAGCTCGATTCTCCGGAGTTCATGCCCCTGTACGAAAAAATGGCCCAGCACGATCTGCCCATCTGGATCCACCCGTTTTTCAAGAGCATCGGCGCGGTCGCCAAGGATAAGGATCAGTTTTCCGGCTACCGGGTTTTCACGGGCAAGGAAGACCACGCCTGGGCCATGGACCGAGCCGCTTTTGAAATGCCGGGCTCTTCATCCACTGCCATGACCCGTTTGGTTTACAGTGGTGTCTTTGACAAGTACCCCAATATAAAGTTCATTACCCACCACTGCGGGTCCTCCGTCCCCTACTTCATAAAGAGGATTGAGATGCACTACCTCATGTTCAAAGAAGTGGAGAAGGTAGATCTGGGACTCAAGCGACCCGTTCCCGAGTATTACAGGATGTTTTACGGGGATACGGCCTTGCACGGAAACGTGCCGGCCCTGATGTGCGGCTACCATTATTTCGGGGCAGAACATATCTTGTTCGGGACAGACATGCCCTTTGGAAGCGAATCGGGGCTTTGGCCTGTAAGGCAGACCGTGGATTCGGTAGAAAAGATGGAAATAACTGACGAGGAACGAAAGAAGATCTTTGAGGACAATGCGAGAAGATTACTTCGGCTTTCCCTATGAATCGGGTAATAGCGGTTCTTGCTCTCTCATGGCCCTGATCTGTTAGGGGACTTTTAAGAGAAGAAGAGGCCCTCTAAAGGAGAAACCAAATCTAGGTATATCCTCTTCAGGGCTTGGCAAGAATCTTGAACCTAAACCACGTGAGGAAGGAGGATTTTGAAAATGAAAAGGACAAGATGTGTATTTGTGGCAGTGATTTTTTCCCTTGCAACATTTATCACTCCCAGGGCGGATGTCAAAGCAGAGGCGAAGGGAAAGCCTATTGAGCTCAGGATCTCTTCTTGGATGCCCGCCAAGAGCGTTGACACGGCTATTGCAGAGACATGGATAAAGATGGTGGAAGAAAGGACAGGAGGAAGGGTTCATTTTACGCTCTATACGGCAGGGGCCCTGGGTAGCATGAAGGATCAGTACGACCTGGTGATCAGGGGTGTTGCTGACCTGGCCTTTCACACCTTGAGCAACAACCCCGGTCGGCACCCAATAAGCGAAGTCCTTCATCTGCCTTTTGTCATTCCTTCCAGTGAGGTAGGTGGCAAGGTCTTTTGGCAGCTCTACCAGGAATTCCCTGAAATAAGGGCTGAGTTCATGGAAGTTAAGGTCATCGGCCTAGGTACAATTGACACCTGGAATTTCCACACCCTGAGAAAACCCATCCATAAGATGGAGGACCTGAAGGGCTTGAAATTTAGGGTCCCGGGCGGAATAGCCAGCGAGGCGGTCAAGGCGTTGGGCGCTGTTCCAGTGGGAATACCTGTTCCTGAACTCTACCTGGCACTCCAAAAGGGTGTCGTGGACGGAACGGTCATGGGCTGGGAAGGTGTCAAAAGCTTCAAAATATACGAGCTCCTCAAGTATTATACGGACGTTGGGGGCTTTACCACCTTGACCCAGGGGTTTTTCATGAACAAGGACTCCTTCAACAGGCTGCCCAAGGACATCCAAAAGATCATCGGCGAGGAGCTAGGAACAAGATGGTGGGCAGAGCAAAAAGGGAAGCTGTTCCACGACAAATGGGCAGAGGAAGGCAGGGCCCTGGCAAGGAAACACGGTGGCACGATCTACTATCTTCCCCCGGAAGAAAAGAAAAGATGGGTTGAGAAAATATTGCCCATAAGGGATGAATGGGTGAGGAAGATGGAGGCGAAGGGGGTCTCGGGCAGGAGGATCTTGAACAGGGCCCTCGAGCTCGTGGAGAAATACAAGTAGCGGTGTTTGTGGAGTAATGGCGAGAGAAACTGGACAAAAGCTGGACAACTATATCTACCTGTTCAGCAAGGCGTTCAACTATATCGGAGTCACCATTCTTCTGATCATGATGTTCACGGTGGCCACCGATGTGTTCTTGCGCTATGTCTTCAACTCTCCGATCGAGGGTGTCTACGAAGGGGTGGAGCTGATGATGGCCGTAGTGTTCTGCTATGGCATAGCTTACACCCAGAGGCAAAAGGGCCATGTCTCCGTAAACCTCCTGGTCTCCAGGCTCGGCCCTGGGCCCAGGGAAGCCTTGAGTGCGGTGGTCTCCCTGGTGAGTTTCACGGTGTTCGCCTTAATGACCTGGCAGAGCTTTCTCAAGGCAGGCGTCGCCTTGGCCACCAGGGAGACGACCTATGGTGGGGTGGGACCCTTTGGGCACGTGCCCATTTTCCCCTTTGTTTATTTGACCAGCGCCGCTTGCCTGGTGTTTTGCCTGGAGTTGTTGGCAGATTTTGCCCGGTCGGTGAGAAGGTTGTTTCAGAAATGAGCCCTGTAGTCATCGGAATCATCGGAATCATTCTCCTGTTCATTTTCATGGCCTCTGGTATGAACGTGGGCATTGCCATGGCCCTTTCCGGCTTCATCGGCTTGATCTACCTCATGGGGCTCAGCCAGGCTCTAAACGTGCTTGGGAATGCCCCCTACCGCACCGCCGCATCTTATACTATGAGCGTCATCCCCCTCTTCGTTCTGATGGGAAACCTGTCTTTCTACGGTGGAGTCAGTGAAGACCTTTACTCTACGACCTACAAGCTTGTGGGGCAACTGCCTGGAGGCCTTGCCATGGCAACTACCATCGGGTGCGCCGGTTTTGCCGCGACCTGCGGGTCCAGTGTGGCGACCGCTGTGACCATGGGCTCCATCGCGCTGCCGGAGATGAAGAGGTACCAATACTCACCCGCCCTGGCCACGGGGAGCCTGGCGGCCGGCGGCACGCTTGGGATACTCATACCTCCCAGCATTGGTTTCATCCTTTACTCCATGTTGACCGACGAATCCATTGGGAAGCTTTTCATAGCAGGCATCATACCTGGGATCTTTCTCACCGGGCTATTCGTGTTGACCATATACATCATGGTGGGCAGGAATCGGACACTCGGTCCTCCGGGCCCCAAGACCACACTAAGAGACAAACTCCTGTCTTTGAGAGGTATCTGGGGTGCCTTGGCGCTATTTATACTGGTGATCGGAGGGTTATATGGCGGTATCTTCACCCCCACCGAGGCCGGGGGCATCGGGGCCTTTGGGGCCTTCCTGCTGATGGTCCTCAGGGGTCGTCTCAAGAAGAAGAGCATGATAAGTGTCCTTCTGGACACGGGCAAGGTGACCGCCATGTGCTTCCTCATCCTTGTCGGGGCCAATGTTTTTGGCTATTTCATGGCAGTGACGAGGATACCTCACGAGCTTGCCGGGATTGCGGTTTCCCTTCCCCTGCCTCCAGTGCTGGTTGTTATTTTCATTCTCTTGGTTTATGTGCTCCTTGGGTCTGTGGTGGATGCCATTGCAATGATAGTGCTGACAGTGCCCATATTCTATCCAGTCATCTTGAAGCTGGGCGTGGACCCCATATGGTTCGGGGTGGTTATGGTCATCGTGATGGAGATGGCTCTCATAACCCCACCTGTGGGCATGAACGTCTTTGCCATCGCGGGCGTGGCACAGGACATCTCCCTCTACACGATATTTCGAGGAATCTTCCCCTTTTTGGTGGCTATGATGGTCTGCGTAGCCCTGCTGATCATGGTGCCAGAACTGGCTACCTTGCTTCCCAGTCTCATGTGACCAGGGGCGCGATCCTTCATTTTTCACGGGACTTCCCTTGCGGCGAAGCGTGAGGAATGAGGGACGCTCTTTATTTCGCATACGGAGCTGGCGAAAAGACTGGAAATGAGTCTTGCCGGTGTGGGGTTTTCTGTTGAGAGGGGGGCGTCCATCGCCAAGAAGGGTAACTATTCACTCACGGATTGAGTCATTGAATTATTAAAGAGCGTCCCGCAATCCGCATTTTGTAAATTGTTGACAGTTTTCTGTTGACTATTATAAAATTTTCACCTATACGAAATCAAAGAAACCAAGAAGCCAACTGGAAAAGGCTGTCAAGAACAAATGTGAATGCTCTGTACTCTTTTTTCTGCCTATTTTGTGGCGGCCTGCTTATCAGGAATAACCGCATGATGTATGGAAGAACATGAGTTTACGATTGGGATGGATGCAGTGAATTTCCCTAAAATGATACGAATTCGTCAGCGTCTCGAGACTCTCATGGTGAGGGATATCCGTCGGGAAATCGCCGATCAAGTGAACAAGCTGGCAGTATACAAAAAGGTGAAGACCTCAGAATCCGTAGCTGTGGCTTGCAGCAGTAGGGGAATTGCAAACTACAGCGCCATTGCAAAGGAAACTGTCCGATCACTCAAGGGTTTGGGTCTCAAGCCTTTTCTTGTTCCTGCCATGGGCAGCCATGGGGCAGCGACATCAGAGGGGCAGAAAAGGGTGCTGGAAAATTATGGCATTACAGAAAGTGCTGTAGGTGCCCCGATCCTGAGTTCGCTGGAGGTGACGCCCTTGGGTGAGACAGAAGATGGCGTTCCGGTCTTTATCGACAGAATAGCACTCAAAGCTGACCACATAGTCCTCATTAACCGAATAAAATCGCATACTGAATTTGCCCATGAGTTTGAAAGTGGGCTTTTAAAAATGATGGCCGTGGGCCTTGGAAAAGTAAAAGGTGCAACCCTATACCACAAGGCTTTTATGACGTACGGGTATCCGCGGGTTATACTGACTGTGGCGCGTAAGATTATGGAAAGCGGGAAAATCCTGTTCGGAGTTGCGGTCGTTGAAAACGGGTACTCACAGACCGCCGAAATCCGCGTGCTGGTACCTGAAGAAATAGAGGAAAAAGAAAAGGCTTTACTCAAGAAGGCAAAGAGGCTATCTCCCAGGCTTCCTTTTGATGAAGTGGATGTCTTGATCGTTGACGAGATGGGGAAAGATATCAGTGGAAGTGGTTTTGATACAAAGGTGGTAGGTAGAATTATGATGCCTTTGGTTGCACAGGAACCGGATCGTCCAAGAGTTAAGCGGATTGTAGTATGTGACTTGACGGCCAAAACGGAGGGGAATGCAGACGGCGTGGGAATTGCCGATTTTGTCACCAAGCGCCTGGTAGACAAAATTGATTTAGAGGCTTTGTATGTGAACGCCATGGCCGGTGCGGAACCGGAGCATGCTAGAATTCCAATGACTTTGGAAAATGATCGGGAAGCCATAGGAGCTGCCATCAAGACTATCGGACTGGTCCCGCCAGAGCAGGCAAGAATTATCAGGATTAGGAACACCTTAGAATTGGGGGAAGTTGAAGTCTCCCAGGCCTACGAGTCGGAACTCTCAGGAAGAAAAGACCTGGAAGCAATTACTGATGCCCGGCCCATGGTATTTGACAAGGATGGACACCTGGAAGCTCTTAGATTTCACATCTAGTTACAAATAGGAGGTAGGAATGAAAGAAGGCAGCAAAGAAATAATGGTTAATTCGTGGAACGAATGGGACCCGTTGAAGCACGTCATTGTAGGCCGTGCCGATGGTACCATGGTTCAGGCTCCTGAGATTGCCGTTCAGCGTTCCTGGCCGGAGAATGGGTTTCCGCTAGGGACTTACGGGCCTTTACCAAAGGAAATGGAAGAAAAGGCCAATGCACAGCTGGACAATTTTGTAAAGATCCTTGAGAGCAGAGGAATTCGCGTTGATCGGCCAACACCGCTGGACTTCAGCCAGTCTGTTCAGACGCCCGACTGGAAGCAGGATTCCATGTTCGGCTGTATGCCCCCCCGGGACTTGCTGCTCACAGTGGGCAATGAGATCCTGGAGGCGACCATGTCATTCCGCAGCCGATGGTTTGAATATCTTTGCTACAGACCTTTGCTCGAAAAATACTTCAAGGAGGACCCGAACTTCCGATGGGAGGCGGCTCCAAAACCGCGTTTGACGGAAAGGTCATATAAGAAAAACTTCTGGGAAGAGTGGAACGCCTTGAGTGACGAAGAGAAATGGGAGAAAGCAGAAAAAACCGACTGGATTCTAACTGAAAAGGAACCCCTGTTTGATGCTGCTGATATTGTGCGTTTC
>JAFDHO010000110.1 GCA_019308745.1 Deltaproteobacteria bacterium
ACTCCCTTTCTTTTGGGTGCGGTCCGGATGCTCGAAGAGGGGATCGCCACCAGGGATGAGATCGATATATCCATGAAAATGGCGGTCAATCACCCCATGGGTCCCCTTGAGGTGATCGACTTCATAGGCCTTGACACGGAACTGTCCATCGCCGAGACCCTCTATGAAGAGACCAAGGACCCGAAGTACGCCCCTCCCCTTCTCCTGAGGAAGATGGTGACCGCGGGGTGGCTTGGCAGAAAGACGGGAAAGGGCTTCTACGATTACAACAAGTAAGAAGAAAGGCACTCATGTCCGTTAGGATTTTGTAAAGCCGGAGTGTTCCTGAGGCACTCGGTTGTCGCCCCTGGGAGGTCTTTTCAAGAGGCTCAATCAAATTCCTCCATGGCATTATGGACGGCACCAAACATTTAATAGAAGGCCCCGGTAACCCCAGGAGATCATCTCTACCGGAGCCTCTGTCTTCTGTGCCTGTGAGGCGATGCCTGTGAGGCATATGGGGGCGTAAAAAGGCTGAAGGCGGATATTGAACCCCTTGAAAAGACCTCCCAGGGGCCACGAGCGTCATGTTTCTGATCAAGCCTTTGGTGATGTGGCCTGCGTTTGCAAAATCCTCACGGGGAATCGATTGAAGAAAGGAGGAGCATTTTATGAGAGACGGGATAAAGGTGATCGATATCCACAACCATTTCTATTCCAGGCCCTGGCTGGATTACTTGGCGGAAAGAAGCGAGGAGCCCAGGTTTGAGTGGACAGGACCCACCTCAGGGGTGGCGCGGATTGGAGAATTCACGCCCAGCCATGTGGATAAGGCCGGAGATTTCGACATTGAGGCGCGGATCCGAGACCTGGACGATGCGGGGATAGATGTGCAGGTGCTCTCTCATACCTGTCCCGGCGTGGCGGAACTGCCGGTCGCGGAAAGCATCGAATGGGCCAAGAAGATAAACGATATCTTTGCGGACATCTGCAAGCAATTCCCCGGTCGTTTCTATTTCCTGGCCACCATACCGCCACGGGACATCAAGGAGGCCCTCAAGGAGATGGAGAGGGCATCCAAGGAACTCGGGGCAAAGGGAGTCCAGATGTATTCCAATATTGACGGAGTCCTCGCCACTTCAGAGGAATTCTATCCCATCTTTGAGAAGGCATCTGAATTCGATTTGTCGGTCAAGATCCACCCATCCTTCAAGCCCCTTGCCACGGATGCCATGAGAAAGGCAGGTTTGCCCCTTCAACTTTACGGCTTTACCCTGGATACCACCATGGTCCTGACAACGATGCTCTTCCAGGGTCTCTTTGAGAGACTGCCGGGACTCAAGGTCATCCACTCCCATCTCGGCGGCATGGCGCCCTACATGATGGGCCGCGTGGATACCGCCTTCAAACGTTATGCAAAGGAGATCAACATAAAGGGCTCCAGGCCCCCTTCTGAGGTATACAAAGAGCATGTCTACATAGATACCCTTTCCATGCATGTTCCCGCCATAAAATGCGCCTGGGAATACATGGGGGTTGATCGCCTGCTTTTTGGGACGGACTACCCCCACCGGGCCTCCGGGACTGTCGAAGGCAATCTGGCGGTCCTGGATCAGGTGGGTTTTCCAAAGGAGGACAAGCAAAAGGTCCTTTCAGGGAACGCAACCAGGTTGTTTAGGCTTGAATAATAGAATTCATGGTGACCGAGCGCCTGTGACCAATCGGTGAGTCTCTACGGGAGTATTTGGAAGAGGGACGACCTTTCCGATATCCATATCATCCCGGGAAGACCCATTCCCGGCAAAAAGAATCGGAGGTAAGATCATGGGCAAAGGAAAGATGTGGCAAAGGCGTGTTACCAGGCGATCTTTTATCAAAACCCTTTGCGCGGCAGGAATTGCTTCTGCAAGTACAGGGCTTATCCCAAGGCTGTCCCGGGCAGCCAAAAGGGACTACATCCTCATCGGACATCCCACCCCCGCAACAGGGCCGATTGCCCCCTTTGGCGAGACATCCACTTGGGTGGATGAACGTATTACAAAGGAAATAAACAATAGGGGCGGCATTTACCTCAAGGAGCTGGGCAAGCGACTTCCCATAAGGATCAAGTCCATGGATACGGAGAGCAATCCCACCAAGGCCGCTCAGGTAGCCTCCAAATTGATCCTCCAGGACAAGGTAGATCTCATGGTGGTTGCCCACACGCCGGATACGGTGAATCCGGTTGGCGCTACCTGTGAGAGATATGAAGTTCCGTGCATATCTTCGGTGGCACCCATCGAACCTTGGTTGACAGGGGGCCCCTATGAATGGACCTTCCATTTCTTCTGGAGCCTCGGAGACATTATTACCGTATTCACAGGTATGTGGCATGAATTCGAAGACAGCACCAACAAGGTCGTAGGAGGTTTCTGGCCCAATGATCCCGACGGAACTGTTTGGGCAAAGGAGTTCACGAAGAAACTCAATGAAATGGGATACAAGGTAGTGGATGTTGGGAGGTTCCCATACGGGATGCAGGATTTCAGCAGTTTCATAAGCACCTGGAAGAGGGAAAAGGTGGAGATACTTACCGGAGTCCCTATCCCCCCTGACTCGCCACCATCGGGAAGGCCGTCCTCTTTCCTGCGGCCGTGGAGGCCATCGGCGGTGACCTGCCCCTGGGCCTCACTTCGGAGATATGGTGGTCACCATTGCACCCCTTCAAGTCATCCATCACGGGTTACAGTTCAAAGGATCTCGCTGATGCTTGGGGCAAAGAGACTGGCAGACAATGGACGCAACCCATGGGCTTTGACTATGGAGCCTATGAGATAGCCGTTGATGTGTTGACGAGGGCAGGGTCACTGAAGAACAAGAAAATCAGAAAGGCCCTCACCGAGACCAACCTGAACACCATTGTTGGTCATATCAAGTTCAATGAAAAGAATTATGCCTTAACGCCGCTGGTAGGTGGACAGTGGGTGAAAGGTAAGAAATGGCCCTGGGAACTTCAGATTACCTATAACAAGGAGAATCCCAGTATACCGACCACTGCCGGAATGATTTTTCCGATTCCTCAATAAGAGGGTGCGGTATTTTCCAAGATGTTGCACGGACAACCATTGGGGAGTTGATGGGGCTAAGCAGGCCGCGGCATCAAGAGCTTCTCTAGCGGCTGTTAAATAAAGGAAATCAACCGGTTTTCCGGCATCACCAGCGCACAGGGCCTTCCCTTCTTGTGCGGGATGGGTCCTCTGATCTCCGCCCCGCACAAGAATGCCGTTAATTCGAGACAGGGAGCATGCCTTGCCCGGGATACTAAAGGTAAACAGGTTGACCAAATCCTTTGGAAAAGTAACAGCAGTCCATGACCTGAGCTTTGAAGTCGAAGGCCGGGAAATCCTGGGTATCATAGGCCCGAACGGTGCAGGAAAGACAACTACCTTTAACCTCATAACCGGAGAAATCAGGCCGGATCAGGGCGAAGTCATTTTTGATGGAAGAGATGTCACTCACCTCCAGACTTACCGGAGATGCCGCATTGGCATAGCGCGGACCTACCAGATTCCCAAGCCGTTCCTGAACATGACCGTGTTGGAAAACCTCCTGGTGGGTGCCGTCTACGGGGGAGGAATGCCCTACAGACAAGCAAGAGATAGCTGTGAGGCAGTACTGGATAAGACGGGACTTCTTCCCAAGAGAGACGCCATTGCGGGATCTCTGACCCTTTTGGACAGAAAGAGGTTGGAACTGGCCCGGGCCCTCGCCACGAAACCTTCTCTCCTCCTTGTTGATGAAGTGGCAGGCGGGCTTAATGAAGGGGAAGTGGAAGAGGTACTCGAAATAATCCGTTCCGTGAGGAAAGACGGCGTAACAGTACTGTGGGTGGAGCACATCGTAATGGCAATGACCAAGGGGCCTGATAAGGTTCTTGTCATGAACTTTGGAAAAAGCCTGTTTTGCGGAAGACCCGAAGATGCCTTCAGGTCCCAGGAGGTCCAAAGGATTTACCTGGGTGACGAGGAAGATTGATGCCCCTGCTTGAGATAAGGGACCTTGACGTCTTTTACGGGGAGTTCCAAGCCCTCAGAAAGGTTGAGATGGACGTGGAAAAAAGGCAGATCGTATCTCTTATGGGTGCGAACAGTGCCGGAAAGTCCACGCTACTCAAGACCATTTCAGGTATCTTAAAGCCAAGTGCAGGCACGGTCAAGTTTGACGGCATAAGAATCGACTGTAAAGAGCCCCACGATATCGTTGACATGGGAATGGCCCTGGTGCCGGAGGGCAGAAAGATATTTTCGAGCCTGACGGTAAGGCAGAATCTCCTCATAGGGTCTTATCGGAGTAAGGCGAGAAAGAAGAGAAGAGACACATTGGAGACCGTCTTCAATCTCTTTCCAGCCCTGAAAGGGAGGATCAACCAGAAAGGGACGGAATTAAGCGGCGGAGAGCAACAGATGCTTTCCATAGGCAGGGCACTGATGTCAACCCCCTGTTTCATAATATTCGACGAGATCTCCCTAGGCCTTAGTCCTATCGTTGTCAAGGAGCTTTATAGGGCAGTAAAGAGAATTAACAGGGAAGGGACCACGACCGTGCTCGTTGAACAGGACGTAAAGCGAAGCCTTAAGGTGGCTGATTACGCCTATATCCTCCAGGAAGGAAGAATTACCTTGAAGGGAAATCCCCGATATTTCACGGAAGAGACTGTGAACAAGGCCTACTTTGGTATTTGATTGTTATATCAGCAGGTTGGATATCGTGGAACTTCTCAGCTCCGATCTTGAATGGTCTTGGAGGCCCTTTCAAAGCAATCCACAGGAAGTGTTGAGATATCAATGACCGCATACTTGGAACCAATCGTAAACGGGATTTTGCTGGGAGGGTTGTACGGGGTTGTAGGGATAGGCCTCTCCTTGGTCTTTGGTATTATGAGGCAGGTAAACTTAGCCCACGGCGAACTCATGATCCTTTCGAGCTACTTCAGCCTCCTCTTCCTCCAGTTGTTTGGGCTTCATCCCCTGGTGACGCTCTTCTTGGTGCTTCCCCTCATGTTCTTCATAGGTTATCTCATTCAGACCTTTCTCTTCAACCGGGTCATGCAAAGGGGTATGGAGCCCTTTCTCATGGTCTCTTTTGGGCTATCCATAATTATCCAAAATGCCTTATTACTCGTTTTTACACCGGATGCCAGGACTCTCAAGACCGGCTTCATAGTGAAAAGCATAAGTGTCTTCGGTACCTTTCACATCCCAATCATATACCTGGTCAATTTTGCCGCAGGGCTAGTGGTGTTGATCCTGCTGGATCAATTCATGAAAAGGACCTACCCGGGGTGGGCCATATATGCCTCTTCCGATGACTTATCCGGTGCCAAATTGATGGGGATCAACCCCAAGAGGATCTATGCCGTGGCCATGGGGATTGCGGCGGTCACGGCAGCTATTTCAGGTGTCCTTGTGGGGATGACCTTTACCTTCTATCCCCACTCAGGCACACAATACCTGATCATCGCCTTTGGAGTGGTAATCATTGGAGGACTGGGTAGCCTACCAGGGACCTTTTTGGGTGGCATGATACTGGGTGTGTCTCAACTTGCAGGCGGAAGGATTATTGGGCCAGGGTTTCAGCTGCTCAGCGGATACCTGATCCTGCTGTTCGTACTTACCATAAGGCCACAAGGGCTTTGGGGACGGAGATGATCCGGCTAATGGGGCCAAACAAGAAAGGCATCATTAGGACAGCAGTACTGATCCTGTTGGTCGTGGTCCTGGCGACGATCCCTCTCTGGACGACACGATATGTAGTTAATGTCGCCTTGCAGGTATGTGTTTTCGTTGCCATGGCATCCATGTGGAATCTCCTGGCAGGTTATTCGGGAATGGTTTCCCTTGGCCAGCAGATGTTTATTGGTCTAGGGGGTTATACCCTCGCAGTTCTTTCGCTTTATTACCATTTCCCTGTCTTTCTGGGTGTCTTTCTGGGAGGAATTATGTCGGTCCTGCTTGCCATCATCATATCGATTCCCGTCTTTAGGATGAAAGGCGTATATTTCGCCATTGGGACGTGGGTGATAGGTGAGACACTGGGTATTTGCTTCAGCAACTGGGGTTATGTGAAATACGGTATGGGGCTTTTTATTCAACCGGCCTACCGGCTCTCCATGTCATATATCTACTACGGGGCAGTAATTACGTGCATTGTATCAGTGCTCCTGGTCTATATCCTGCTGCGCTCGAACCTTGGCCTGGCGTTAATGGCCATACGAGATAACGACGTGGCATCTGAGGCACTGGGTGTTAATATGTTTCGTTGTAAATTTACATGTTTCCTGATCAGTGCCTTTATCACGGGTGTGGCAGCGGGAATATTGTACTTGAATACGATATTTATCCAACCTTTTGAGGCCTTTGGAATCGGATGGACCGTCAACTTGTTATTCATCGTGATCATAGGTGGTATTGGGACAATAGAAGGACCCATTATCGGGGCCCTCATATTTGTCTTGCTGCAACAGTTCCTCTCAGAATATGTGGGATACAACTTGATCATCCTGGGCACCATAACCATTATGGTGATATTTTTTGCTCCGAGAGGAATAGCAGGGACCTTGCAGCGGAAATATGGCATGGAGCTTTTCTGCGTGCGCCGCACCTAAAACGTCTCTACGGAAGAAATTGAGGCAAGAGTCTGAGAGCATGAAACAAAAATACGGTCTTTCACGTTTTTCCGTGAAGGACTCATTCTAATTCCAATTTGCAATCAAGATGATGTTAATGCATAATTCTGTTTGTGCCATAATAGTCGAAGTTTTTATCAAGGAGGTACAAACAGAAAATGGCCAGGCCAGCAAATTTTACTGAAGACATGGTTAATGTGTCGAAACAACTTGTAAGGGAAGCTACTACGGCGCGAGAGCTTCGAACCGCTCTGAGTATTCTTATACCAAAGCTCTGTAGTGTTTCCAACGCTCAGACAGCTCAAGTGCTGGGTGTGGGTATTGCGACGGTAGTTCGGATGCAGAGGCAGATTCGCGATCAAGTTGAAGGAAAACCGGTTCTCAAGGGGAACTGGGGAGGACGTCGGCGGCAAAGCCTTACGCTCGAAGAAGAAGCGGAGTTTCTTAAGCCATGGGTCAAGAAGGCGGAAACAGGAGGTGTGTTGGTGGTCCCGCCGATTCACGTTGCCCTGCAACAGCGACTTGGCAGACCGGTGGCGGCTTCCACTGTTTACAGAATGCTGGCTCGTCATGGGTGGCGAAAGGTAGAACCCGATACGTGCCATCCGAAGCGGGATGCCGAAGCCAAACAGGGTGGCGTGAGAAGAATTGAGTAAATGGCCTGGCACTGATTACCTCGGGTGTCGCAAATTGTTCTCGTCAGAACCGTCCAGGCATGCCGCCCGAGTGATCTAGGGGTTTGTCGGGGGTTAAGAGGTAAGATATATTGAGGATTATAAAAGAAGCCAATCATATTCTGTCGTTATTTTGGGAGGAGGAAGATATGCCACCGATCATCATTGAAGAGAAATGCAATGCATGCGGGGTATGCGCTGATATATGCCCCACGGATGTGTTTCGCGTTGTAGAGAAAAAACAAATCCCTGAGATAAGGTACCCGGAAGAGTGCTGGCACTGTAATTCATGTGTCTTGGACTGTAAGCAGGAAGCAATAAAGCTGAGGATTCCTCTGCCTGCCATGATGCTTTACGTTGATGCTCCTGCCGGGACTGCTCAGGAATGATGTCACAAGACAGCTTCGGTTTCCCCTCAAGGGTGTTTCGGGAAAAGCCGGGCAGCTTGACCAAGGAGGGATCAATTGCATGATTGAGATAGACAAGACACCCATTGAAACGGACGTCCTGGTTGTAGGAGGCGGCATTGCAGGCCTTATGGCTGCAATAAATGCAGCTGAACAGGGAGTAAGTGTCCTCGTGGCTGAGAAGGCCAATACCAAAAGAAGTGGGTCGGGAGCAACTGGAAACGACCATTTTCTTTGCTATATCCCCGATGTTCATGGTAACGACATTGAACCTATTCTTAAAGAGACCCAAAACAGCCTGATCGGGGGATATCACGACAGCACCCACACCATCAAGTTTCTGGAGCAGTCCTTTGATAGGGTAAGAGACTGGGATGCCTGGGGCATTTCGATGAGGCCAAGGGGGAAGTGGGAATTCATGGGCCATGCTTTTCCTGGGAGACCCCGCATCTGGCTAAAGTATGCCGGGCATAACCAGAAGGAAGTTCTCACCAGGGAGGCAAAAAGGCGTGGAGTTATTATCGAGAACCACCTTCCGATCACAGATGTCATTACGAGCGAGGGCGAGGTCATTGGAGCCATCGGCCTGAGTATCAGGCAGGAAGAACCTGTCCTGAAGGTGTGCCGAACAAAGAGTGTTATTCTCACCACGGGCTCTGCGAGCAGATTGTATCCGGCGGCGCCAAGCCCGGGGTGGTTATTCAATACCGCTTTCTGCCCGAGTTGCACGGGAGCCGCCCAAGCCATAGCCTACAGGGCAGATGCGAAACTGGTTAACATGGAATTCCCCAACAGGCATGCGGGGCCGAAATTTCTTGCGCGGTGTGGGAAATCGAGTTGGATCGGGGTGTACAAAGACCCGCACAGAAAGCCCATAGGCCCTTTCGTAACCAAACCGACAAAAGAGCTGGGTGATATAACATCAGATGTATGGAACTCTGTTTTCACAGACATGCACAGGTCGGGGAGAGGCCCCGCATACATAGACTGCACGGAGACAGCCGAGGAAGATATCGAGTACATGCTCTGGGGCATGGAGAACGAGGGTCTGACCGCAATGCTCAACTACATGGAAGAGGAAGGCATTGACGTGCGGAAGCACATGGTGGAGTTTATGCAATACGAGCCTCATCTGATAGGTCGTGGCATTGACATAGACCTCAACGCTGAAAGCAGCGTAAGGGGCCTTTATGCTGCCGGTGATCCGGTCGGCAATTTTCGGGCCGATATAGCAGGCGCGGCAACTTTCGGGTGGATAGCCGGTCAGAGCGCAGCAAACAGGGCGAAAGGTCTTACCGGTTTTCAAAAAGCTGAGCAGAATCCCTTGGTCAATGAGCGGGCCTGCCTTTACTCTGGGTTTGTTGAAAGGCAGTATGGCCCCAGTTGGAAAGAAGCCAACCTTGCGCTTCAGCAGATAATGAAAGACTATGCCGGAACGGTCGTGAGATCAGAGACCTTGCTCAAGGCCGGATTGAAGTATTTCGGAGACTTGAAGGAAAAGGCCCTGAACACGGTGGTTGCCAGCGATTCACATGACCTCATGAGGACAATGGAAGTTCTTGATCTCATGGAATGCGGTGAAATGATATTTGTCACGGCACTCGAAAGAAGAGAGACCAGAGGGCTCCATATAAGATCTGATTTTCCTTTTACGAATCCCCTGCTGCAAGATAAATGGATCACTGTGAGAAAGGAGGATGGTGAGCCCAAAGTTGAATGGCGCGATAAAAAGTAGGCGTTTTTGAGGTGGAATCCGAGAAAGGGGTGAATAACGTTAAGAAAGGGGGTAACCGGAGATGATAGACAGGAGCATATCTTCTTTGAGAACTTTGCGTCCGGATACGGACTTCGACAAATCCATTTTCTGGTTCCGTGATGACCTTCACCAGCCCTATGCGATCTCTCCCATGGGTATGACTACCCTTCAGGCACACCATGCCTGGGGGTACCATGTGGCGGCAGAGGAAACGAAGTTGCCCTCATCAAAGGGAGGTCACGTCAAGATACACAAGGGGCGGGTCTACATTGGCTTTGCCCTGATTGATGACCCCGAGGAGATCAAGAAGCGGGAGCCGGAATTCGGCAAGCTGGTGGAGTATTGTATCGACCACTGGGACGAGTACTACCAGAAGTATATCCAGGAGGTCATTTCCAACCTGGACACCTTGAACTGTGTTGATGCTGACAAACTGATCCTTCCACACCTCCTTGAGCACCTCAAGAGGGCGGAAAGGATCAATCGGAGGAATTGGGAAATCCACTTCATGCTTATGTATCCGGCAGACGCGGTCTATTTTACCTTTGAAGATTTCTGCAACAAGCACGGGCTGGAGGAAAAGGATTTCGTCAACATGTTGAGGGGCTTTGAGAGCATTGCCACACAGACGGATGAGGAGATGTGGGGATTGGCAAAGCTGGCGGAGCAATGTGACATCAAAGACACCATCGCCAGTACTGATAGCGGGGAACTCCTCGCAAAGCTGGCGGGAAATGAGGGGGCCCGGCCCTGGTTGGACAAATTTCAACGCTTTCTCGATATATACGGTAACAGGGTGGTGGCCGCACACCTGGATGTAACCACCCCCACCTGGAGAGAGGATCCGGTTCCTGTCCTGGATACCATCAAGGGCTATTTCAAGCGCATGGAAGAGGGCTGGGATTTCTATGAGTCAAAGAAGGAGACCCATGACCAGAGGGAGAAGGCCATCTCGGATTTCGAGGGCACGCTCAAGGACGATGATGAAAGAAAGACCTTCAGACGCCTCCTAAAGGGCGCTCAAGGGGCCTATGCCTTTCAGGAAGACCATGGTTTCTACATAGATCAGGGCTCTACGGCCGCCCTAAGAAATGCCATCATAGCCTGTGGAAAGAGGCTCTACAGGAGGGGGCTCCTTGAAAAAGCGGAAGACGTCCTCTTCATGACCTACCATGAGCTGGTGGAAACCCTGGAGGCCCTCATCCAAAACGAAAAGATAGCACGGTACCACTACAGTGCTTTCGTCCCTAACCTAGTGAAGGAAAGAAAGGAAGACGCCCGAATGGCCGAGGGGCTGGATGCCCCCCTGACCTTCGGAAACGTGCCGGAAAAGATGACGGACCCCGTGGGGACCAAAGTCTTCGGTATCATTGATGAGATCCTCCATCCCAGGGGGGAAAGGATTGTGGCCGAGCGGCTGGAAGGATTTCCCGGGGCCCCGGGTGTTGTTGAGGGCCCCGCACGGGTCGTGATGGACTACCAGGACTTTCAGAAGGTCAAGGCCGGGGAGATATTGGTATGCCCGTACACGGGAACCGCATGGACACCCCTCTTTGTCAAGATAGCCGGCGTGGTTACGGACACGGGCGGGATGTTGACCCATGCCGCCATTGCCGCCAGGGAATACAACATCCCTGCGGTGGTGGGGACATGGAATGCGACCAATTCCATCAGGGATGGGGATACCATAAGAATAGACGGTAACACCGGAATCGTGGATGTGATCAAGAGGGCAGACAAATCTTAATTGGAGCCAGGGGTCCCGATGACTTTCTATGAATTCGAAGGGAAAAGGCCACGGGTGGATGAAGGGGCATTTATTCATCCGCAGGCGGTATTGATAGGGGACGTGACAGTAGAGGCAGGTTGCTATGTCGGCGCGGGGGCCATCCTGAGGGGGGACATAGGCGCTGTCAAGATCGGGAAGGGCTCGAATGTCCAGGAAAACTGTGTCCTTCATGCCTTTCCGGACAAGATCACCTTGCTCCACAAAGACACACATATCGGCCATGGGTGTATACTCCACGGGTGTGAGGTTTGCTCCAATGTGCTCGTGGGAATGGGGTCCATTATCGCAGACGGGGCCAAGATCAACAGCAACTGCCTCATTGGGGCCGGGAGCTTTGTCAGCTTCGGTACGGAGATACCCCCCAACAGCGTCGTAATGGGATCCCCGGCAAAGGTTGTTAAGGAGATCAGCACTGATCAGCTGGAACAACTTGTTGGCTCAAGGGAGATTTACCAGGATCTTGCAAGACGTCACTTAGAGGCCTTTAAGGAGGTGGGGATTCGAGAGGTCCTGAAAAAAAGATGAAGGCGGTCCATGCAGGAGGGGGTTGAGACATTTCGCAGGGCGAGAGATGTCATTCGAAACGGGATTCGGAAAATTCAAGGAAGGGACCTATCGGTTGAGCAGGGTCATCAATGGGGCAGGAGTTTTCCTGCTCCTTGCCATTATGTTCCTGCTTGTGGCGGAGGTCATATCAAGGCGCTTTTTCAGCCGATCTTTTACGGGGACCTATGAAGTGGTCCAATTCATGCTGGTCACCCTTGTCTTCCTGGGCGTGGCCTATACGGGGACGAAGAAGGACCATATCGTCGTTGATCTTGTCCTGTCGAGGTTTTCGCCAAGGTTCCAGCACCTCGTTGACAGCCTGACGACCTTCCTGAGTTTCAGTCTCCTTGGCCTCATCACATGGCGCAACATTCTCAGGGCTAGGGAGCTGTGGCTAAAGGGGGAGGTCTCATATCTGCTGTCGGTTCCCTTCTTTCCCTTCTATTATCTCCTGGCCTTTGGCTGCGCTGTCCTGTCGCTGGTCCTGCTGGTCCAATTCCTTGAAGACATGAAGAAGGTGCGGGCGTCCTTCTCAGGCAAGGCATGCATCTCCTTATACGGATCCTTTGCCATAGTCTTGGTGATATTGTTTGCCCTTTTCACGCACAAAATAGCTGTTGAAGTAAGCCCATTTATAACGGGTATCACGGGGATTGGGGTCCTTCTCCTGCTGCTGGCTGCGAGGATGCCTATAGCCTTTGCCCTGGGACTCGTGGGTTTCATGGGCTATTCTATTATCGTGGATCCGGGGGCGGGATTGATGCAGCTTGAGACCGTGCCCTTTGGGGTCGGATCGGATTACATCCTGAGTGTGGTGCCCCTCTTTCTACTCATGGGCCAGTTCGCCTTTTACTCCGGTTTGAGCCAGGATCTCTATGACACCTCCTATAAGTGGCTCGGGCATTACCCGGGGGGGCTGGCAATGGCCACGGTGGGGGGATGTGCAGCCTTTGCAGCAGTGAGTGGTTCCAGTGTCGCTACGGCGGCCACCATGGGGACCGTTGCCCTGCCTGGTATGAAGAAATACAACTACGACGACCGCCTGGCGCTGGGCAGTATTGCTGCCGGCGGTACCATAGGGATCCTGATTCCTCCAAGCATCGTGTTTATCCTTTACGGAATCCTGACGGAGCAGTCCATAGGCAAACTCTTCTTGGCAGGGATCCTGCCGGGGATCCTCACCGTCATCCTCTATTTTTCGACCATACTGATCCTGGTCCGCATTAACCCCACCCTGGGCCCGCCTGGACCCAAGACGAGCACCAGGGAAAAGCTGGGAGCCCTGCGGCAGACCTGGGGCATGCTCCTCCTGTTCTTTCTCGTGATGGGAGGCATATATCTCGGTTTTTTCACTCCAACGGAGGCAGGCGCCGTAGGCGCCTTTGGGGCCTTTTTGCTCGCTCTGCTAAGAAACAGACTCACTCCCAAGGGTGTATACGAATGCCTCCTGGAGACCGGGAGAACAACGGCCATGCTTATCATCATCTTCGTGGGCGCCATGGTGTTCAACTACTTCATGGCCGTGACAAACCTCCCCATGGATATGGCACAACTCATTGCTGAGCACGGGTTTCACCCTTACACGATTTTGGCGGCTATTCTGCTAACATATCTGCTGCTCGGATGTATTATGGACCCGGGGTCGATGATCATTCTGACCATTCCCATCGTCTACCCACTGATCCAGTCCGTGGGTTTCGACCCCATATGGTTTGGAGTGGTCATCGTCATGGTGGCGGAAATAGGGGCCATAACCCCTCCGGTGGGGTTGAACGTATTTGTGGTCAAAGGTGTGGCGCCGGATGTGCCCATAGCCGAGATCTTCAGGGGGATCGTTCCCTTCTGGCTGGCGGACATGGTTCGTCTCTTCATCCTCGTGGTGTTTCCAAGAATAGCGCTCATCTTGCCGGCCATTATGAAGGGTTCGTAAAGTCTTAGGAGGTCGTTGAAAGGGGAAGGAAAGGATCTTTATTTCAGATATGCACGTGCTGACGAGATCCTTGGCGGAGGACAGCAATGACAAAAGAGGAGTATGAACCATGACCATCAGGGCGAGGCTTATTGTAGACACCCATGTGCACTCTCAGAGACACGCGGCAAAGTTCAAGGAACGGGGCGTAGAAGGGGACTACAAGACACTCTCCAGGGAGATGAGGTTAATGGAGACCTATGACAATTCGCCCAGGCTGTTGTATGACATGGAGAGATACGGTATTGACATGTGTGTCATACAGCCCGAATTTGCCATGACAAATGAACTCAATGCTGAGTTGGTAAGGAAGTATCCGGATAAGTTCATTGCCACTTGTCTGCCAGTCGAGACCATGAAGAAGTCCCTGAGAGGAGAAAAAGAGTGGACCGCCGAGGATGCCGCACAGGAGCTTGACAGATTGTTGAGTACAGGCCTTTACAAGGGGGGAATTGGCGAGGGCCTTCCCCGCCACCCGAACCGCAAAAGGATGCTCTCATGGCCCGAGCGATTGGATGAGCTGCGGCTGTTTATGGAGATCGCACGAAAGCACAAGGTCCCTGTCAGCTACCATACGGGCGCCATAACGGGCTACAGCTCCGGGAGTTCAAGACGGTTGTCGGCCCCTGAAAGGACGGACCCAATGCTGGCATTTGAATTGGCAGGGGAATTCCCGGACGTCCCCATAATCATGGCACACGGCGGAATGCAGGGCTGGTGGTCCGAAAAATTCATGGATGACACCTTTCAAGTGGCGGCGACATTTGATAATGTCTATCTGGAAACAGGCCTTTACTGGGCCAAGCTCTATGAAAGACCCCTGGCGGACCCCAATATCGGGCCGAAGAAGCTCATCTGGGGGACAGACTGGGGCGCATCCATAGTGGTATACAGCCAGAGAGGCCAGTATCCGCCAAGTTATGCAGATCAGATCAAACCCTGGGGAATACCCAAGCATCAACCCGACATCTGGGGATGGAGCTTGAGGCAGGTGGAAAAAATGGCCATGGATTTGGATCTGAGTCAAGATGACCTCAACCTCATCCTCGGGGGAAATGCAGCAAGGCTCTTCAACATAGAGTTGCCCCACAGGAGATTGTTTAGGGAATGACCGGACGGGGTCTGACACCATTTGACTCCCGTTACAGGAAGTGGCGTTAGTTTGATTCTTGGGGGTGGACCAAGGTGGGAAAGAAGATCATCGTCATAGGGACCCTGGATACGAGGGGCGAGGAAATAGGATACCTCGCAGAGGAGATCCGAAAGAGAGGTCATGACGCCAAGGTCATGGATGTCGGTGTGTTGGGTGAGGTGCCCTTCAAACCGGCCATTGAACGGGACCAAGTCGCTCAGGCGGCAGGCACGTCCATCCGGGAGATTATTGAACTGGGTCACGAGGGGAGGGCGATGTCTGCGATGGCAGCCGGGGTGTACCGGATTCTGAAAGAACTTCACCAGCGCCGGCAAGTGGACGGGGTCATCGCGGCAGGGGGTTCCATGAGCACCAGCCTTGCTCTCGAGGCCATGCAGTATCTTCCCCTGGGGCTTCCCAAGGTCCTCCTCTCTACCATTGCCTTTTCCCCCCTTGTTAAGCCCGAATACGTGAGTGCTGATTTGACCATGATGCTGTGGCCGGCCGGCCTCCATGGCCTTAACAGGATCAGTCGCAATGTCCTTCGGACGGCAGCAGGGGTCATAGCGGGTGCCGCTGAGGCTCGGGTGGAGGAGGAAAGAGAGAGGAAAAAGACCGTGGGTGTTACTTCTCTGGGGACTTCGCAGCAGAAATTCATAGTGCGGCTCAAGCCGGCTCTGGAGGAACGGGGATATGATGTGGCGGTGTTTCACACCCTGGGCATGGGGGGGCAGGCCTTCGAGCAGGCAATTCGAGATGGCCTCATAGATGTCTCCCTGGATTTTTCTCTGGTCGAACTGATGGACCACGTCGTTGGCGGGGCCACTACCTCGGGAAAGATAAGACTCAAGGCGGCGGCCGAAAAGGGCATTCCCCAGATTGTGGCCGCGGGCGCCATCAGCAATTTCTTCTGGTTCGCGGGAAAACCCCTGCCGCCCGGGATGGAAGACAGGAAACATCACCGGCACAATCAACTCCTGACA
>JAFDHO010000111.1 GCA_019308745.1 Deltaproteobacteria bacterium
TAAGTCGCAGAAAAGACCAGCCCGGGAGGCTCGGAACGCAAGAAAAGGCATCATCACCCCCGTTCGTCCATCACCGAGTTCTCTGAATCGCTTTTCAAACGGCTAAAGTGTTACGTAAAATCTAGGAGTCAAGGCGCCGGGGGTGCAAAATTCCATACTTCATAACGTCAAATTCTTGACGGGGGGATGTTAGTCAAGGGGGTGAGCAAATGGACAAGGGGCGGGATAATTACAGCCGACCTGGTCCAGTATGTTGCCATACTTTGTCTTCATCAAACACGCTCCAAGGTCAAATCAAAGTCGGTGTTTTTTAACATGATTTCCGGAATAAACCAAAGCTAACCGTATCTTTCACCCTATGGATTGATAAATCCTGTATTCACGCGCAGAATACTGATAGCGATAAGCTAAAGGGATTTCGTGACATTTCAGTTTCTATCAGCGACAGTCAAAAATTGGCACATTTTGTGCTTCTACATAATCTCGTTAAGAATGCGGAAGGAAGGGAACATATTGAGGCTCAAAGAGCACGATTATATCCGCCAGACCCTGGAAAGATACACGAACTCCCCACTGGAGCAGTTTTGTGGCTTCCTGCTGATCACCAATTTCAAGCAGTATGTGGAGGCTTTTGAATGCCGAACACATGGGGAGTATCACGAAGGTAATTTCTCAATCGTCAATGCTCCGGAGATCAACTGTTCAATGATCGAGTTCGGCATTGGTTCGCCCCAGGCCGCCTTACTCATAAACTGTCTTGCATTCCTGGATAACCTAAAGGCGGTCCTCATGCTGGGAATGTGCGGCGGGATCGAGGATACCCTCGAGATTGGGGACTTGATAGTTCCATCTGCTGCAATTCGGGGTGAAGGTGCGAGCCGTCACTACCTCCCACCAGAATTCCCCGCAATACCTTCCTCATCAGTTAATAGCTTTTGTATCGGGGCTGTAAAGAAAATGGGGTTCACCCCGAGATGCGGCATCATGTATACCACAGATCGCAGACTATGGGAATTCGATGACACCTTTGTGCGCTATTTGAGAAAACAGCGCATTCTGGCCATAGATATGGAATTGGCAACCCTTTTTTCGGTGGCCTATGCCTATGAGATCCCAATAGGTTCGGTGATGCTCGTCTCTGATATGCCTCTTCGCCGAAATGGGATCAAGGACAAAAAGATGCACAACGAAAACTTTGAGCGATACATGGAAATCCACATAGATATTGCCTTGGACGCGGTCGAGCACCTGAAGGTCTCGTGGGAGCAAGTCGAGAAGAGACTGTACAGCGAGTGGTGATGGGAGTTGGTATTGGTAATTCGGGCGAGAACAGTGCCCTTTCTTCTTTTTTGAACGTCAAAGTGTTGACGGTATCTAACGAGCAATATCCCTGTCAGTCGGGCTATTTGCTGGGACAGGAGTTCGAAAAAATGAAGGTTCGGCTCTGATAAAGAGTTGAGCCAAGAAAGAAGAATGCAGATTATCTCCACCCATAGAAATACTGACTTCGACGGACTAGCCTCTATTGTTGCAGCGGCCATTTTGTACCCAAATGCGCTGCCAGTCGTTCCCCAGTCCATTAACTCCAATGTAAAGGCGTTCATCTCCGTGCATAAAGACATCTTGGAACTTGCCAGGGCCGAAGAAATAGATTTGGCCTCTGTCACGAGCCTTATCGTGGTGGATACCAATTCCTGGTATCGCCTAGAAGGGCTGCTACAACCCCTCAGGGAGAGGGACGACCTGGAAATCCTTCTGTGGGATCACCATCCAGGTATGGGAGACATAGCCTCACACTGGCAGCTTACCGACTATCTTGGGGCGACTGTCACGCTGATGGTTCGCCGGATCATGGAACAGGACAAGCCTTTGAGCCCTATCCATGCGACCCTCTTTCTTGCCGGGATTTATGAGGATACTGGGAACCTCACCTTCCCTGCCACAACGGTCCATGATCTCCGTGCTGCCGCCTTTTTAATGGAAAAGAAGGCTAATCTCTCTGTAATGAACTCCTTCTTGCGCCAGTCCTTTGGCCAAAAGCAAAAAGATATCCTGTTTGAAATGCTGAAGAACTCGAAGAGGCTCAAGATCAATGGCTGTAACATCGGTATAACCTCCGGTCGGGTAAAGGAGTATGTCGGAGGCCTTTCAGCGGTGGTGCAGATGTGTCTCGATATATTGAATACCGATGCCGTCTTTGGTATATTCGATGATCACAACCAAGATAAATGCATACTCATTGCCCGCAGCACAACCCACGGCCCTGATATAGGCGCTTTGATGCGGCAGCTTGGGGGAGGGGGTCACACAGGAGCCGGCTCCGCAGTATTGAAGGGCATGGGCCCTGAAGAGATAGCTGAAAAGATATTGAATTGGCTGCGAGGGGAAAACGGGTATACGATACAGGTCAGGGACTTGATGTCTTCACCTGTTTATGCGGTAGGGCCTCAATCCCCGATGAAGGATGCAGCGCTTCTCCTCAGGGAGAAAGGCTGCACCGGAATACCGGTGGTTGAAAATGACACTCTGGTTGGCATCCTTTCTCGTCGAGATTTCAAGAAGATTCGGAAAGAGAAACAACTTTCTGCCCCGGTCCGCGCCTTCATGACCAGTGAGGTGAAATGGATAAACCCGTGGCAAAGTCCTGTGGAGGCGGCTCGACTGATGGTCAAGCATGATATCGGGAGGTTACCCGTACTGGAAAAGGGGCGCATCATAATAGGTATTCTAACGCGTTCAGACTGCATGAAATATTTCTACCACCAGTTACATCACTCCAAAACTGATGAAATTGCCTAATTCTTCAGAGATGTTTATGCATATCCATTCGTGAATTGACAATTCTTGGAAGGTTATGAAAAGCTCTCGAGTCATTAATGACTGATGAGAGGTGTCTTGTGGGAGTAAGGGCTTGGATGGATCACTATTTGGAACGCCTGACGCTTGGTGTTGTTTATAAGGAGGGGGGCTATGAGGTTGGCGGTCATCTTCTCAGGTGCACCCCTCGGGACATTCACAACGACATATAACTCCAGGTGCGAATCCACCCCGTCTTCATTCCAGGATAGTTCCTCAAGGACCCCTTCCAAATCCACCCGGTAGTCCTCTGAAAAGAGGACCGGATTTGTGATGACGAAGGCCAGGGAAGGATCATCAATTGATTGAAACCACAGGAAGGGAGACCCTTCCCGGTGTTTCATTACGAAGTATCGTTTGCTATCAGGAAACCCCAGCATGCCCATCGGCATCTCAATAATTTTTTCTTCGTCGATGTTGACCGTACCGAATCTTGTGGTCTCGATCTTCAAATCTCCTTACCCCCGGACTTACAGCCTTGCACAAAGGACACGGCCTTGGAAAGATCAGCGGCGAGCACCTCGGATGATTTCAAGTTTTCTTGCCTAATTCTCTCATATATTTCCTGGCGATGGATACTGATGTGCCTGGGTGCCTCAATACCCAATTTGACCTGAGAGCCTTTGATATCAAGCAGGCTAATGACAATATCTTCCCCAACGGTGATCCGTTCTCCCAATTTCCTCGTCAATATCAACATAGGCCTTCCATGGCACATCAGGTTAATGGTCTTGGCAGCACCAGGCCTAAATCAAATCACAGGATATGAGCCCACTACAAATAATCAACAAGACTCAATTTCATCACTTGGGCCGAAGAAGCCAGGGCCGCCTGATAGGCAAGCTCTTTTGCCCTAAGGTCAGTGATCGCCTCGGTAATGTCTGCATCTTCAATACCGGCCAGTCGCTCGGTATTTGCTATCTTGAGATCTTGAAGAATGTTTTCCTTCACTTCCATTCTTTTCATCTTGGATCCAATATCAGAAGCCTTGACGGAAATATGGTTGAAGAGATCGCCTAGGTTCTCAATAGCCTGTTGAATCCCTGAGGTGTTGTTTGCCTCCAGTGCGGTCTTCAGATCGTTCATGGTGCGAAAAATGTCCCCGTTGCTCCCTGTACCGGGTGGTTGGAAGACACTACTTCCGGCGCTTCCCACCTCCACCGTGGCGTCTTTTCCTATCTTGATCTTAAAGCCATTGCCATCTCCGTAGTATGTTCCGTCCTGATCAAAGGGGGCCGTATCTGTTTTGGAGCCTGAAAAGATATAGCGACCGTCGATCTCGGTATTGGCAAGTGATATGATTTCCTTCAGGGCGTTTTGCACCTCCTTGGCCGCCAAGGCCCTTTGTTCTGCGTTGGCTGTACCTGTCGACATCTGCACAGAAAGGGCCTTGGTGTCGGAGATCAGGTCTAGAATATTGTTCAGGGCGCTTTCAGATGCTGCAAGCCACGCCTTCCCCATGTTGATATTGCGTCGAATCTGTCCGATGTTGGACACGCTAGATCTTATATTGAGCGTTTGTTGAAGACCCGTAGGGTCGTCTGAAGGGGTCGTGATGCGTTTGCCGGTGGTGGCAACCCTGTTGGCCCTGTTCAATTGTTCGGTGATTCGGGCCAGGTTGAATTTTATCATGTCATAAATAGTCCTGGTTGCTACCCGCATGATAAATGCACTCCTGATGCCTTACTTCAGGTTGAGCAGGTTGTCCATCATTTCATCCGATACACTGATAAGTTTGGCGGCGGCACTGTAAGCGTGCTGAAACCTAATAAGGTTGGCCATCTCCTCATCCAGAGAAACGGCGGAGATACTGTCCCGCACCTCGGTCAACTTATTGACCATTGTTTCGCAAAAGATCCTTCTCCGGGATACTGCCCTGGAAGCTATTCCTGTGGAACCGACGAGGGCATGGTAGTAGCTTTCAATGGTTGTGGAAACGCTGCCCTCTTTATTGCCGTCGGCTCTGTCGCAGGTCCATTGAGATATCTCAACGAGACGATATTGAAGGTCGGCCAGGGCCATTGAATTGGTGTTGTCTCCCTTTGTATATTCTCCTGCTGTCCCTATCCGGCCTGCTGCGATATAGTCAGTATCGGTCAGGACGCCGTTTACACCAATGGATCCCGCCCCTGAGCCATGGAAGAAGGTATTAACCCCAAGGGCTGCAAGTATACCACTAGCATCATCAGAAAATCCAAAGGCATAATCGTTCAGCGCTGTGAACTTTATGGCTGCCCCCGAGCCGTTTACAACGACACCGGTTAGGCCTGAAGCGGATATTTGCTTGTTTATGGAATCGGCAAGGTTGGACAGTTTTGAATCTATATCCAGACCGCTCAGGTCTATTGAAACAGAGTTTATTCTCGGATTATCAGGATCCGTGCGGTCTTCAACCCACAGATTGAAACTATCCTGAATGAATTGGATCCTGTCACCGAATGAGAGGGTATCAAGCCGGTTGGCGACGGTTTGATAAGTGCCTGTGATGGTAGTTCCAGGTTGGAAAAGCTTCAACCCAACTCCTTGGCTATGCTGACGATTGACCGACCATATAAACTCCTTGGACATGGCATCCAGATCCAGCATGTATTTGGTCAATATTTCATCCCTCATGTCTAACCAGCCGCTCAGCCTGCCCCCACTAATGTAGTTTGTAATATCTACTGTTGAACCGTTTGATCCTTGCCATTGGACCCTGTCTCCGTTGCTGCCGCCCATCTGCAAGTCATAGCTGCTGTTTCCTTGGACCAGGATACAGCCCCTGGCCGAAATAATGGTGATTGAGCCGTTTTCCTGTTCAAATGTCTTTATATCCATATATCCTGATAACTCTGATACCAGGGTATTTCTTTGATCCATGATATCATTGACAGAGCGACTGCCGCCCATTTCCACGATCAGTCTGTTAAGGGTCGCTATGTGTGAGGTTATTTCGTTAATCCTTACGACTCCTGCGCTGATGGAACTGGTAAGGTCTTCCTGAATACGGGTCAACTCCGCGTCCAGGTCGAGGAGGCGCCGGGAGAGCAATTTGGAGTGCTCAAGGATTGCTATCCTTTCAGGGGCCCCTGATGGATTGTTGGATATGTCATGCCACAGGCTCCAAAAATCGGCCAAGAGCGAACCCATACCGGTTTCGGCATCTTCATTGAACAGCCCTTCCAAGATCTTCATATAGCTCTCAAGCTCTTGGGAAGATAGCATGCCGGATCGCTTTTGCATAAGCTGGTTCTCTACGAACTGATCATAGGACCTTACTATTTCCTTGGTGTCTACGCCTCGTCCTATAATGAGCCCTCTATGTAGTATGGGTATCTTGGCGGAATACACAGGGTTCTGCCTGGAATAGCCCGGAGTGTTTACATTGGCAATATTGTGAGCGGTTACATCCATGCCGTACTTCTGGGCCAGCAGGGCGGTTGCAGCAATATTCAGCGTCATACCTATACCTGACACGATCAAGCCTCCCTTCTGAGATAGGTGGCGCCATCAAACCTGATCATTTTGCATTCGGCATCGTATGTGGTTTCGGCAGCCGGCAGCCCTGCGATTATGGATATGATTTTGTCCAAAAAATCCAGCGCCTCCTCTATTATGGCCCTGTTCTCTCTTCTGAGCACCTCAACCTCGCCCTTTATCTCCGCAAGATATTGATTTATCTCTTGAAACTTCTTCCTGCTCACCGCTGGCACCAGATCCATGATCTGATAAGGATCAGAGACGCTTTCCCCTGTTTTGTACAAAAAAGCATCAGAGATCTCCCTGCGGATGGATTCGATCTTCCCGCATATCGCCTCTTTCTCTTTTGAGATCTCATAGAGTTTGTCGATGCTTATATCAATAAGACAACTCCTTTCCCTGTGAAGACACGATAACAAGTCCCTGTAAAGGGATACCTCAACGGAAAAAAGCCCTTCAACGTCCTCAAGAAATATTTGCGACATGGCTGGAGTTCCTCTTCTGTAACACTTTAGCTCTATGAAACGATGGATGAGGATCATGGCTCTCTTTTTCTCGCTCCAAGGCTCCCAGGCTGGTCTTTTCTACGGTTTATCTACGGGGGAGTTTTGCCCCCTCCCGCTGTTCCCCTCGCATTGGCTCGGGGCCAGGGGTTTCCCCCATAGATAAACCGTGAAAAGACGGCGCCTTCCCGCCAGTCGCTGAATAAAGAGAGCCATGGTCCTCAGAGCTTTTTGAAACAGCTAAACTGATACCCTCTCCATACTTAGCTGATTGACTGTTCATCATGTTTTTCTTTGCTTAGTCGTCGGTAAATAATTCCGGCAAGGCCTATGCCTCCATCTCTTGCAAGCCCCAGGGCGAGATTGTTATCGTACATCGAGGAGATTATCTTTGCCCCGTTGCTTTTTCCAAGGAGAGAACTTTCAGGGATCGTCCTCTTCATGGATTTTAGCATATAGGCAAGGAATATGGATTCAAATTCGATACAGACCTCTCTGAGCCTTCGGTCCGTTATATTCCCGCCAAACCCTGTTGAACTCGACCGCCCCGGTTCAATTTTCTCCAGCATGCTTTTCCTGTCTGCTATAGAATTTCCAGCTCTGCCTGGAGGGCACCCGCTGTCTTCATGGCCTGCAAAATGGTGATTAGATCCCTGGGAGTCACCCCGATTGCGTTCAGCGCCCTGACAAGCTCGCCGATGGTACTTCCCTTTGGAATTACCTGGAGCCCGCCCTTTTCCTCCTGAATGTCCACCGCTGTCTCCGAGGTGACGACTGTATTTCCACCAGGAGAGACAATGACACCCCCTTCCATCTGCTGAGGGCTTGGTCCTTCGACCGGCTGTTCCGGCGCAAACGGTCGGGGCTGAGAGACGTTTTTTGTCTCCTTGACCTTGATCGTCAGATTCCCATGGGCTACGGCCACTGTGGAAATACTAACGTTTTCTCCAATTACTACGGTCCCCGTCCTTTCACTAATTATTACCTTTGCCACCGAGTCCGGAACAACCTCCAGCCTGCCGAGTTTGGCAATGACTTCAACCAGTTTTTTTCGATAGGCCTCTGAAACGGTGATTTTTATGGTCCCTGAATCCATCGGTCTGGCCAAGACCCCTCGAAGGCCGGAATTGATAACATCAGCCACCCTGCTTGCTGTAACAAAGTCAGGGTTATTCAGGATAAGGGTCAACTCATTCCTGCCTTCGAGGGAAAAGTGGACCTCCCTTTCCACAGTGGCGCCGCCACTAATTCTTGCGACAGTAGGATGGTTCTTGGTAATACCCCCTCCCGCGGCTCCTCCGGCACTGAAGCCCCCGATGGACACAGGCCCCTGGGCTAAGGCGTAAACCTTTCCGTCCACACCCAGCAGAGGAGTCAACAGCAGTGTTCCGCCCTGAAGGCTCTTGGCATCACCGACAGAAGACAGTGTCACGTCGATTTTCTTTCCTATTCTTGCGAAGGCCGGGAGGGATGCGCTGACCATGACCGCAGCAACGTTATTTGCCTTAAGATCGTCGGCCCTTACCTGAATCCCCATTCTTTCCAGCATATTTGCCAGGGACTGTATGGTGGCTTTCGAGCCTCCCTTATCTCCAGTGCCGTTAAGGCCGATCACGAGTCCGTACCCAAAGAGCTGATTTGGTCTTATTCCCTTAATGGTGGTTATATCCTTTACCCTTACACCTTGGGCTGAAGGAGCAATCAGGAAGACCTGGATAATAAGGATAAGGAGCAAGACACTAAAACGGCCAGACATGATCCACTACCCTCCCCAACCAGCCGGGTTTTTGTTTGTCTGCCAGGGGGCCGATACCAGAGTAAGTAATCCTCGCGTTTGCCACATAAGTGGAGGAGATTTCATTAGTGGCACTGATATCCTCAGGTCTTACCATGCCCGAGATGGTGATGTATTGAGTTTCATTATTGACTTTGATCTCCCTCTTACCATTTATGAAAAGGTTCCCGTTGGGGAAGACCTTTACAACAATGGCCGAGACATAGGCCTTGACATGACCTTCCCTGTCGCTTGTTCCTTTTCCATCAAAACTTGAACCCAAAGAGGCGTTTATAAGGTCGTCTTCTCCCGGGATCTGAGCCAGGCGGCTGTTTGCTTCCGCCAGTGCCCCCATATAACCCAGGAACTTTAGCTTGGCTTCTATGGTGGATGAGCGGCTCGTCTTGGTGTTGGCGTTCAATTCAGCCTCTGGATCCTCCACGATCCTCACGATGATCAGGTCTCCCACCTTCCTTGCTCTCCTGTGAGGATAGAGCATTATGCCATCGTCTTCTGACCACAATGACCCTTCCTCCGCCTTTGGAGGGGCCGGAAGAGGTACCCGTGGTTCTTTAATTGTCTTGATGTCGGGCAGATCCGATGTCTTCAAAGGCAATGTGCTGCAACCGCTCAGAAGCGATATAAGAAAAAAGATACAATACTTCCTCAAGATCATGTTCACTCCTAGAAATCGACTCTTACGGTGTCACTACCGGTCACTTTGGCATATATGCGTTTTTTGCTCATGGTGTTTTGCACCATGACAAGCTGCCCCATATATCCCTTTTCCAAAACCCGTCCCGGGACTGTCACCTTCACGGCCTTGGATTCCGCCACGATCGTGACAATACCCCCCCTTTTTACAACGGGCTCCTTTTGCAACATCCAGGTTTTGATAAGGAAACCCCTTTTAACATTATGCTTTATCATTAGCCCGAGGGCCTTGTTAACGTCGCTCAGAACGCTGGGAGAAAGACGAGAGATATTTCTCCGCTCCAGATAAATGTCTTCAATGCCTAAAATCTCCCCCTTCCTTAGGTCCCGGGAAGCACAAATGACCGAGTCAAAGATATCGACCCAGCCGGAGAGGACCAACCTGCTTTTTACTTCTCCTTCAATGACAATAAGGGCGACCAGCCTGACATACCCTCTTAGCTCTTTCCTGTCCTTTTGAAATACCCGGATATCCAGATTCCCCACGGGGACGGACCTGTTTCCACGGATCCTAAACTTGGACACCTGGATGTCCAGGCCGGGTTTTGCCCAGTGCCGGGAAAGATAACCCTTGAAGACCTCCATAAGTCGCTCTTTTGAAAGGCACTGGTACCCCGGTTTGCATTTTCCCTCTGCCTCCGGCTCAATGCCGAATACCGGAGGGGCAGAAAGGAAAATCCACCAGAGGCATAACAGGGCGATAATGGTTCCACCCCTCTTCATCATATTCACTACCTCCTGATGTTATTGGCCATTTGCATCATACTGTCCGCGGTTTGTATGGCCTTGCTGTTTATTTCATAAGCACGCTGTGCGATAATCATGGCCACCATCTCTTCCACGACGTCCACGTTGGACATCTCGATAAACCCCTGCACTATGGTCCCAACCCCATCACTGCCTGAAATGCCGGGGATTGCCTCTCCTGACGCATCCGTCGGTCGATACAGATTGTGGCCCATGCTGAAGAGCCCGGAAGGGTTGGGGAAGGTGTAGAGTTCTATGACCCCCAGAGAACTCCCTGTGCCGGAGCTATCAAAGACCGTCACGGT
Organism: Deltaproteobacteria bacterium; assembly: GCA_019308745.1. Classification (GTDB taxonomy): domain Bacteria; phylum Desulfobacterota; class DSM-4660; order Desulfatiglandales; family HGW-15; genus JAFDHO01. Next base: position 10,359 of record JAFDHO010000111.1, read on the forward strand.
CCCGGTCTTATCAATGTGAATGGATACAGTTCCCGATGGGACGGTTATTTCCGGCTGAAGTCTGTCTCCGTTTGAAGTGCAGACGTTTCCGTCCGCATCTAATTTAAAATTGCCGGCCCTGGTATATAGCTCCTGGTCGTTACTCAGGACTTTAAAGAATCCCCTGCCCTCAATGGCCAAATCCAATTCATTCTTGGTCTCCTTGAAATTGCCCTGCATAAAAAGTTTTTGAACTCCAAGAGGCATTGTCCCCATGCCGACATGAATACCGGTAGGGACCTGACCGCCGCCGGAGGTTACGGACCCGGCCTGTTTTACTGTTTGGTACATCAGGTCCTGGAATTCACCCCTGCTTTTCTTGAAGCCCACAGTATTGACGTTTGCCAGATTGTTGGCAATAATATCTATCATCAACTTCTGGGCAGCCATTCCAGATGCCGCCGACCATAGCCCTCTCAACATAACGCAAACCCCCTCTATTGTAGCAATCCGGCATCGTTGACCATCTTGCTATTCATTTCATCTATGGATTGTACGGCCTTTTGAACCGACTCATAGGCCCTCATAGTCTCCACCATCTTTATCATCTCCTCTGTGAGGTTGACATTAGATCCTTCCAAGTAGCCCTGTTGAATTTGAATCTCCTCAGCCGGGCGTATGTCCTTCTTTTCCCCCTTGTAAAGGTAATATGACCGGCCTTCTTTTACCAGGAGAGAAGGTTCATCAAAATCTACTACGACTATTTTACCGGCGAGGCTGTTCTCGGATATGACCCGGCCGTCCCTTTCTATTGTGACCCTCTCGCCGGTTATTTGTATGGTTCCGTTGTCTCCCATAATGTGGTCTCCATTCTGATTCACCAGCAACCCCTCTTCATTGATGGTAAAGGAGCCGTCCCTGGTGTAACGAATTCCTTCAGACGTCCGCACCTCGAAAAAACCCGGGGTCTCCAGCGCGATGTCCAGTTGGTTCCCGGTATAACGAACGGGGCCGGGGGTAAGGTCGATCGTGGAAATGTTTCTCAGGGTCAACATCCTGTTGAAAGAGATGACATCTTTCTTAAAGGCATTTGTGTTGATGTTTGCAAGGTTGTTTGAGACAGCATCAAATTTCAACTCTTGCACCAGGGCGCTGTCAATCAACTGGTAGATTCCCAGCATCACCTTTTTCCTTTCATGAGGAGATTTGGAAAGTTCCGATCATGCTCAAACAGGATCAGCTTGAAAATATCCAGGATATTCTATCCGGGACTCCTGCTGGTCTTGAAAGCAATATTGATGCCATAAAAGTTCCATGGTTTATCAAATGTAACCCCCATATATTGCAAGAGATATTATGAAAGAAAAAAGAAGTGGGCGTGCCTCCACGGAAAAAATTTCCTATTGGTCCTTTTTTTCCCTGTCAAGGGAATAAACGAAGGCCAACAGCTCCGCAATGACCACATACAAGTCAGGAGGGATTTCTTCGTTCAAATGAAGTTGTGACAATATTCCTACGATGTCAGGATCTTCATGGATGTAGATATCGTGCTCTCTTGCAATTTCAAGGATCTTTTCAGCCACCCGACCCTTTCCCTTGGCAACTAATCTGGGTGCATTGTCAAGGAACGGGTCATACTTCAGCGCAACGGCTTTCTTTTCCCTTTCCATATCTTCAGTTAGACAAACAGGTTTATACTTTCGTCTTCCCCCTCATAAATCTCCTTAAGGAAGCTCTCCTGTATACTTTCAGCGTCATTGAGTCGGCACTGTATGTCGTGAACAAGGAACCCCTTTTCACTCAATATTGAAATAAGCCTTGCGACACTGTTTGATAGTACCCTTCTGGTTTCATCCCTTGCCGTTAGGAAGCTTGCCCGGATCTCCTTATCGATGATCTGGAGATCCGCCCGGATCGGACCAAGATGAAGGAGGTCCAGCAGGAAGGTCAACCTGTAAGGATTTTGAGCCTTTCCTTTCCGGTCCCCAAGGTTCTCATCCTTATGGGGCAGGCGGATCAGCAATTGGCCGAGAGTTGAACGGCCCCAGGGGAAATGAACCGTCAGGGGCAGGAGGATTGTTCTTCCCTCCGGTGTTCCTCCATAATTTGGAAGATGGGTATCGGCCATGGTATGTGCCGATTTCTTGAACAGGGCTAATGGTCCCTTTTGTCTATCCCGGTGCCGCATAATATCAAACAGGGTACTCCACGGACTTTCCTTCGCGACAGCAGGGATTTGTGAAATTCGTGAAGGTGGAAATTCAGCACTTCCCCCCATCAAGAGTTTCAGTCTGGTAACGGGGAATGTCTTCAAGACCTCAAGGGAAACCGTTTCTCCCTCTTTCAGGGGGAGAGAGGTCCTCGCGATCACTTCCCGACCCTTGATAAGGAGCAAGGCTTTAGTCGGGGCGATATGTTTTACCACTCTACCCTCAATGATCTCTCCTTCCCTCAAGAGAAGGGGCAAATCAAGGTCTTGCTCTTTTTGAAGTTGGAGAGTTCCGTTTATCGCCCCTTTGTAAAGGAGTGGATAAGGGGACCGCATCAATGCGTACCTTGTTTATGGGCCCTTCCGGTAACGGCCTCCTTCAGATTCAGCACAAGTTTTACCTCTCCTTTGGGTATTGAGAGAAGCTCGGCTATCTCTTCATGCCGACGGCCTTTGTTTGCCAATGCTATTATTTCGGAATACTTTTTTGAAAGAGAGGGCGCATCTGTGTTATTATTCTCAGTTTCTTGATCATTGAGGGACAGCAACACCTCCGCCCTGTTCAACAAGAGGCTTAGATTCATGATCCGTTTATCCAGTTGTTCGTTGAGGCTTCTTATTAGACGGTGTTTTTCATCTAATTGTTCTTTGAGTTGGCCTGCCACGTTGTCCGTGTCGACCAGAAAGGCATTGAACATTCTTATTATGTCGTTGAATGATCTGCCCTTATTGAAATATCGTAGTTTCCTTAAGAAGGAGATGAAAAATGCAACGATAATGATATCGACCACTAACAGGATCAAGATCAAGAAATTCATGGTGG
>JAFDHO010000351.1 GCA_019308745.1 Deltaproteobacteria bacterium
CACCACCGCAACCTCTTCTACACCGGCGTGACCCGGGCCAAGGAGACGGCGGTCGTCATCGGGGACCGCTGGGGGATCACGAACTGCGCCAGGAAACGCCATCTCGACGAGCGGCAGACCTTCCTCTCGCTCCTTCTCGCCGAAGGGGGCAGCGAAAGTATTGGAAAGTTATCTCTATAGAAATAGACGACACAGGGCTAGCGCGATTCAACTCTTTTCTATCAGAAACAGGAACTCATGGTGGGGCTTATCAGCTTCCCGCACCCACTCATTTGTCCACTTCATACCGGCCATCACATTCTTCTTATAATTCACTTCAACAATTTTTTGTAGTTTGCCAACCCTTTCTATTGTCTCTTGCAGATCTTCTGCAGTTGCCCGCCCACCTGAGCTATAAGACAGGATAATATATTTGGCTTTCACTTGCGTTAACATGCGCTCTATCGCTTCTACGGCAATAAACCTGCCAGTTTCAGGATTTCTCCTAAACTCTTCAAATACAGATGCTGCCATAATATCGGATGTATCACGTCTCCTCCTAGCCTTCCCAAAGAGTTCCGGCTGGTCATTCAAGATAATTGTCGTCCATATATGATAATATGAGGAGTACCTTACTCTCGATGGAGGCATTTTTTCATTATTGGATCCATAAGGTGGATCAAAATAGGCCAAATCAACTTCTATTTCATCAAGGAGTTCAAATATATCCTTCTGGAACACAAGATGCTCTTCCTTCTGAACGATGAGTCGAGGCACCTTCAACACCATTTGATTATAGGATCTTGGCGACCATTTGCTTAAGTAGGAGGAGTAATGGCCTATCGTGCTATCCACGGAATCAAGAGCCAGTATAAGACTCGTCAACAAAACCGCTTCGGTAACCTCGTCTAATCCCATCCGATCAATTTCTTCGCGAATTGCATCCAATTTCATTGTATTATGTATTTGCCACGGCCTTTTTAGGCCATCTTCCTGTCTGGCCCAGCGGCTGTTGGGATCCCCTCCATAATTCTCCGTAAACCATCCATGCTTGGGGGGCAAAGAATTCAGATGGTCAATAATACTTTCGTAATAATTCCTGGGATGTTCATTCAACAGATAGCAGATACCAAAGACCTTTGACCATACTGCTATATCGTTCGCGACAATTCTATAGCCTAACTGGGACAGTGCTTGCGATACTCTTGTAGTTCCAGAGAATCCATCCAAGATTGTTTTAGCATTCGTCTCACGAACGAGGTCAATGATATGGGGAATTAGTCTCAGCTTGGAACCTGCATACTTGATGCCTTCCGTTTCTGGGACGGTAACGATATCTTCGCTAAAAAGATTCCTTTGGATTGGTTGTGGTTTCATTTTTGAGGCTCTCGTTTCAATCGCTCGATGTGTTCCCTGATTTTATCCAAGGCAATTGTGTGACCTTCTTGAGAAGAGACCAACGCATGAGAAAACAGTTTGACAAGGATATGGTTGTGAGAGTAATCGACCCATCCACTTGTAATGCTATCAAAATAAGCAAGTGCGTTCTTTGTGTGGGTCCATAGCCCTCTTTGTAGGGCGTTTGCTGATGCGCCACCATATCTTACCTCGCAGATGTAGCCGCCAGATTGGTCGTAAAACCGATATACTGGATGCTTTCTTCCACGGCCTCTGTCTTCACGCTTGATCAACACGGTATTCTTTTTGGCCTTGTCATAATCGAACACCATGATGTTACATTGTTTTCTCGTCTCATCATAAATCAAGGGCAACACGTTGATTTCATCAAAATCCGAAAATGCGGGATCGGAAAAAACCTCTTCAATTTTGGTTTTTTCCGATATCTCTGCGCCCTCGCTCTCAAGGCGAGGGAACATTCTAAAGTTTTTGTCGGTAGACAGCTGCAAAGGCCCGTCCCCATACGCTTTAAGGCTGACAGGAAATTCCGATGTGGTTACTTCGTTGATGATTCTAATATCTTCTTCCTTTGACTTCGCACGATAAAGGTCTTTGCCGACGTGTACGGAACGGAAATCGTACATGTATTGATTAATAAACTCGGCTATCGCGATTTCTGCTAGATCACCATGGGTCTTGTTGCCAATGAGGCGCATCGTAAAAATATTGCTAAGCGTTATGGTAATCAGATCCGGTCTCTTGCTGATCAGGAGTTTCAGACGCTTTGTGAAATCCTTGTATGCCGAGTTCACTTTTCTCCCCTTGTTTTTGGCAGCACGACTTTCTCGACGCTGGCTTTGATTAGGGCACATACGAAGTCTTGAATAGTCATGTCCTCCAGCGCACACCTGACTCGAAGTTTTTGGTGCAACTCTTCCGGAAGGTTGATGTGAATCTTCCGAATCGCTGGCCGTTTGTTCTCGCGTTTTGCCATCGCTCTACTCACCGGCTTCATATCCATGAGGTCAAAATATACCAAAGCCACCCTGTATGTCAAGTCAAAACCCCGCTCGGCGGAAACTTCGGCTCGCCGGTAGGTATCGAAGAAACCCCGTAGGGACGAACGCGGAGGAAGCGGGCGCGACATGGCCAGAGCGTCGATGGACAACGTCAAGGAGTACTACCGGCTGATCACGGAGATCGACATCGGTCTCGTGGCCCGCGAACT
>JAFDHO010000112.1 GCA_019308745.1 Deltaproteobacteria bacterium
TCCCCCACTGACAAGTCGCGAAAAGACGGCGCCCTCCCGCCAGTCACTCCAGAAAAGGCATCATCACCCGTTCTCCCTATCTGAGGAGGCATTTCAAAAGGCTAAAGTGTTACAGAATTCGAAAATCAGCCTTTGCAGTTGAACCCTTTTAGGAAGCAAAAATGAAGAGGTGACCTATGAGCTTCAAAAAACGATTGTCTTCAGGGGAATTCGTGGTCCTTGCCCACATGAACACGCCCAAGGGTGTAAATATCTCGGGGATGGTGAACAATGCCCGCAGGATCAAAGAACGGGTCCATGGTGTCGTGATACCTGACATGGACAACGGCGTCATGAGAATGAACGCCCTTGGAGGTGCAGTGCTGATGCGGCAGCAGGGGCTCGACCCCCTTATACATGTATATGGTAGAGACAGAAACAGGATGGCCATACAGGGAGATGTCCTGGCAGCCCATGTCCTCGGAGTTGAAAACCTCGTCGTAGTCAAGGGTGAAAACATGGCCTCCGGCGACCATGTGGATGCCAGGTCGATAGATGATCTGGACGAGATAGCAATTCTGAAGGCAATCAGATCCCTTGAAAGCGGGAAGGATATGGCCGGCTTCGAATTGGACGGCAGCCCGAGTTTCACCTTGGGCTGTACCCTGGGCTCCTTTGTGGATGACCAATCTCTCGCTCAAGAGATCGATAGAGTAAAGAAGAAGATAGAAGCGGGTGCAGAATTCGTCATGACCCCTTACGTTTTTGACATGAATCGGCTCGTTGAACTCGTCAGGAAGATAAAAGAGCTAGGTGTGTTTGTGGTTTCCACGGTGTTCCTCCTGAAGACCGTTAGCATTGCCAGGTATATAGCCACCTATGAACCGGGGGCTTTCATCAAGGAAGATCTTATAAAGCGGATGCGCCAGTCTAAGGACCGTGAGATGGAGGGATTCATAATCGCCGGCGAAATGATCAAGGATCTCAGGGGCATTGCCGACGGGATTCAGATCGTAACCCTGGGGTGGGAACACAGGCTCCCTACTATCCTCGATTATGCAGGTCTTTGATCCGGGTCTTAGGGGGACTCAAGGGATTCTGCCCTTTTCGATGAAACACTATTGACAAGCTCGCAAAAAGTCCCAAAACCGTCATGCCGGACTTGAGAAGCCTGCCCTGGACTACGATCCAGGGGCATCCAGAACCTCCTGAAATCACTAGAGTCCTGCTTTCGCAGGCATGACGGAAATGAGCGTTTTCGGACTTTTTACGAAGCCATCACTATTAATGAAAAGATATTAGAGACTAAGATGCAAAGGAAAAACACTGGAAGGACTAATAACAAGGTGCTGGTGATTGGTGGTGGTGTCGCAGGGATCAAGGCCGCCCTTGATCTTGCAGAAACTGGCAGGGACTGCGTGCTCATAGATAGGGCACCCTCTATTGGGGGTCTGATGACCCTCCTGGATAGGACTTTCCCCACAAATAATTGTGATCTCTGCACCCTTTCCCCGCATCTCGCAGAGGAGGGGCGACAGCTTCATATCGACGTTCTGCCGTTGACACAGCTTGTTGAAATCGAAGGAGAAGCAGGGGCATTCAAAGCTACCTTGAGGACAGCCCCCCGGTTTATTGATCCGGAAAGGTGTACTGCCTGCGGGGATTGCTACAAGGAGTTCCCGGAGTGTGTTCGCTTTACTCCAGGGCTGGACCATAGGGCGCCTACGTGCATGCGTTACCCCAGGGCCACACCGTTCGCCTACTCCGTGGATATGGACAAATGCAGGGACATTGACGGTCTCGTAAGGGTATGCCGTGCCGGGGCGATATTGCCAGAGGATCGGGAAAGGACTCGACAGCTCGAGGTGGCCTCTGTGGTGGTTGCTACCGGAGCCACTTTATTCGATCCTACCACATTGGAGGGATACGGGTACGGCGTCTGCAAGAATGTAGTTACGGGGCTGGAATACGAACAGATCCTTTCCGCATCAGGTCCAACCCTTGGGGAGCTCAGGAGGCCGTCGGATGGCAAGCGTCCCCAAAAAATAGCCTGGATACAGTGCGTTGGGTCAAGAAGCGTTAGAGAGGGGTGCCTCCCCTACTGTTCCAGCGTTTGTTGTATGTACGCGCTCAAAGAGGCCATTGTCACGAAGGAGAGGTTTCAAAATGACATCGAGACCGTAATCTTTTTCATGGACATGAGGACTTCAGGGAAAGACTACGAGCTGTACCTCAAAAGGGCCCAAGAAGAATTCAATATTCGTCTGGAAAGGAACCGGCCTCACACGGTAGAACCCGTACCCGGTACGGACGACCTCTCTATCACATATCTTCCCCTGGGCCGGGATGTTTGCGAGCAGGAAACCTTCGACATGGTAGTCCTCTCAACGGGTTTCGAACCCGATCCAGACCTGGCCCATCTCGCCCACAGAATCGGTATTGAACTCAATGACCACACTTTCGTAAAGACGAAGAGCTTCAGCCCGGTTGCTACATCTGTTCCCGGCATCTATGTGTGCGGGCTCTTAGAAAGCCCGAAAGATATCCCTGAAACAATGGTGCAGGCAAGTGCCGCAGCGTGCATGGCATCCCGGCACTCCGGATCTCCCCGGGATTTTGATGAAGAGGAAGATGAACTGCCCCCAGAACGTGACGTGAGTCAAGAGGATCCGAGGATTGGCGTCTTTGTTTGCGATTGCGGGAACAATATCGGTGGAGTGATTGATGTCTCCCAGTTGGTGGAATACGCCCGGGATCTTCCCCGGGTAGTAGTTTCAAAGATGGTGGGCCGCGGCTGCTCCCGCGAATCCCTGGCCGATATTCAGAGGACTATCATTGAAAAAGACCTGAATCGGGTGGTGATGGCAGCCTGCTCACCGAGGACCCATGAGCTCTTGTTTCAGGATACGCTGAGAAAGGCCGGCCTGAATAAATACCTTTTGGAAATTGCCAATATTCGCGACCAGGATACCTGGGTTCACCTTGACAGACCACGCAGGGCGCTTGACAAAGCGAAGGACCTGGTTCGAATGGCGGTGTCCGCCGGTGCCCTCGCACATCCCCTCGCAGACAACACCCTGCCGATGAACAAGAATATCCTTGTAGTGGGGGGAGGGGTTGCGGGGATGAACGCAGCTCTTGTCTTGGCCGATGAGGGGTTCAGGGTCTACCTTGCAGAAAGATCTCCCGCCCTCGGGGGAGTAGCAAGAGGGATTTGGAAAACCCTGGAGGGGGAAGATGTCCAGGCATACATGAGAGATCTCATAGATCGGACGATGAACCACGAAAATATCCAAGTTATGACCAGGTCGGTCATTGTGGATCATAGTGGAATGCCAGGCCTTTTCAAGACAGGACTTCAGGTTGGCCCTCAAATGATCTATCGCCAGATCACTCATGGAGTGACCATAATTGCCACAGGTGCTCTTCCAAGAAGGCCGCAGGAATATTTGCTGGACGAACACCAGGCAGTGCATACCCAACTCGACCTGGAGAGGGTCATTGAAGAGAACCGCGAAGAGGTTAGGACATGGGAAAAGGTCGTCATGATCCAGTGTGTTGGCTCGCGATGCCCTGAGAATCCAAACTGCTCGCGTGTATGCTGCCAGTCAGCCATCAAGAATTCTCTGCGGCTATTGGATGTTAACCCGGAGATGCAGATACATATCCTTTACAGGGATATGAGGACTTACGGCTTTCAAGAAGATTACTACAGGAAGGCAAGAGAGAAACGGGTCCTGTTCTTCAACTATGAGGAACAGCAAAAACCTCTGGTAGAGCCTGTAGAAAGTAAGCTATCGGTTACTTTCAAGGATCATGTCCTAGCTAAGGATGTGGAGGTGCTGGCCGACAGGGTGATACTGAGTACCGGATTTATTCCGGATGAAGAAGGAGCTGAAGACCTGGCCATGATATTCAGACTGCCCAGAACGAGTGATGGATACTTCCTTGAAGACCATGTGAAGCTAAGGCCCGTGGACCTGCCCGTGCCCGGGTTCTTTGTTGCTGGTGCAGCCCACGGACCCAAGAACATGCGAGAGAGCATTGCACAGGCCCAGGCAGCAGCAGCCCGGGCCCAGACAATGCTCGCCAAGGAGGTCATCAACCTCGGGGCGAGTGTCGCAAAGGTTGACAGTCAGAGATGCGCAGCCTGTCTGATCTGTGTGAGGGCCTGCCCCTTTGGGGTCCCCTTCATCAATGCAGACGGCTTTTCGGAGATCGACCCAGCCAAGTGTCATGGATGCGGCGTGTGCGCGGCTGAATGTCCTGCAAAGGCAATCCAGCTAGTATGCTACGAAGATGACCACATCATGGCCAAATTGAACAGCCTGTTGGAAGGGGTTATCTAGTGGAAGAGTTTGAGCCTATTATTGTCGCTTTTTGTTGCCACTATTGTGCCTATACAGCCGCAGATATGGCGGGAAGCATGAGGCGAAGCTATCCTCCGAATGTGAATATCCTCCGCGTGCCCTGTTCGGGCAAGGTCGACGCCATACACATAATGAAGGCCTTCCAAAAGGGGGCCGACGGCGTGTATGTGGGAGGATGCCTTGAAGGAGACTGCCACTTCAAGAACGGTAACATAAGGGCCGCACGGAGGGTAGCCTACGTGAAGAGGCTCTTGGATGAGATTGGGATTGGAGGGGAGCGACTTGAAATGATCACAATGTCGGCGGGAATGGGTGAGAGGTTTGCCTCAAGCGCCTCTGAATTCACTGAGCACATTCGGCGCCTTGGTCCTAGCCCCATAAAGCGTAAGATAAAGCGCGAGGGTAAGGAAGCCCCTCTTGGACACCGCCAATGAAGGAGGAAGTTGCTTATGATCACTGCGGAACGAAAACCTATCGAAGAGATCCTTGAATATATACGACCCTTCGATCGAATTCTTCTGGTGGGGTGTAACGAATGCGTTACGGTTTGCTCTGCGGGGGGGCGAAAAGAGGTCGCCCTCCTATCTTCTGCTCTCCAGATGAAGTGCATGCAAGAGGGCAAAGTCCTTGAGGTGAAAGAGGTAACATTAGAACGGCAATGTGACCCGGAATACGTAGAGGAGCTTGCAGGTAGCATAAACCTAGTCGATGCCGTCCTGTCAATGGCCTGCGGTTGCGGGGTGCAGGAGATAGCCAGGAGGTTCAGGGAGATGCCTGTGTTTCCGGCTGTAAACACCAAATTCATGGGCGCCTCAGAGCGGCAAGGAGTGTGGGCGGAGCGATGCCAAGGATGCGGCGATTGCCTCCTTGGCATAACAGGAGGGATATGCCCCATCGCTCGATGTTCCAAGCGCCTGCTTAACGGCCCCTGCGGCGGGTCAGCCCATGGGAAATGTGAAGTCAACCCCGATATAGAGTGCGCATGGCAGCTGATTTGGGATAGGTTGAAGGCCTTAGGGCTTGAAGGTCGCTACGAGCATATCCTGCCAGCGAAGGACTGGAGGACCAGCCGTGACGGAGGTCCCAGACGGATCATAAGAGAGGATCTTGCATCATGAAGACTGAAAGTGCCCTGGAAAAAGTTTTAGCATCAGGCAACTTCGCGGTAACCTCTGAATGTGGGCCGCCAAGAGGGGCAGTACCTGAGAAGATCAGAGAGAAGGCCGAAATGTTGCGGGGTTATGTAGATGCCATAAATGTTACGGATAATCAGACGGCCGTGGTGAGGATGTCCAGTTTTGCAGCGTGTCTTATCATCAAGCAAATGGGGCTCGACCCTATCCTTCAAATGGTCACGAGGGACAGGAATCGTCTTGCCATGCAGAGTGATATTCTGGGGGCCTATTCCCACGGAATCAATACCATGTTGTGTCTCTCAGGGGATCACCCGTGTTTCGGGGATCACCCAATGGCTGCCAATGTCTATGACCTTGACTCAATCCAGTTTATAGAAATGGTGCGGAATATGCGAGATAAGGGCAAATTCCAGGGAGGAGAGGATATCATCAACCCCCCGCGAATGTTCGTTGGAGCGGCTGCCAATCCCTTTGCAGATCCTTTCGAATTACGGGTTGCCAGGCTCGCCAAGAAGGTTAGGGCGGGTGCGGATTTCATACAGACCCAGTGTATTTACAACGTAGAAAAGTTCAAGAAATGGATGGAAGGTGTGAGGGATAGGGGCTTGCATGAGAGGGTTGCCATCCTCGCTGGGGTGACCCCCCTCAAGTCTGCTGGAATGGCGAAGTACATGAAAAACAGAGTGCCTGGTATGGACGTGCCTGACGAGATCATCAGGCGGATCTCGGGCGTCCCCAAGGAAAACCAGGCAGAAGAAGGTATCAAGATTTGTGTGGAAACCATTGAACAGCTCAAAGAGGTGGATGGTGTGCGAGGGGTCCATATTATGGCGATAGAATGGGAAGAGAAGGTCGCACAAATTGTGAAGGAGGCCGGCCTCTACTCCAGGCCTGGTGCTCAAGATTAACACCTTGAAATCGAATAATGACTCAGCTATATTAGATTTATTTACTAGTATAATAGATTATATAGGATTCAGGGGGAAAATGATGAGGAAGGAAAAACTAATTCTGGTTGTTGATGATGATCCGGATTTGGTGGAGGCGGTATCCATAAAACTGAAAAGCGAGAACTTCAGAGTTGCAAAGGCATATGATGGGATTCAGGCTTGGGACAGGATCAAGGAGGAGAGGCCTGATGTGATCATCCTTGACGTCATGATGCCAAACAAGAACGGTTATCAAGTTTGCGACGAAATCAAGAAAGATCCGGAGTACAAAGACATAGCTGTGATTCTCCTTACGGCAGTGGGCGACGCGGTTACATCAACAAGTTATACCCACTGGGATGGAAAAACGGCTCTGGCAGACGAGTTTATACCCAAGCCAATTGACCTTGATAATCTTATGGAAATCGTCAGGGACTACGCGGGCTAAACGAAATTCAAAGGGAAACTAGTGCCTGGAGGATTGGAAAAAGTCCAGGTGGCTGGGGTGAAGTTGAGTGATGAATTGCTCCAGATAGACATATCAGCCATAACAAATGGTGCGGATGCTTCATCACTGATTTCCAGGCTCCTGGGAGAAAACGAAATAAACATGCAATTCCTCTGGGGCGTATCTCTTCGCGGGCAGAGCCAGGCCAAATGTTGCGTTTCAATGAGAGAGGAGGCCCGGGTAAGGGATCTCGTGGCGAAGGATAGAATACTGAGAGGCAAGGTAGAGTTCATTCCTTCTGTGGGTATGCTTTCCCTGTTTCCCCATCAATCTAGTTTAAGAATTCTAGGCGCGTCATTGATCGCTTTCGGAGAAGCGCATCTTCCCCTCTATGGCGTGGGTTCCTCCGTGTCTTCCTTGACCTTTATTACAGATTACATCCACTTGCATAGAGCAATAGCGGCTTTAAGAGAATACCTGAGCATCCCGGAGGAACAGGGTTCGACTTTCTCCCCGCCTTGAGGAAAGGCAGGCCTTGCTCGGCTTTAAAGGTGCAGCGTTGAGCGGGAGGTCTCCTTCTGTTATCTCCAACCAACGGTGATCCAATGGGTCCCTCGGGGTGTGGGTGTTGTACAGAAGGTTAGTGCCGGCATTGAACCCAATTTTTGGATTAGATTCGCTAAAAGTGGCAGGATCTTCAACAGAGAGAGCGCAGCAAACCATCGCAACCTATCGGGAAGAGAGGGTTAAGACATACGGATTTCAGATTGCTGTAGATTTGGCCCTTTTTGAAGTCAAGTTGGACGCTCAATCAATATGCCCCTTTGGGGTGAAGATTTACTCCCTGGCCAAATTTCATCCTGTGTTTCATCTGGTTGCTGCCAGTACGTTCATAGATGGTCTCTTTGTGTGTTATATTTTACTTCCAGCAAAGGATGAGAGCAATTTTATGAAGTATGTACTTCTGAACGGGGACTTTGAAGAATCAAAGACAGTTCTTGTGACTTCGCCAGTGGATCTCATTTATTTTCAAGGGCCCCATTACGGGGATAGATACGGAATAGCGGAGACTGCTCTTGGGGCACTTGCCCGAGCTTCAATACCTGTTCTGGTGACAGCGTGCTCCCAATCCTGCATCTATCTGGTCCTTCCCGGGGCAATGGGGCCGAAAGCCAAGAGAAGTCTGGCGGAGGTCTTTGAGGTCCCACGCAAGAGGCCTTCTTCCCGTTAACTTGATAATGATTTGGGCTTAGTTATGGATCAGGGAGTTTCTGATAATTTGGACTGGAGGGTGAGGGTTTTTGACTCCCTATCTTTCCCTACCCTTATCCTGCGGCTCGACAAAAGCATAGTTGCCGCTAATCATATATTTCTCGAGAGATTCAAGGTCACAAACGACTTTGTTGCTGGAAAGAAGTGCCACGAGATCTTCTTTGAGGCCGAAGATTCCTGTCCTATCATAGGTAGCTGTCCCTTTACCATGGTATTAGCCGATAAGAAGGGCCATTCCCTCCTTAGAAGGTTTTCGATGAAGGACGGTTCAGCACGTTGGGAGGAGAGAGTTTTTTCACCGATCAAGAATGCCTCCGGAGAGGTAATATATATCTTGGAAAGCCTCAGGGACGTGACAAGGATAAAGCTCCTCGAAAAGGAATTACGGGAGACAGAGGAATTTCTTCAAAAGATCATTCAAAGTTCCGCCAGTGCTATTGTCGCTGCGGACCGCGAGGGTGAAATCCTGTTGATGAATCGTGCGGCAGAAGATCTTTTTGGTTATTCCTTTGAAGAGGCAAGGAGGTTGCGTTCTGTTGAACGAATCTATCCGCCCGGGGTCGCCAGAGAAATCATGCGAAAGTTGAGGGACGACGGCGAAGGTGGAAAAGGCAAACTACCCAGCATGAAAACTACTGTCATAAACAAGGCAGGAGAAGAAATACCCGTAGAGATGACAGCAGCAATCATATACGAGGGGGATAAAGAAGTTGCAACTATGGGCATATATAATGACCTGAGAGATAAACTTGCTGTGGAGAAAAAGCTACAAGAGACACAGGCGCAACTCGCCCAGTCGGAAAAGATGGCTTCCCTGGGCCAGCTTGCAGCCGGAGTGGCCCATGAGATCAATAATCCCCTGACCGGCATCCTCTTCTACGCAAATCTGGCCGCAGAAGCCCTCGGCAAAGATGATCGGCTCAGGGAACATCTTGAATTCATTATTGAAGATGTGGAGCGGTGCAAGGGCATAGTGAAGAACTTGCTTGCCTACAGTCGGCAGTCGGGTACTGCGAAGGATATTGTTCAAATAAACGAAGTTGTTGAGCAGGGCCTAGCCTTAACGCGCGACCAAAGACTTTTTGGTGGTGTTGATGTAAGAAAAGAACTATCCGACGAGATGATGCTTATCCAAGTAAACAAGAACCAGATCACCCAGGTGATCATCAACCTCATCATGAATGCATGTGCAGCTATGGATGGGAAAGGAGTCCTCACGCTGCGTACTTACAGGGATAAGGACAAGATGAAGGTCTTCCTTGAGGTTTCAGATACAGGGTGTGGCATCCCACCGGAGAATCTAAAAAGAATCTTTGATCCCTTCTTTACGACCAAGGAGCTAGGGAAGGGTACCGGCCTCGGGCTTAGCACTTCCCTGGGGATAGTAATGGAACATGGAGGAGATATCAGGGTCAAGGAAACGAGCCCGTCGGGAACTACATTTCTGGTTGAACTTGCACTTTATGTCCCCGGGGAAGATGGAGATGATTTTGCGGATGAGTTAAAGGAGAAATGAACGAGGTATCAATAGGAATGGCAACAGAAGACATAAACCTATTTTCCTATAGGCCGAAGATCCTGGTGGTGGATGATGAAAAAAGGATCAGGGAGGGGTGCAGGACAGTCTTGGCGCAGGAGGGTTTTGACGTAGAAGTGGCGGAAGACGGGTTTTCGGGGCTGAAAAAGGTCCAAGAGGCCCATTTCGACCTGGTCCTCTTGGACCTTATGTTGCCAGGGATACAGGGAATGGATATCCTGGAAGAGGTCAGGGCCAAACATCCGGATATCGTCGTCATAGTGATTACAGGCTACGCGACCCTTGAGCATGCAGTAGAGGCCATGAAAAAAGGCGCCTTTGATTTTATCTCCAAGCCCTTTTCTCCTCAAGATCTCAGGGGTGTCGTTGGAAAGGCAATCGAGTATATACGGACCCTCCAGGATATTGCCACGGAAAAATCACGCATGCGCGTGATGATCAATTGTCTTGCCGACGGGGTGATGACGACGAACGCAGAGAAAAAGGTGGCCCTGGCTAATCCCGCATTCCTCAAATTTGTCGGGTACAGGGGTGAGAATGTAATAGGGAAAGATTTGAAAGAGCTAAATCTGGACCCAAAAATCGAATCTATGATTGATCGTGCTCTGGCCATGCCAAAGGAGGAATTTACCCAGCTAGGCGATGAAGTAACTTCAAAGGTTGACAGCGAAAAAGAAGAAAGGATTCTGGGAGTTTGGTGTGTACCCTTCAGGGATAAGGTGGGGCGGAATCTAGGGACCGTTACGGCCCTGCATGATATCACGGCTATAAGGAAGATGGATCAGCTCAAATCGGATTTTGTTTCTATGGTCTCCCACGAGATCAGGAGTCCGCTAAACACGGTCCTTGCACAGATAAAGGTCATTCAGGACGGCCTGCTGGGACCTGTTGCAGAAGACCAGCGTGAATCCCTTACAAGGATTTCAGAAAGGTTAAAGTCGCTTGTTGCCCTTTCATCGGAACTCCTGGACCTCGCAAAGATCGAGTCCGGGCTTGTGACCCAGGAGAGAGAAAAACTGGATCTAGCTGAAATACTGGATGAACAGGTTGAATTCTGCAGGCCCCAGGCCGACGAGAAAAATATCTTGATCGATTGGCAGTCAACAGGAATCTTGCCGCCGGTGCTTGGGAATAGGGGAAATATAGGGGAAGTCTTTTCAAACCTGCTAAGCAATGCTATCAAATATACACCCGAGGGAGGAAGAATAAAGATTACCGCGGCAGTAGAAGACGGTCATGTTCGGATCGACGTTACCGACACAGGCATAGGGATCGCCGAGGAGCATTTACCACATATATTCGATCGCTTCTACCGGATAAAGGATGACAAAACGAGGTTTATTACGGGCACTGGCATGGGCTTGGCCATCGTGAAGAGTATCGTTGAGGCCCACAATGGCATGATTACCGTGGAAAGCAAACCGGACGTTGGTTCCACATTCAGGCTCTACTTCCCTATAGCTTCATCATGAAGACCCATGGCATACCTTGCATGCGGGCCAGAGGCTTCGCAGTGGGGGCCTTTATTGCTCCGGCAAATGAATCCGGAGGAAGGTGGAATCTAGGCACGCACTTGATGCTGGTCTAAAATCCCGTGTGCAGCGGGGATCAAGTCGGGCATGACGCAGTCGGCCTGTTTAACCGCCGGGTCAGTAATCCGGCACGGAGTGCCGGCTAGGGAGGAGACGTTATTACAAATCGAGGGCCCGGGGCAGGACGACCGTAAAGGTTGAGCCCTTTCCGATCTTGCTTTCCACGAGGACCCTTCCCCCGTGGGCTTCAACGATTGCTTTTACGGCCGCCAGTCCCAGGCCGAAACCCTCTATTCTTGCTCTCACTCTGCTTCGGTGAAAGGCGTCGAATATGCGGGGAAGTTCGCCAGGAGAAATGCCGATGCCTTGATCGCTGACAGAAACACGGATCTCTTTTTCATCACTCGTTGTGGAAATAATGATGTTTCCGCCCCTCTCCGAAAACTTGATAGCGTTATCGATCAGATTGGTAAATATCCTCCTTAACTGTCTGGCATCTCCGTTAATAAGCGGCAAGGCGGTTTCATTTTCCAGCTTCAACGTAAGGCCGGCGCTTGAGATCTTGGGCTGATAAGCCTCGCACAATTCGATGAGGTCTTTGTCCAATGACATGGAACTCAAATTGAGCTTCAACTTTCCTGTCTGGAGGCGGGCGAATTCCAGAAAATCCGAGATGAGCGCCTCCAGCTTCTCTGACTCGTCTCTGATTATCTCGAGGTACCGTTGCTCCTTCTGCTGATCGATTGTGTCGGCCTTGTACAACAGGCGGAGCACAAATCCTCCGATGATGGCGAGGGACGATTTCATATCATGGGCAAAGGTGGAGATCAGGTTGTCCCTTTCCCGTTCCAGTGTTTTCAATGCCGAAATATCCTGGAACGATTCAACCCCCCCGATGAGTTTTCCTTGTTCATCGAACAAGGCGGCTACATTCATCCTCACCGGGATCGTTTCACCCGTCTTGGTAACTATCGTGGATTCCAGAAGAGACATGGGTTCCTGCTTTTTCACAACCGTTTTCAGAGGGCAATGTGTGTCGCACATGCCCCCTTGGAGAATCTCGCCACAGAAGGTCCCAATGGCCTCCTCTGCGGTGTAGCCGGTCAATCGCCCGGCCCACGGGTTAAAGCCCGTGATCCTTAGATCTTGGTCGACCGTGATGACGCCGGATGGCACACTATCCACAATGAATTTGTAGAAGGCAAGATCTCTAGAACGCATTTTCTACTTTCCACACCTCCCAGACTTTTCCGACCAAGTCCGGTCCCGGCTTGAGGGTGGGCCGGCCGGGTGTCCAACCCGATGGGGTGGCCTCCGTCCCCTTGGAGTTCCGGACATGCTGGAAGGCCTGGAGTTGTCGGATCAGTTCGTTCGCATTTCGACCCACGGGTGGGGTCAAGATTTCGATCCCTTGAACGACTCCATCGGGGTCGATAATAAAACGTCCCCTCATTTCGACACCGGCGTTCTCGTCATAGACGCCATAGACGGTGCCTATCTTTCCACTCTGGTCGGATAACATGGGAAAAGGAACGCCTCCCTTGACCATCTTGGAAAGCTCGTTGTCCTGCCACATCTTGTGCACGAAGTGGCTGTCCACGCTGACAGAAAGAACCTCTGCTTCTAAATCCTTGAGCTCTTTGTATTTGGAGGCAACTGCCGCCAGCTCCGTCGCTCAAACAAAGGTAAAATCTCCGGGATAAAAGCAGAGCACCACCCATTTGCCAAGATAATCCGAAAGCTTCACCTGACCAAACTTCCCATCTTGATAAGCCGGGGCCTGAAAATCCGGTGCCTTGCCCCCAACTTTAACTGCAACCATATCGACCTCCTTTCTTGGTTCCATCTTCTCCAGCGTGGCTTGCCTTTCCTCTGGATCCCCGACCTTTGCCCCTGTCGGTTTACCACATCCAATCTCCAGTTCCTTCATCCACACACCCCCCCCTTTTTTTCGTCTAACAGCACGCCCTGGGTCTACAATGAGGACCTCCTTGCCTCTCAGACTGCTGTGTTTCCATCTCATAGGCCATATCCTCATGGATTATCCAGTCCTGCATTGATAATCACTCTCTTGCACAGCCTGCGAAGAATCGCACAGGCGGCCAACAAGGGCTCCAACCAGGAATGAGCCGGCCACTGTAAGGACTGTG
>JAFDHO010000113.1 GCA_019308745.1 Deltaproteobacteria bacterium
TATACAGGGCCACCTTACCTTTCCTGTTCCTCCTGCTTGTCACGCTTTTCATGATTACCTACTGGCCGGCCCTCAGCCTGTTCCTGCCGGCCCTGCTAAAGGGGTAGGTGGTCAAAGAGCCGCTTCACGAGACTCCGTCACAAGTTTTTCCCGGGTTGGAGCTCGATCTCTTCGCTATCTGAAGGAATTCCCGGGGTGAGGGGCCTGAGCTGCCTGTCATCAAAGAGGACCCTGAATTGCTTTGGCCAGTAATGACCCGTCGTTTCGTGCAGAAAGAAATGCCGGGCCGCTTCGTTCAGGTCGATCTCAGCATAGAGTATGCCTTCCTCGGCAGGTTCCAGCGGGCCGGCGAGGACCCTGCCTGTTCCTGCCTCAATGATGGCGCTCCATGCTCCGCCAGGCTCAAGGGCATCAAGGTCAAGCCTCTTGCAGACTTCCTCGTCGACCACCGATTGGCTGCAAATGACGAAGGTATTGTAGGCGATCGCGTGGTACCTGGAGCAGATCTCGGTCAGAGAGGTGTCGGCAAAGGCAAAACCTACCCAGGAGGCAATATGGACCTGCTCCCCCATTGCAGCCAGTGTGTATCCCGGCAGGGCCATGGTGTGCTCGCCGCATATGAGCCCGCCGATTCGTCCTATCTCGGTATCGTAAACCCTGTGGGTACTGCCGTCCCCTTCACCCCACACGAGCTTCTCGGCTCCCGTGGGCTTGAGCTTTCGATGTTTCCCAATGATTTCTCCATTCCGGTCAAAGAAGATCAGGGTGTTGTAGATACTCTTGTTTTCTCTTTCGTTGACCCCAACGACCGCAAGGCTATTTGCCGTTCGGACGACCTCTCCGAGCCTCTCTGTCTCGTCGCTGGGTATTTCCACCGAGTTCAAGTAGAGTTCCGCTGAAAACTTGAGCCCTTGACCCATGGGCATGTGCCAGGCCCAGTAAGGGCCTCCGGGAACAAATACTTCTGGCAGCACGATCAAGTCCGCCCCTTTGTCCCCCGCTTCAAGAATCAGGGAGCAGGCCTTTTCTACGCTTCCATCCCTGTCGAGGAAGGCAGGAGCTGCCTGCACAGCAGCAGCCTTGAATTTTGGCAACAGATCACCCATTTGTGCCTCCTTTACCGTTACTATTATATATTTTGGGTCCCGCTGACTTGGGCAGAAGAAGCCAGAGAATGATAGCCGCGATAATCATGAGTGTACAAAAGACTTGTCCCATGGTGAAAACACCAAGGACAAAGCCGAGTTGGGGATCGGGCTCACGGAAGAATTCGGCGAAAAACCTCAGGATCCCATAACCTCCCAGGAACAGGCAGACCATGGAGCCTGAGCGGAAACCCCTGTCCTTGAGCTGCCACAGGATGAGAAACAGGACGACTCCCTCAAGGACGGCCTCGTATAGCTGTGAAGGATGCCGTGGGACGGAACCGCCGTTGGGGAAGACCATGGCCCATGGGAGTGAGCTGGGACGGCCAAACAGCTCTCCGTTGACGAAGTTCCCGAGCCTGCCGAGGAACAGGCCCACCGGTGCCGTGACAATCACCGTGTCCCCCACCTTCCAATAGGGGAGACTCCTTCTGCGGCAAAAGAGGAGACCCGCAAGCATTGTTCCAATGAGCCCC
The DNA here is from genome assembly GCA_019308745.1 of Deltaproteobacteria bacterium. Taxonomy (GTDB): domain Bacteria; phylum Desulfobacterota; class DSM-4660; order Desulfatiglandales; family HGW-15; genus JAFDHO01. The sequence continues at coordinate 1,622 of JAFDHO010000113.1, forward strand.
CCGTGAAATGACATACCGCCATGCCATATGGCTGCGATCTCAAAGGGGTTGTGGACGTAGATTTCGAAGTTTGGGAACTGGTAAAACAAGATATATCCAAGGCGCGCTCCAATGATCAGGCCCATGGCCAAGTATATGATCAGGTCCTGGAGGGGGCCTCCCCGAAGGCCAAGCTCCTGCGCCCTTCTCTGGCGGGCAATCAGAAAGTACGATGCGACAAATCCAGCAAGATACATGACGCCATACCAGCGTACGCTGATAGGGCCTATCTTGATGATCTCCGGGCCTATTTTCGGAAAGGGCAACACGGTAACTTAGTCCACTTCGATCAAAGCTGGCCTCCGGGCCCGAAAGGGCAGCGTCTGGAGGGAATCAGTCGCCTCCTCTGTTCGCCTTCGCTAGAATACCCCGCAGTTTGCTGCGGAGAGCTTCATTGCCAGGAATCAAAACGCTTCCAGAATTCCTCATCCTTGCTCTTCCAGTCAGCCCCAAATTTCCTGTCATAGTATTCCGCAAAACGGTCGAGCCATCGCCACCAGAAACTCTTGCCCTTCTCCTTGGCCTCCAGGACATCTTCCAGGTAGGTGGCGATATTGGCCATTTCTTCCTTTGGGACGTAGGAAGCCGCTCCTTCCCTGAATGATTTCATGGTGTCTTCCACGCTCAACGCGTGGGCAGTCAGCATCACGGCCATCACACCCTTTTCACTCGCAATCTCCAGCAGTTTGTACCCTTCAACTCCCATTATGTCCAGGATGGCAATGTCAAAGTACTCGTCTTCCAAGAGCTCCTTTGCCCTTTCAAAGGAATCCGCCTTTACCACCTCACACATGGGCAAGAGTCCCTCGAGCGTATCCAATACGTCAGGTTCGTCGTCAACGATAAGTATTCTCTTGTCATTCAACAGTCTGGTTTCCATCCGATGTCCTCCGGTTAAGAGACTCTGGTTGTCTTTATTCGATCTCTTCTAACTTAAGTATTTTCTTATAATAATCAAGGACAATGAGCCCGTCCAGCGATTTCTGTTTTGAAGGGCGAAGAAAAAAGCCCTTACAGGAGTTGAATTTTTCCCTCAGATTGTTATAGTATTTTCAAGGCTGCTGAAGAGTTTGAGAAACTCAAAGGCTGGGATTCGGGAAGCAGGTCTTGGTAGAGGGTCTTCTTTAGAAAAACGAGTTATAATTGTTGAGGATTGAGGAAAATGCCCATCTATGAGTATAAATGTAATAGATGTGATCACGTCTTTGAACAGCTTGTCTTCTCCACTGATCCGGAAGAGCGTCCGGTTTGCCCCTCCTGTGGAGGCGATGATACGTGCAAGCTTATGTCATCCTTTTCGTGCAGCTCGAATAGCGAGTTGACATCATCTTGCTCAGCACCATCCGGGGGGTTCTCTTGAGGGTGATGACCCTGCAGCCGTGTGCTGTCTTTCTTGCTGAAGGGATGACTGTGATCGAATCAAACTCAATTCATCTCTTTCGAAGGGATAGGTGATGCCTCTATTATGGTTTCTCGTGATTATCGGAATCTGGATCCTTCTCCAGGCATATGTCCTGCCAAAGCTCGGGATTTCTACCTGAATGAGGGAAAGTTGCCGGGTCGGCGACTCAAACAACCCGGATAAGATCGACTTGGATTAAACCCTTTCCCTGGCAAGTTCTCCTTTGGACCCACACCGTCCGTGAGCCAACCTTGGCGGCGCAGGGTCCTTTCCCGTATGACTGCTCACCTGAAAAACTACGAATCCCTTACTGGATGACAGGTTCTTGGCCATCTGGCAGGGGCGGGGTAAAGTGCAACGCGCATGGCGCGACAAGATATTCTAGAGGCACCCCCTGGAACATGTGGTTGAAGCTTTGCAGCTTGTTGCCCAAGAGGCAGCAAGATTGGTGGAGTGCCCTTTGGGACGTCTTTTCACAAGGCTCAATCAAATTCCTCCCAGACATTGGGAACGGCAACAAACATTCAGTAGAATGCCTTGGACAACAGTTCGTTAGCTCTTATCCATCACTTCCCTGACCTTTCGTGCAAGCATCTCAGGAGTAAAGGGTTTCTTTATGAACTCCGCTTCCGACCCGCGGATATCGTGTCGCGACAGGGTGCTTTGAGGATATCCGGACATAAACAGGAGCTTTAGTCCGGGCCTGGAGGTCCTAAGCCTTTCCGCCAGATCTTTCCCGTTCATTCCCTCCAAGACCACATCCGTTAGAAGCATATCGATGCCTTCCACGGTTCCGCTGATCCTTACGGCCTCGTCAAAGTTCTTGGCTCCCAAGGCCCTGTACCCATATTTTCTGAGCCCCTTGACCGCCAGGCCTCGCATCAAATCGTCATCTTCCACCACCAGTATGGTCTCAAATCTCCTGGGCTGCGGTCCGTTGGACGCCTTCTCTTGATTCTCGGTCTGGTCTTCTATCCCGGCCCTTGGGAAATAGATTTCCATGGTTGTTCCCGTTTCAGGCTCGCTTTTGACGTGAATGAATCCTCCGTTCTGCTTCACGATACCGTAAACGGTGGACAAACCAAGGCCCGAGCCCATGTCTCTTTCCTTTGTGCTGAAAAAGGGTTCAAAGATCCTGGACTGTGTCTCCCTGTCCATGCCCATTCCCGTATCCCTTATGGAAATCATAACATAGGATCCTGGGCTGTTTTCGGCCCCGAAGCTCTCCAGGGACACCGCATCAAGTTCAACATTCGCCGTTTTTATTGTCAACCTTCCCCCTTTGGGCATGGCTTCCCTCGAATTCACCACGAGGTTCATGATGACCTGATCAATCTGGTTAGGATCCGCGTATATACTCCACAGGTCAGGGGCAAGGATCGCCTCCAGTTCGATGTCTTCTTCTATCATCCTCCTGAGCAATTTTTCCATTTCCCTTACAAGATCATTAACCACGAGAAAGCGCGGCCGACCGACCTCCTTGCGGCTGAAGGCGAGAAGGCGGCGGGTCAGGTCTGCTGCCTTTTCCCCGGCCGTTCTTATTTCCTCCAATTCTTCATAGAGGGGCGTATCCTTGTTCGCATCCATCATGGCTAGCTGTGCATTACCTAGGATCGTGGTCAGGAGGTTATTGAAGTCATGAGCTATGCCGCCGGCCAGCAGTCCCACCGCCTCCATCTTCTGGGACTGGCGCAATTGATCCTCAAGACGATTCCGCTCAGTTACGTCAAAGCCTGAACTTAGGGTCCCGACAATACTGCCGTCATTGTCCCTTATTAGAGTGTTCTGCCAGGCGATCATCCGCTCCTCACCCTCTCTTGTTATGACAGGGTTTTCATAATACTGGAAGACTTTGGTCTTCCCACCCATGAGTTCTGAGAAGACACCTCTGACATCTTTCAATTCCCTAGCCGGAAGGAAGGTCTCGAACCAGTTTCTTCCCAAGATATCTTTCTCTTCATACCCGAGAATTCGTGTGGCGGCCTTGTTGACAAGGGTCACTTTTCCTTCTTTGTCCAGGGCAACGAACATGTTTCCCGCAAGGTCAAGATACTGTTGAGCCCTGTCTCTTTCAGCCTTCAGTGCAGCCTCCACGTTTTTGTAGTCGGTGATGTCGGTTAAGGTCACGATGCCTATTAGGTCCCCCTTTTGATCTTCGGTCACATGAGCGATTGCCCTGAAGACGTGCCACTCAGCCTTGCTGTCGAGAAGTCGGCATTCCAGCTCAATGAGTTCCCGTTCTCTCTTCAGGGCAATATCAAAGGCCCTGTTCACCTTTTCCAGATCCTCCGGTTGGATGTAGTCAAAAACTTTTTTTTGCCTCAACTCATCGTGAGTGTAACCCAGTATACGCTCAATAGAAGGGCTTATGTATCTGATGGTTCCATCGATTTCAAGAACCGTGACTATGTCATTAAGGTTTTCTATTAGGGAACGAAAATACTGCTCATCCGTGAAAGTTGAACTCATTGCTTCGAATCCCCCCTTTCTTCTTTGCGAACGCCTCACCCCGTCGGACGATATCCACAGGAGATGCTATGGGCACCACCCCTGATCGGGCAGACATGGTCCGCATTTACTTATGGGAATTGCCGTAACCTGAAGCGCTGAATAACTGTGCTAGGGTAACACAAAAGCCCCTGCCTTTCCAAGTCCCATTTCCAGGCTTTTCATCAGCCTGGGCGGACTTTGGTAATACCGAAACCCCGGGTGAGATGAGCATTGACTCTCAGAGTCGGGTTCAACTATACTCTTGACCGCAAAGAAAATCTCTCAAACTTGAACTCGACCGCCCTCGTTTAGAAGACGATGGGTTTCCACCATCCCCGTTAAAGACACTAAAGGAGTGTACCGTGTTGAGGAAAAGCGCCATTTGTCTGGCCGCCCTGGCTCATCTGATCTTTCTTGCAGGTTGTCTTAGCGCCCCAACATCTCCTGGCCGTGAGTGGTCAAGAAGCACGGGCGAGGATAAAGGCCCTGTATACATAGATACGCATAATCATCTGGCTGGAAGAGGTTCTCCAGGTTACTTCGAGGCCGCTCGCGTCGCGATGGAAACCATGGGCCGCCTGGGCATTTCCAAAATGATTGTCATGCCTCCCCCTCGGGTTTCGGGTCAACGAGGCACTTTTGACGTATTCGATATCCTACCCGTGGTCAAAAGGTATCCGGGACGGCTCGCCTGTCTGGGCGGCGGTGGGACTCTGAACCCCATGATCCACAAAAACGAGAACCAAAGGGTTATCTCTTCCGACACTGGAAAGACCTTTGAAGAAACCGCCTTCAAGATACTGTCAAGGGGAGCGATCGGCTTTGGGGAATTGTCAGTGGAACATTTCTCTTTGGCTCCGGGTCACCCTTACGAGTCCGTATCCCCCGATCATCCCCTTTTCTTGAAATTGGCAGATATCGCAGCCAGACATAACGTCCCAATCGATATCCATATGGAAGCGATCCCCGGAGACATGCCCCTTCCGGAAAGGACCATCCTGCTTCGATCAGGTCAAAACCCCTCCATGCTCCGCGAGAACATCTCCGGTCTGGAGAAGCTGCTGTCCCACAACCGCGGGGCCAGGATAATCTGGGCCCACGTAGGCTGGTGCAATACGGGCTATCGAACCCCTGAATTGTGCAGGAAATTGCTCAGGAGGCATCCGAACCTCTATATGAGTATCAAGACGAGCCCGGAGAGTGTCCCAGAGACCCAGATCCTGGCCAAAAACCAGGTCTCCGTGCGGCCCTCCTGGTTGGAACTGTTCCAGGATTTTCCAGACCGCTTTGTCATCGGAACGGATCAGTTCTACGTCCCCCCTGGATCGAGGAGGATAGGGCCACAGAAGACTGCTACGACAAGGCGTCTCATGAACTTGCTCCCAGAGGATTTGGCCTACGAAATAGGGATTGAAAACCCAAAACGCATCTTCAATTTCTAGGGACCCCGAAGACAACCGGTGACAGAGGGCCCCTCTATCCCTTTAGCCGATCCCAATGCCGTCCTTGACCTTCTTCAGAACCCGTTCTGCTATGGGTCGGACCCTCTCTGCGGCCCTTGTGAGCAAAGAATCGATGTGTTGGGGGTCCTCGGTCAATTCCTTGTACCTGGTCTGAATGGGTCTCAGGCCCTCTACCACCACTTCTCCCAGCTTGTTCTTGAGATCTGCATAGCCCTTCCCCTCGAACCGGGCCTCAATGTCGCCTCTGTCCTCTCCAGTAAAAAGCTCATAAATGACGAGCAGATTGTGGATGCCGTGCCTGCTCTCGTCAAAGCGGATTTCGCGGAGAGAATCCGTTGTTGCCCTCTTGATCTTGGCTCGAATGATATCCGGAGGGTCCAGTAGGTTGATGGTATTGCCCTCCCCTCCCTCGCTCTTGCTCATTTTCTTGGTAGGATTTTCCAATCCCATGATTCGCGCACCCACTTCAGGGATGGAAGCATCTGGAAGAACAAAGGTCTCACCATACACGGCATTGAATCGCTGGGCGAGGTCCCTGGTAAACTCCAAGTGCTGCTTTTGATCTTCCCCGACAGGCACCAGATCCGTGTCATAGAGGAGGATATCTGAGGCCATGAGGACCGGGTAATCGAAGAGCCCGACACTCACCTTCTCCTTCTGTCTTTCAGATTTCTCTTTGAACTGGGTCATTCGTTGCAACCAGCCCATGGGAGTAAAGCAGTTTAGTATCCATGTCAGCTCGGAGTGGGCTGTGATATGAGACTGCGCGAATATGGCGGTTTGTTCCGGGTCTATGCCGGCGGCAATCAGGAGTCCCGCGACTTCCCTTATTTTGGCCTTGAGAACCTTGGGATCCTGTGGAATCGTGATAGCATGCAGGTCTACCACACAATATACGCAATCAAATTCGGACTGTATGGAGACCCAATGCTTGATGGCGCCCAGGTAGTTGCCTATATGTATATCCCCTGTTGGCTGAATACCCGAAAATACACGCTTTTTTTTCATCTCTCCCCTTTTGTCCCCCATTTCTCAAAAGATCCCCTTTCTAATAGTTTGCAAACTCGGGGCCTCCCCAAACCGTGAGTTTCGTAATATAGTTCTTGAAGCCCCTGAATTCAATCCATTTATTATGGTTCAGTCGAATTTCTAAGGTCAGGATCAGGCTTTTTGGGGCGGGAGAAGCGCACGACGACTGGTTTTGACGTTGGAGGCCCGTTTCTATCGGAGTCCTTTCAGGACAAGTTCACCGGTGCTGTCCCACCTGGAAGGGCGGGATGTTCAAGGAAGGAAGATCCAGCACCCTAAAGACATCCAGAGTCCGCGAGCGCAGTGATTTTCTCGCCGCGCGGCCCGAGCAGTCTCCAACATCGGACAGTTCTTGGGTGCCAGCTATCCTCCGTCAACGCTTCGGTCGGCATCAATTGAAGAAGAACCTATCGAGCGCGCCACCTCTCTCACGCGCTCGTTCTTGTCATTGACAAAACCTTCCAGTATTTCGGTCGCCTTGGGGTCCTGAATCTGCGCGAGGGAAGAAGCAGCGGTTGCCCGAACTTCCGGACTGTACTTCTTCCTTAGGACAAGGTTCTTTTTTCTCAGGACATTGGCCAGGAGTTCGATACCAGCCGTGTCTCCTATCTGCGCCAGACTTTCACAGCAAGCAACCATACGCCTCTCATCTGTGCTGGCTCTCAGGAGGGAAGAGAGTTTTTCCGAAACAAGGGGCTTGCCAAGCCTTCCCAGGGATCTAATGGCGCGCACCGCTACCTCCGGGTCTTCGCTTTCCGCGCAGGACAGGAGAAGTCTTTCCATTTCTATGTTGTTTATCCGCACGGCCACCTTGAAGGCCTCATCCCTTACGATCGGATTTTCGTCTGAAAAGGCCGAGACAAGCTCCCCTTTCAGATCCTGTGTGACGCTGTCAATAACCTCCAGGATGCGGACGCGTTCCTCGGGTCCCGTGTGTGAAACTAGTTCGCGTTTTAGCAACTTAGATCCTTCTGCGCCTTGCTCGCTCAGAAGGGCAGCGGCGACTTGCCTTATTCTCAGGGATTCCTCCCTCCTAATGACGTCTACCAGAAGAGGGGCAGCAAGGTGGCCCAGACTTCCGATCAGTTGCGTTGCCTTCCGTTGCTTTGTAGGCTCCTCCGAGCGAAAATCCTCCAAGAGTAATTGCTGGGTCCTTGGATCCAGGGGTCTATCAAGGACCCGGGCCAGTTCGCTGGCCTGATCTCTCTTGTCGGCCAGGAACTCCCTGTATCTCCTCCTGAGGTTCAACAGAATCCTGGTTGCAAAAGGGTATTCCGTAAATTGAAGAAACAGTGTCACAAGGCGGTGAAGAAAACCAGCCAAGTCTTTAAGAACAAGGAGATCATCTTCCTGAGAGAGGACCAGTATGAGGGGATCCACCAAGAACCTGGCAAACTGGTTTTGCAATCCGAGGTTCATGCCTTCCATTAGGCCTTGACAACTATTGATCAGCTTCTGCCGCGCACCTGGGGATCCCGACATGTAACCGCGGAACAGTCGCCTGATAATAGCCTTTACCTTTTCCTCATCACCTTTGAGCAATAGATCGCTCAACCGGAGAGGCATTTTCTCCAAAAGATCCTCAATGGATGCCTCGTCAACCAGGCCTGTATCAACGGTTTGCTTCTTCGCCACTTTCTTCACGGTATCAACAACCTGGCCCTTCCTTTGCGCCAACATGCTTGAAGACATCCTCGCTTCGTAAAGGCGCCGGTCAAATAATATATGGGTGAGCGCCTTTTCCTTTGCCAGCGCTGTCCAGAACTTGCTATCAACGCCAACCTCTGGAACCCTGGAGACCCCCCCAATGAATCCCATTATTTCCTCAAGGGAAATGTTTTCAAGAAAAGTAATACTCTTTAGCCCAATGGAGTCAAGGAACTCAACAAAACTCTGAACGAGAAGACTGTATTCCGATGTATCGACCTTTTCTCCATTGACAAGCAGGGAATCCCCCACTCTTGCAATAGTTATAGCAGCCCGCCTGGCGAGGAGTGGATCCAGCATGTCCCTCACTTGCTCGACAGCTTTTTCAATTGCTTTGCTCTCTGTGGGGTAGAGTTTTATGCTTTTTGCGGCGTTGAGAAGGGAACGAATAACCCTGGGTAGAAGGGAAAGATCGTTTGCCCCCAGCCCCTTTCCCTTTTCAGAGGCATCCAGCTTCTTACCAATCTCCTTGGGCTTTTCCCTCGTCCCGATATCTCTCTCCGCCTCTTCAGCAAGCCGACTTTTCTCTGCGTCTACCGCATATCTGACCTGCGTGAGATCTATATGACTGATCTTATTATCTTTGAGGAAGCGGCTCCAAAAACCTTCATCAATCGTCTTTTTTTGGGCGGTGCCTAAGGCGGTCAATACCATGCCCAGTTCGTCTTCTCCGAGCCCTCGCGTGAAAGATATCCCTTTCAATTGGGTGCTATCGAGAAACTTAAGAAAGCCGTCGGCGAAAACCTTGAACTCGGCGGTATCAATCCTCTGCCCATTGACCACCAGGTTCTTTTCGATCTGGAAGACGGTAAGAAGTTCGTTCTTTTCCAGGATCTTCTTCAAGGTCTCATTTGCCTGTTGGTTCGCCTCCACTATGGCCTTGCTGCCAGGAGGGTAAAGGGTTGAATTTCTGATAGCGAGCAAGAAGCTGCGAAAGACGTCCGGTACCTTGCCTATACTTTCAGGGTCCAGGGGCTCGCCTTTTGGTCGGGCCTCGATGGGAGTTTTGGTTGTTGTATAGTATTCAACCTCCTCGGCATTAAAGACCGTGGCATTCTGAGCTGCTTGCATCTCTTCATAAGACCTTGCCTTTTCCTCATTTGCCGATCGCCTGAAATGGTAAGCCAGAGTTGCCGCCGAAGGCAGGAGATCTTTTTCATAAAGGGATTCCTGGTAGCTACCTACTCGTTCATGCAAAACCCGTTTCACATTCTCATCGATATCCGCATAGGCGATATCGGAGATTCGTCTGCTCAGGAAGCGGATTGTTTCGTCATTTATATCGAAATCAGTGTTTATCAGGCCCTGAGAGACGGCTTTATCCACGAATTCAAGGATTTTTGCCTCGTTTATATTGGAACTGCCTGTTAGAGCGCTAAGAGAAATCTGTTCCCCAAACACACTCGCCTGATCGAGCAATTTCTTGCTTTCTTCGTCAAGGGCGGATATTTTGTCTCTAACAATGTCTTCGAGCGATCTGGGAAGATATCCTTCCTCAAGAGGTTGGATAACCCATTGCTGCCCTGAAAGGGCGATTTTGCCATCCAGAACCAACTTGCGCACAATCTCGCTTATGAAGAGGGGATTCCCTTGGGTCAGGCGTTCAAGCTCCCTTCCGAAGCCTTTTGGAAGCCTAACCGAGGGGAAAATAGCCTGCAAGTGGCTGACAATGTCAAACTCTGCAAGAGGGGTCAGGCGAATCCGCCGGAGGTTTACCTCTTCGCAATATGTCTCGCAAAACCGTTCAAGGATATCAACCGGGCCCTGCCCCGGGCTCTGACGGACATCGATGGCAGAAGCGCACACGAAGATCGGAATCTTCTTCGTCACCATCGTCTGCCTCAGAACCAGCAATGTGGCTTCGTCGCTGAAGTGCAAATCATCAACAAAAAAGATTGCTGGGTTTGAATCGGCAGCCATCCTGATAGATTTGACAAGTGTGTCAAAAATGGCCTTACGATATGCTTGATCTTCCTTCTTTTCAGGGTCCTTTGCTCCCCCTAATTGTGGAAGGACCCTGGACAGGTAACCCATTTCTTCTTCCGAAAGGCCTTCAAGAACCGCTTTGCCTTTGTCTTCGCGTTCCCGTAAAAGGTTAGTCAAGATGTTGGCAATCAGATAGTAGGGCCTGAAATGTTCCTGAGGGGAGCCACAAGTCCTTACCTGCACAAGGTTCCTTGCTTTTTGGAGCTGCCGTCTGATTGCTTCCAAGAACATGCTTTTTCCCATGCCCGGGGCCCCGTATGCAACAAGAAACTGACTTTGAGATCGACTGAAATCCCTGAGCGCTTCAGCGACGGCAGCAATTTGTTTCTTCCGGCCAGCAATATTTGCCCTCTCCATCTGGTAGTAGGCTGTTTTGAGGAATACATCCTCGGGAGCCACGGTCCCGGCATCGGCCCATCTATCTCTCCCCGCCTTCTTGGCATAATAAAGTGCGGTGTCAGCCTGCTGCACCAGCGCCTTGTCGCTCCGAGCATCATCAGGAGCAGAGGCAACGCCTATGCTCATGGTAATTGCAAGTTGCCCACCGGCTTCCTGAAGGGGCATTGCTCTTTTGCGCATTACGCGTATGAGCTTTTCGGCCAAGCTCACGGCTTGCCGTTTGCCCCCCCCTGGCAGCAAGATCATAAACTCATCGCCGGCATAGCGAATGGGAATGTTTTCACTCCCCGCCACTTCCTTCAAGATGTTTGCTGCCCACACCAGTGCCCTGTCCCCAACACTATGACCGTAAGTGTCATTGATGTTCTTGAAGTGATCAAGGTCAAGCATGATCAAGGAAACAGGATTCGTCTCAACCGCATCCCATTTGACGTCATGCCGAAAGTAGTTGAAGAGGAAACGTCGGTTATAAAGGCCTGTCAGCTCATCTTCAAAGATAAGTCTGGAAGGATCTCGGCCGATGTGTTCAAGGTAATAAAGGTAACTTCTTTGTGCCATCTTCCTGGTAAGGAACCTCCCCTGAGAAAAAAGGCGAGGCCATTTTTTAATTATATAGCATACTTAACTACTGCTACATTGTCAAGGAAAACCCTGATCCACGAGGAAAGGGCAGGATTTACTCCAGTGAAATAGCCCTTCGCGATTTCATGGGGCAAGCGGGATATCCAGGATCTGAGAAGGTAGGGCATTCCACATAAGGCTTTAACCGATCCATAAAATCATCAATTTCTTATCTCCGTACAAAACTTTTGTACCTGACTGGGACGAAGACAATATCAATCATATTGCTGGACATGGTTCAAGCCCGGAGCAGAGTGAAGAGGTGTATTACAGTGAGGGGCCATTTCCGACTCTGGCCGTTAAGCAAAAGAAAAAAAGAGGAAAATCTGTCGAATATAGATACCGTTTGTGGGGTACAGACGCCTCCGGAACCTGCATCGAACTTATCGTGGCTCCCTATCCCGAATACGGGGTATGGCGCTGCGTAACAGCTTTCCCGATGTCAAACAGGAGTTTCCGGGATAATCCTTGGCAATAGCGGGAAACCTGCGCCAAACGAGCGTTTCAGACAATCCGCACTGTAAGACCCCCCTATATGGAGTATAAGACATA
>JAFDHO010000352.1 GCA_019308745.1 Deltaproteobacteria bacterium
TGACCCTGATGCCCCCGGCATGCGGCGGGCCAGGCAGCTGGGCATATTTACCACCACCGAGTACCACGAGCTTTTCTCCCTGAAAGACCTCAATCTCATAATGGAGCTTACAGGGGACCCAGGGACCAGCGCAGCCATACTGCAGGAAAAGCCTCCCCATGTCCACTTCATGGACCATACAGTGTCAAAGCTCTTTTGGGATATCACCCATCTTCAACAGGAAAAGCTGATACCAGAAAGTGAGGCCAAGGCCCAGATAAAGGCGGTTTCAAGGCTTTTCATGGACATGCTCAACGTGGAGGAGGAAAAGCTCCGTGCCGAAAAAGAGGCCGAAGCCCGAATCAAGGCTGAACGGGACAATACTGAAAGGATCCTCAACGGCCTTGTGGAGGCAGTCCTTGTGGTTGACAAAGACTATCATATTGAAAACTCCAATGAGACCTTTGTTGCTCTTTTCGCGAACGGCCGGGAGAGCATTATTGGGAAGCATTGCTATGAGGTCATCTTTGATCGGAAAGCCCCCTGCGATCCTTCTTTCTGCCCGATTATGGAATTAGGCCGCGACCCCCGGAAGATAGTCCGCAAGGAATTGAGATTCAGGCGTAACGGTGAAGAAAGATATTACGAGGCCAATTAGAGCGCGCTCAGGGACGACCGGGGGGAATACACGAGATGCCTCGTGAGCATGAACGATATCACCCATAGGAAGAGGCTTGAACTTGACCTGGAGAACTCCCGGAAGAAATACAGGAACCTTTTCCAGGCCGCCCGAGACGGTATAGTGCTCTTCGACCTGGAGGGAAGGATAATTGAGACCAATGTCACCCTGCGCCAGATGTTGGGCTACTCCCTAAACGAACTCGAGAAGATGAAGATTGCTCAGCTTGCCACAAGCATCTCCACTAAGATCCTGTCTGATTTCCTCCAAGACCTTGAAATCATGGGGTCTGTATGCGTAGAGATGGATTTCGTCAAGAGAAACGGCGATCCCCTGCCTGTGGAGGCCAGTATAAGCTGGCTCGAGGAGGAGAAACTATTCCAGGGCATAATCAGGGATATTTCCGTCAGGAAGAAACTGGAAGAGTCACGGAAGCTTTACTCAGAACGCCTCGAAAAGGAAGTGGAGGAGAGGACCAAGGAGCTCAGGGCATCTCAGCAAGAGACCCTCATGCAAAAGAAATATGCAGAGGGAATCATCTACGGCTCTCCCATTCCCATGTTCGTGCTTGACCGTAACCACAAGATCACCTATTGGAACAAGGCCCTCGAAAAGCTGACCAATTACAGCAGCGAGAAGATGATTGGGACAGATAACCAGTGGAAGCCCTTCTATCCCCACAAAAGGCCCCTCCTTGCAGATCTCATCATCGACAATGACATTGAGATGATCCATAAGCTTTATGACGGCATGAACCTGCGAAAGTCTACGATGGTGGAAGGGGCGTACGAGGCCGAACATTACTTCGAGCACCTGGGGGAAGGGGGCACCTACCTCTACTTCAATGCTGCGCCGATTAAAGATGATTCCGGCCAAATCCAGGGAGCCATAGTCACTTACCAGGACTTTACAGAGCGCGTAAGGATGACGCAGGAACTGAAGAGGCGCGAGGCCTTTGTCCAAAACCTTATCCAGAATTCCATCGACGGTATCATCGCTACTGATGCAGAGGGCAAGATCGTTATCTTCAACAGGGCCGGCGAAGAGCTCCTGGGCTATTCTCCTGAATCCATCATCGGAAAAATGAAATACCAGGAGATCCTATCCAAGGAAACCGTCAAGAATATCAGGAAGGCGTTTTACAGCGATGCCTTTGGTCCAAAGGGAAAGATCATCAATATGCAAATGGAATTCATTGACAGGGCAGGCAACTCCATACCAGTCAGGCTGTCTGGAACACTGCTCTATGAGGGCGGCAAAGAAGTGGGCAGCGTGGTTTCTATTCAGGATCTAAGGGAAATTCTCAGGCTTCAAAAGGAAAAAGAGCAGGCTGAAAGGATGGCAGCCATAGGACAAACCGTTGCAGGTCTTGCCCATTATATCAAAAATATACTCAACGGGTTGAAGGGCGGCGCCTACGTTATCAACTCCGGCATGAAAAAGAAGGACCTGGACCTCGTGGCCAATGGGTGGCGGATCGTGGAGAAAAACATCGATCAGATATCCCACATAGTGATGGACATGCTCGTCTATTCCAAGGACAGACAGCCGGAATATGAAATGGTGGACCCCAACGAACTGGTATTGGATGTCATAGAACTCATGAGAGATCGTGCGAAGGCAGTGGGCGTGGTCCTGATTCCTGATCTTATGGAGGGCCTTGGACCTGTTCGCATGGACAGGACTGCGATTCACAGGTGCCTCCTTAACCTTGTGAGTAATGCCATCGATGCCTGTACAATGGAAGGCATAATGTCAGGGGAAGGGAGGGTAATCGTCAAGACAGACAAGCCTGAAGGCTGGGCGGTACAGTTTCAGGTCCAGGACAACGGGGTTGGCATGGATGAAAAGGTGAAGCAAAAGCTCTTTACGGGCTTTTTCAGCACCAAGGGGAGCAAGGGGACAGGGCTTGGCCTTCCGGTTACCCAGAAGATCG
>JAFDHO010000114.1 GCA_019308745.1 Deltaproteobacteria bacterium
GGTCTATGCCAAATACACGGATCAGCCTCTAACTGAAAATTCTTGATCCGGCCTCCCGGGTTTTCTTTCGGCAACACTATTTCTCGTTTAATCCTTATATCGGAATTCCAGTCAGGTTAAGGGCCGATTGACAGCTTTGCTCGCACGGTCTAATATGGATACTTTCCGAAGGGCTGCCCCTATCAGCAGTAATTGGCTGGATGGGTATGAATATTTTTTCTCTGTGATCCGTTCATACGGAGGCCAGGACAAAAATGGAGCACGAGCCTGTCAAAGGGCACCTTGGACTCCCCGACATAAGGGTCCTTCTAAAGGGTGGGGGTGAAATGGCCTCCGGTGTGGCCTGGAGGCTCTATCAATGTGGCTTCAGGGTTTGCATCACGGAGACAGATCATCCTATCGCCGTAAGGAGAAAGGTCTCCTTTTGTGAAGCGGTCTACGACGGCCACGCCCGGGTAGAGGGGGTCGACGCGTTGCTGGCAAGAGACGTCGCCGAGGCACTGGAAGTGTGGGAAGATCGCAAAATCCCCGTCCTCGTGGACCCCGAGTGTGAGGCCCTCAGCCTGTTGAACCCAGATGTGCTTGTGGATGCCATCATAGCCAAGAGGAATACCGGGACCTCCATTGTAGATGCACCCTTGGTTATTGCCCTGGGGCCCGGTTTTGAGGCAGGGGAAGACGCCCATTATGTGGTCGAGACCAACCGGGGGCACAACTTGGGCAAACTCTTGACCTCCGGCTGCGCGGAAGCCAATACGGGCATTCCCGGCTCTATGCTGGGAATCACGACTGACAGGGTGCTCCGTGCACCGGGAAGCGGGCACTTTAGGAACCACTTCGACATCGGCGACCTGGTCAAAAAAGGCGATATCATCGGAAGGGTTGGGGATATCCCCGTCGAGGGGAAAATTGATGGTGTCCTGAGGGGTCTGATTCGCCCGGGAATCGAAGTCAGAAAAGGACTCAAGATAGGTGACATCGACCCGAGAGGTGTAAAGGAATACTGTTTTACCATTTCCGAAAAGGCCAGGGCCATCGGGGGTGCGGTGGTGGAAGGCATCCTCAGGAGATACGGAAGATAACACCGGATGCTTTCCCGGTAACCCCCATTTCACCGTGGGACGGCATTCGACGACTGACGTTCTGCTGCTTCTCTATCCCGTTAAACGAATCCTTGAAGACGGGAGCAGCATGTCAAGTTGCGTTGGTAGGATACAATATGTCATAATCCTTGCCTTGAATTATCTGACAGGACAGGGGTGAGGCCAGACGCAACCTTTCGGCTATGCTCGAGGCCATGAGCCTGGCGAGTGGAAATTGGACTTTGTGCGAAGCCATCAAGATTTGGAGGAAGAGGAATGACACATCAAGATGAAGGACACTATGCAAGGAAGCACCCGGCAGATAGACAGGTCGATCCAAAGATCGCCGCCGCTGCCAGGGAGAAGGCATCTGAGGGAACCATGCCCTGTGCAACCGCTTTTACCATCGTAAAGGAACTGGGGGTAACCCCCGATGAGGTCGGGTTTACCCTGGACTTCCTGGAGATCAAGATCCTTAAATGCCAACTGGGCCTTTATGGTTATCAACCAAATAGAAAGATTGTGCAACCGGCTGACAAGGTTGGCGCCGATCTTGAGAAGGCCATAGGAGAGTCCCTTGAAGGCGGCAGGCTCTCCTGTGCCAAGGCCTGGCAAATAGCTGAGAAGTTCAATATTCCTAAGATGGAGGTCGCCTCGGCCTGCGAGACCTTGAAGGTCAAGATATCTCCCTGTCAATTGGGTGCCTTTTGAAGGAAGGTTCGACTTCTCTTGTGCCTGTTGCTTGACTCCGTGGAGAGGGGCACGAGCCCTCATACGAAATGAAACGAGGTTACGACTATGCCCACCGACAGGCAAAGGCTTTCGGCAGGAGATATCCCAGGAAATGGGTTTGTCCACCAAGGACGTGCTCCTGCACATGGCCCACGTAAGGAGGAGCGTCCGCCCTCCGAGGCAATTCATCCTGGAACCTGCAGCCTGTCTGAGATGCGGTTACCGCTTCAAGGATCGGAGCAGATTGAACCCTCCCGGCAGGTGCCCGAGGTGCAAAAGCACCCATATCCAAGATCCCAAGTACGAGATCAGGTAGGTCAGCCTATTCAAATCTCCATATAAAAGACAAATATAGAGTGGAGGCACAATGAGCACCCTCTTCGAACCCGTGCGCATCAGGGACCTGGAAATCAGGAACCGTTTTGTGAGGTCCGCGACCGGAGACCATGCTGCCGATGAAAAAGGATCCGTCACTGATACACAGATGAAGATTTACAAGGCCCTGGCGGACGGTGGAATTGGGCTTATCATCACAGGAATTACCTTTGTTCATAATTCCGGCAGAATCATGCCTCATCAAGCCTCCATCGCAAGCAATGATTGCATACCGGGACTGAAGAAACTGACAAAGGCGGTCCATGAAGGTGGCGCCAAGATCGCCGTCCAACTGTTTCATGCGGGCAGGGCCGCCTTGAGGTCCTTTGGAGGCGAAGACCAGAAGATCCTTGCCCCCTCATTCGTGCCGGGTGATCCCTATTTCCCTTACAGCGGAACCTACCGTGCCATGACGGAAGATGAGGTATGGGATTTGATCGATGCCTTTGGTGATGCGGCACTAAGGGCACAGGAAGCCGGATTTGACGCAGTTCAGCTCCACGGCGCACACGGTTACCTCCTCAGCCAGTTCCTCAGCCCTTTCACGAACCTCAGGCAAGATCAATGGGGAGGTGATGACCTCGAGGCCCGGCTTCGCTTTCACAAGGAGGTCTTCAGAGACATTCGCAGAAAGGTCGGCAACGACTATCCCGTGCTTATCAAGCTGGGTGTGCAGGACGGCTTTCCCGGAGGGCTCAGATTCCGGGAGGGAAAACAGGCAGCCAAAGCTCTCGCAGAATCAGGATTCGATGCCCTTGAGATCAGCCACGGCCTGAGGGGCCAAGGCCCCGGAGCCACCGAGTTCCGGGTCAAGATTGACACTGTTGACAAGGAGGCCTATTTCAGAGACTGGACCAGGCAAATCAAGAAAAAGGTCAGTGTTCCCGTGATGATGGTCGGCGGGATAAGAAGCTATGAAGTGGCCGAGGATATCATTTCAAAGGGAGAGGCAGATTTTGTCTCCATGAGCCGCCCCCTCATACGGGAGCCAAACTTGATAAGGGACTGGATGGAGGGGGACCGCCACAGGGCCACCTGCATCTCCTGCAACCAATGTCTGGAAAGACTGATTAAGGGAAAACCACTCTGTTGTGCCCAAACAGAGGGCAGGAAGAAAGGCTAGGCCTCCCTTCTGTGTGAAAGTCTCAGGATCAAGCTTTTTTCTTCCCACTCAGATCTTACTCAATACTTACCATACTCTTTCGTGAATTGGATCATGGCCTTTACGTTTTCCGGCAAAGCATCATCAATGACGGTAGATGCATCCATGATAAAGCCTCCGCCTTTACCCACTATATCAATGAGTCTCTTGCAATAGGCCTTCACATCGTCTGGAGTCCCTGTACACAAAACTGATAGAGGCACGTTCCCTCTTATACACACCGTTTCGCCCAGAACCTCTTTTGCGCGGAATATGTCCGTACGTTCAAACCAGTAAATTGCCCTGCCCTTTGGTATATCGCCTATGACCTCGAGACGGGAGGTGCAATCTCCCTCCCACAAAAGGAGCGGATTCAAGCCTTCCCCTATTAGTTCCTCGATGAGCTTCTTGAGGCTTGGCCAAAAAAAACTCTTGAAGTGCTCCATAGACATGAAGCCATCCACTCCCTTGTGGATGGGGATAAACACCCTTTTTGCGTCTCTCTTCTTTGCAGTCAACCCCATGCGCAACATGATCGGATAGACCTTGTCTACGGCCTCCCGGAGTTTTTCCGGATTCCTGTAAAGGTCGAGCATCACGCCTCTCGTCCCCCTGAAGAAATCAGCAATGGTATCAAAGGGGGCTTGTGTCGTAGAGCCGAGTTGCATAGGGAATCCCAGGGCCTTCATTCTCCTCTCATACTCAATCGCCCCTGAAATCATCTCCCCTGTTGCCTCTGCAGCCCTTGACAGGCGCTCCACGGCCTCTTTGATCTCTGCACTGTTAAAGGCCGCCAGATGACTCAACCCCATATAGTAGGAGATCATCTCGAAGATGGCGGGGAGTTTCTGAAAGGGCGATAATGCCTCGGATATCCGGGGCCAGTACTTTCTGATCATGAAATCCGTGGGATCGAAAAGGAAGCAGTCATAGTCCTCTTCCTTCATGTACTCCCCCTCGACGAATTGGTACCCATGCCTTGCATCGACACCCCTACCGGGCCACTTTAGTTGTTTGAAGCCGAGCTCATCCAGAACCTTTCCGAAGTGGCCGTAAAAGAAGGGGTTTTCATGCATATCAGGCTGGAATTCGATGATGGTACGGACCCATGCCTCCACCATCTTCCCTTTGTCGTACATCGCCTCACGGCATGATATCCCCGAATATTTTGCAGGGAAAAAACCAAAGAGACACATAACGGGGACCCTGTCAGGTTCCCCTAGTTCAATAGCGGTCTGGACCCGTTTTTCCCTTTCCCGGTATAATTCCTCAGGACTTTTCTCCAATCTAAGTTACTCCTCTTTCTTGATTTCTTGTGCCGAGATACGCTTCAACGACTTTCGGATCTCTTAAGGCATCTTGAGCCGTGCCTTCTGCGATCTTTGTCCCGAAATTCAAGACAACGACCCCATCCGCCAGATCTCCTACCAGCTTCATATCATGCTCTACCCATATCATGGTAATGCCTATCTCATACTTTATCCTTAAGATGAAGCGAGCAAGGTCCTCCTTTTCTTCACGGTTCATCCCTGCAGACGGTTCATCAAGCAAGAGGATACTCGGCTCCATGGCCAGTGCCCTCCCCAATCCCACTATCTTTTGAACGCCATAGGGCAGGCTCGATGCATCGTTCTTACGGTATTTTTCCAGTTCCAAGAACTCGATGATCTCCTCCACTGCCTCTCTATGGACTATTTCTTCACCTATGGTTTTGCCCCAGAAGAATCCATTGGACAGCAATCCCTTGTTCATCTTTATCTGCCTTCCCACAAGGAGATTGTCCAAGACGCTCATATGGCGGAACAGCTCGGCGTGCTGGAAGGTTCGGGTAATGCCGATCCGGGAAATAACATGGGGCTTTAAGTCAAGAATGTCCCTCCCTTCAAAGAGAATTCGTCCGCCATTGGCACGGTAAATACCACTGATACAGTTGAGAAGGCTGGTCTTGCCGGCTCCGTTTGGCCCTATCACGGCCAGTAGCTCGCCCTTTGGAGCCCTCAGGGAAATATCCTGGAGGATGGAATAACCGCCGATCGATAATGATATGCCCTCTACCTCGAGGTGAATATCTCTATCCATACCACCTCCGGGTTCGCCTGTATTGCTTCACTTCTCGGTAGCTCCTTTGGGAATCTTGTCCCCCCAGTCCCAGGTAGAATTCCCTGATGTCCTGATGGCCTTTGAGCCTTTCGGGGTCCCCATCAAATACGATCCGGCCGTTTTCTATAACATATCCATAGTCGGCGACTTCCAGGGCGGCAAAGGCGTTCTGCTCGACGAGCAGTAGTGTCACGCCCTCTTCCTGCCTAATGACCCTTAGCAATCCCATGAGTTCCTCCACGATAAAGGGTGCAAGCCCGAGGGACAGTTCATCCACGAGCAACAACCTGGGATTACAGAGGAGAGCAGTAGACAGTGACAGCATCTGGCGCTCACCGCCACTCAGATATCCGCCGATGCGGCCCTTCACCTTTTCTAGGATGGGAAAATATTTGAAAACAAGTCCATACTGATCTCCCTTCCTCACCTTCCCCTTCGAGACAGGCACACAGACCTGGAGATTCTCTTCCACGGTTAGGTTGTCGAAAATCTTGTCCTGTTCCGGAACCAGTACTATTCCCCTTTTGGTTATGAGATGAGGGGGTTTGTTGTGGATCTCTTCTCCCAAGAAGGCTATGGAGCCTTCAGTGATTTTCGCATCATCCACGCCCAGAAACCCCGAGACAGCCCGCAGGGTCGTGGTCTTTCCGGCTCCATTCGTGCCCAACAGGGCGACGATCTGATTTTCATACACCTTCAGCGAGACACCTTGAATGGCAGTGGAGACGTTGTGGTAGACGACTTCCAATTTCTCAATACTTAAAAGTATGTCGTCAGCCCTCATTCTTCCGGACTCCTTATCTCCCGATAGGCCTGTACCTGAAAGGCCACAAGACGAAATAGTCCCTGATCTTTCTCCATATACCCACCAGCCCCGTGGGCTCCAGCACCAGGAAGACAATCATGATCAGGCCAAAACTCGCATACTTGATTGCAAACATATAAGTTGTAAACCTCGTGGGCACTTGCAAAATATCCACCAAGGTGTCGATGAGGTAGGGCAAGACAACAACGAATACAGTACCAAAGACGGCGCCCAGTATCGTACCAAGGCCGCCAATGATGATCATCGCGATGTATTCTATGGTCATGAGCAATGAAAAGGCTTCGACAGAGACAAATCCCCTGAAGTATGCAAAAAGACAACCTGAAATACTGCTCATGACAGAGTAGACCATAAAGGCAGAGAGCTTTGAACTCGCTACTTTGATGCCAAGGGCCTCTGCGGCCACATCCCTGTCTCTTATGGCCATCCACGACCTGCCCGTCCTGGAGCGAACAAGGTTTTTTGCGAACAGAATAACAATGATATCGGCGGCAAGGAAGAGAAAGTACCAGATACGCGGATCTTCGACAAGTAATGGTCCTATGGAAGGCGAATCCACAATGATACCTGTAGCAAAACCCCTGCTTGATTCATATTCGGCACCAAGATAAATCACGATGAAGTGGAGCGCCAGCGTGCTCAATGCCAGATAGAGCCCTTTCAACCTCAATGACGGAAGTCCAAACACAAACCCCAAGAAGGCCCCCATCAGGCCGGAGGCGGGAAGTGTTACATAGATGGGGGCATTTACTTCCTTGAACAGAATAGCAGTGGTGAACGCCCCCGCTGCTATGAGACCAGCATGGCCAAGGGATATCTGGCCCGCATAGCCCGTTAGGAGCATCAATGCAACGGATCCAATAAGGGCTAGAAGTATCTGATGTGCTATATCGAGAAGAAAGGCCGAGGCAAGAAAAGGGAAAAAGATTAGAAACAACATCAGGATAACCAGGCATACCCATTGGCCCTTGGTCTCTATCAGTGAGATGTCCGCAGAATAACTCGTCTTGAAATAGCCGCTTGCGAATGCCACCTTGATGCCCCTTAGACCCTCTCAAGTTCTTCCTTTGTCCCAAACAGCCCCCATGGCCTCAAAAGCAACATTGCCAACAGAACCGCAAAGGGAGCCACTTCGCTTGCCTGGGGACTTATGTATTGAATGGCCAAGACTTCGGCAAGGGCCACGGCAAGGGCGCCGGGGATCACTCCTGCCAGGCTATCCAAACCTCCGACCAAAACCACGGGAAAAGCCTTCAAGCCGATGATGAACATGTTGGGCTCTATCCCCGAATCACAGGCCTGAATCATCCCTGCAAGTCCCGCGCTGAATACAGCTATGCCCCAGGAGAGGGCGTAGTATTTGTGAAGAGCGATTCCCCTTTGGGACGCCAACAAAGGCTTCTCTCCCACCGCGCGCATCCTCAACCCCCACCTCGTGAACTTGAAACAGAGAAACAGACCCATGTAAAGGAAAACCGCGCTGAGGATCATTATGATGCCGAAGGTGGATATTGCAGCCCCCTTGAATATCTGGTGTGCCCTGTTTTCGAGATTCAAGTACTGAAGCGGGTACCACAGTTGTGATGTCCAGATGAGTGTCATGAGACCCCTCAGTAGTATCCCGAGTGCAACGGTCACGAGCACAGCGGCAAACACAGCTTCACCCACCATGAACTTCATCAGAAAGAAATAGACCGCAAAGCCCAGGGCCAAACTCAACAGACAGGCAGTGAGGAAGGATGGTATGGGCTCCGATGCAACCCCCATTACGACAGTAAACAGGAAATACCCTCCCATCGCCATCATCTCGCCATGGGCCAGGTTCAATACCCTGCTAGCCCTATAGATGAGCACATACCCGCAGCATATCAAGCAGTAGAGCGCAGCCAGCTGAATAACATTCACGACGAGTTGCATCAGAACTCCTTCAAATAGTCCCCGGCATAGTCCTCAGAACCGTCGAGGCAAGAAAAAAGAAGGGAGCTGTGTGCCCGAGATCCTATTCTTGTCTCAAACGGTACCTGCCGACTGTCTATTCGCTTACTTGACCTCGACTCCGCTCCAATCCTTTACTGTGACGATACCGTTCTTTGCTGAGTCCCACCTATATGCCCTGTAATAGGTCATTGTCCTGTAATGGTTCTCTACTGTCCACACGATCGGACCGCCCTTTAGTCCTGCCATGTCAACGTTGATGTCATTCATAGCTCCTTGCACCTTTTTCGGACTGGCAGGCCATGTCGTACCCCTCAAAACTGCCTCAAGAACCATGGAGGCAATCCATCCCTCGGTGAGTTTGTGATATGGATAAATGGTCTTCTCCCTTGAACTGGCCTCCATGATTTTCCTGTGCATTTCAGAGTCGTCCGAGAACAGGGCATTGGTCCCGAATACATAGAACCCATCATCTTTCAGCCTCGCCAATTCCGATTCTGCCGGCACGTGGCCGTAGCAAAGGTACTTCCCCTGCCAACCCAGCTTGCGCAGGGCCTCGAAAGTCCTAACCTGTAGGGCCCAAGGCGCCCAGGAATAGGCCCAGTTAGCTCCCGCGTTCTTTATCTTCGTGGCATAGGGAGTATAGTCGGCTGTCGGGGGAGGGATCACTTCCTTATCCACGGCCTCAATGCCCATAGTCTTGGACAGCTTCTCCGCGTAGTCTATTTCTCCTCGGGATACGGGGATGTTCATGGCGACGAGTCCGAGCCTGACAGGCCCTTTTGCCTCCTCCTTGATAAAAGAAAGGGCAAAGCGGCTGTCATATTGTGCGCCATAGGCCGTGGAACAGAAGAGGTTCGGGTCCGGCTTCGGAGGATAGACATCTGTCGGGCAGACCCCGCCCGAGAACATAACAGGGACTTTGTATTGCTTTGCAATCTTTATTACTGGGGCATAGGTGCTGGACAGGCTGGCAAGGATTATGAGATCAACCTTATCCTGGGTGACGAACTTCTTTGCGTGTGCCGCTGCCTTTGACGGCTGCGCTGCATTGTCCTCAAAGATGATCTCTACAGGGTGCCCATTTATTCCTCCCCTGGAATTGACGGCCTTGAAATAGACATCGAAGGCGTCTTTGATGGGTCCGTAGGTCCCTGATCCCGGCCCTGTTATTGCCATGGTGACTCCCACCCTATAGGCTTCCTTGGCGGTCGCCGGCAGGGATGCAAAGGCCACGATCATGATTACCGCAAGTGCAGACACCAAAGTTCTTCTAAACATCTTGACCCTCCTTTCCTTTTCTTCGAATAAGTATTTGTGTTTAGTGGTGTTCCCTCCATACGAATCTGCCCGCCTTCCATTCCTTCGACACTTCTCGATTCCCGCAAAACAGAAGCCGCAACTCAATCTGATTTCAGCCGGGCTGGCCTAAGAGGTCACCGATCTCCGACGCCACCCGCCTTTCCTCCTTGTCACTGTACATGGATTCAACCAGATCTCGGAATTTCTCGTACATCAGTTCCCTCTTGACCTTTCGCGTCGGAGTGATGGGTTCTCCTTCCTCCTCCGGATCCAGTTCTTTTGGTATAATACGAAAGATCTTTACCTGCTCCACCCGGGCAAGATCCTGGTTACATCTGCCTATCTCCATGTCGATCAACTTGATAACCTCAGGATGCAGCGTTAGGCTGGTAAAGCCCGTGTAGGTTATATCTTGTGAACGTGCCCATGCAGATACGGTTTCGTAATCAATTTCTACGAGTGCGGTGACATATTTCCTGTTGTGTCCAAATACGACGGCTTCGCTTATGTAGGGGCTTGCCCTGAGTGTGTTCTCGATATAGGTGGGGCTAAGGGTCTTGCCTCCTGATGTCACGATGATATCCCGGACTCGATCGACTATCTTGAGGTTTCCCTCAGGCGCCCATTCTCCCACGTCTCCTGTATGAAGCCATCTTTCACTGTCAATGACTTCTTGGGTTAGGTCCGGCCTGTTCCAATACCCTTCAAAGACATCCTCACCTCTGACAAGGATCTCTCCGTTTTCGGCGAGTTTCACCTCCCATCCCCTTGGAGGCACGCCCACGTTCCCGGGCCTTGGAAAGGACTGATCCTGCCCCGATATGATGGCCCCTGCAGTCTCGGTCTGACCATACATTTCCGCCAAGGATACCCCGTAGATCTGCCACAATGCCATCACCTCTGAAGGCAGCGGCGCGCCGCCGGAAACGGCAAGTTTCAGTTGATCAAATCCGATCTTGTTCAGAATGGGCCTGAAACACAGGTAATAGCAGATCAAGTAGATGGCCTTCAGGGCGATATTCTTCTTCGATTCCCAAATCTTCCTGACATGGGCGCGACCCACTTTCAGGGAGATCCTGTAGACCCACTTCTTGACGGGGCTGGAGTTCTCCACACCAACGATTATTTTGGATGCGAATTTCTGGAGGTACCTCGGTACGGTAAAGAGGATTGTTGGCGCGACCTCGAACAGGGTCTGCCCCAGGTCTTCAATGTCTTCTCCATAATGGGGGACGATCCTCGAAAAAAGCGGCAGTGTTATGGCCACATCCTTGCCCAGGATGTGACACAGAGGGAGGTAAACAACAGTTCTATGGGGCACTTCCATCAAAATGGGAAAGCGGTCTATGATGTTGTACGTTCCGGCAAGGTGCTTTCCATGGCTGATGAGTGCGCCCTTTGGGTGCCCTGTGGTACCGGAAGTGTACACTATAAATGCCGGGTCAGTTGGTCTTACTTCACTGACCGCCTTTTCAAATACCTCGGGTTGGCGTTCAACCTCTTCGCCGCCCATTTGCACAAGATCGTCATAGGACATCAAGGCAGAATGGTCGTAGGTGAACATACCCTGGTAATCAATCACCACTATATGCTTGAGTTGCGGCAATCCGTCAAAGAGGGGCAAAATCCGATCCACATATTCCTGGTCTTCCGCAACGAATATTGAGGCACCACCGTCCTCCATCAGGTACTGCAGTTCCTTTTGGGAAGATGTGGGGTAGATGCCATAGGTAACCGCCCCGAGGGCTTCGGCGGCCAACTCGCAAATCATATATTCTTCGCAAGGATCCCCCATCAGGGCCAGCCTATCCCCCCTGCCTAGCTCCAGCGCCCTCAATCCCATCGCACACTTGGCAACGCTTCCTTTCAGTTGGGACCATGTCACTTCCCTGTAGATTCCGTATTCCTTCGCCCGGTAGGCGATGTCATCCGGTGTATTCCTTGAACGCTCAAGCAGGAGGCCGGGAATGGTCTTCTGTCTCAATTCCCTGTATTTTTCCCATGTATCCATAAGTGGTCGTGAATACCGAGGGCCCATTGATGGGATGACCCATTCGAAGAGTTTTGATTACCCGTCCCGCGGAAAACATCCACGATGACTCTTGCAAGATTCCCGCAACTTAGTGTTTTAGCGCTGACCTAGGGCGGGTAAATGGGAATTTGGTATCATGCATAATATTCCAGGATAGAAGGCTCCATCTTAGGGAATATCTCTAGGAACATCAAGTCGATTCTATGATCCCTCGACCCCGGAAAAACTCCTTTCACCCCGATCCTCCCTGGTCCCTTTCATAGAGGGAAAGGAACCGGATCGCCTGGCAAAATTCGGCATTCCACCTCAACCTGGCCACCGCCTTCGAAAGGGCCTCGTTCATTGCCCTGTTGATCTCCTTGTTTATGTTCCTCTTTCCGATCGGCACGACCTTTGGCAGCACCCCCCCTTCGACCTTCCCGTGCCAGGTTGGACTTACATGGCCTGGGCCATAGAGTGAGACGGCAAGTATCACGGCTGCGGAGACCGGGCTGTTTCCATAGGGGCCGAACCAACGGACTGACACCTTCAACCTCCCCTTGACATCTTCGTCGGTGTCTTTCACATCAATCCCCATGGCAGGCAGTTCCCCTTCCAGTGCTTCCCTGACGAGGAGGGACGGCCTTTTGTCGAGAGACCAGGAATGGAGATTCGTCCGATACCATTCAAGTTCATCAAAGCCCCTTATGGGTTCGAGAAAGAGAGACAGTCTTTCAGGGGGGGGCACTATGGGGGTGAAAATCTGTGCCGGCTGGTACTCTGTATCTATCACCATGTGTGCCGGCAGGCAACTGGATATGGCAAAGAGACCGATCACGATCAGGCAGGTGTTTGGGAATCTGGAAGACCTATTGTGCCATCTTCTTCTCATGGTATCTGTACACAGGGTCAAAGATCCCGTCTCCTCCAAACGCTGCCAGGGGCAAACCGCCCTGCCAAGGGACCGGGCGCACAGGCGTTACCTCAAATGGGATTCCTCCCGTAGGGTGGAATCCTGTAATTGCCCTCATACTTCATGGCCCGCTGTTTGAGAACCCTGTCCGAATCCGCCATACCTTTGACCCCCATGTCCCAGAAGTCCTTTCCCCGGGCACAAAAATACTCCCCATGGGGGTATGACTTGTCATCCGGGTCATAGGCGGAAAAGAGAATCCTGTAAGTAGGATCCACCAAGTACCATCGGTCTTCAAGGTAGACCTCTATGAAACTGTGCCCTTCACCCATGGACATTTTGTTGGTACGGAAGTTGAGCATCCAGTCTGCGTTTGCCGTCATCACAATGCGAGACGGGACTCCAACAGCCCTGAACAGGGTTGCTTGGACAAGGGCAAAATCACTACAGCCCCCTAATATCCCGGACTGAAAGATGTCCTCTGAGGTCCTGCTGAAGGCCGCTGAATTGAGCCAGCCGTCATAGGAGAATTCTCGCCATACGTAATCCATGGCATTGTAAAGGCTTTCTCGCCTGTTCTCTCCTCGTAGATTTCCGGCCAACTGGCTGATAAAAGGCGTCACCCTGCTCTGCTTTCCCCCCTCAAGCCAGGGGCTTACCTCGAGGGGCAAAGGAGCGTCCTCGAACCGGGAAAAATCAAAATGTGCCTTTGGCTCTATTCTGCCTGCGCAGCTGAGAAGGAAGAGGCAAAAGGTTAGCAGAATGCATCGCCCCGCGAGCTGCCGGAGATGTCTTTGGTGGAAATTGACCATTGGCTCTTTCACAAAACTTTGTGGTTGATAAATTACCACAAACCGTGCAGTATTTCATTTATGATACCCTAAAATCTCTGATATATTGTGAAGAATTCCAAACGCGCCCCCGTACTTAACCCCTTTCCCAATAAGGAGGCCTGCCATGTCAAGATCCATGATAAACAAGAGAAGACCTTATCTTTTGTTAATCTTCATTGCCATCCTTTGCCTGTTCCTGCTCAAGGGATTCTCCCTTACAGAGAGCGCCGATACCGCCGAGAACCTGATTGAACTGATGAAAAAGGAATACAAGCCCGTGGAACCTCTTCTCCCCCCGGGAGTGGACGTAATGAAGGGTTTCAAAGAGGGGGAAGGCCCCATCCTGGGTAATATCCAGGCCAGTCAGGGCAAGGCCTATGTGGTCCATAAGGGCCGGAGGTCCGCTTACCTCCTCAAAAAGGGCCATCCCCTGTTTCCCGGCGACTTGTTGGTTACGGGAATTCGATCACGGATCAGTGTCAAGCTCAATGACAAGAGCGTCTTTACCCTCGCTTCCAATTCCAAGATGACCGTTGACGAATCGGTATACGACCCGAAGAAAGATGCCAGAACTTCGGTGATCGGGCTCCTCTTTGGCCGTGTACGCTTTATTGTTTCCAAGATTAAAGGGAAGTCAACTTATCGGGTCAAGACCCCGACGGCCGTGTGTGGCGTCAGGGGATCTGACTTCGCCCTCGCTGTGATACCCGAGAAAATCAAGCTTTCTTCCGGCAAAAAGGGCCTTTCGAGGCTCGCTATAGTGAGCCGGGCCCACGCCCAGGTACCGGACTTGATGACAATTCTTGTGACCGGACCCGGGACCAGTGTCACCTTTGCCGGAACAGTGGGGCCTGCAATGGCGGTGGGGCCGACATCGGTCACCGCTGCCGCGGCTGGTGCTGCGGCCATGTCCCCCGCGGTTGTCGGCGCTGCCGCAGCACTGGGAGCACTCAACGCGATCGGGCCCGGCCTGGCATCTCTTTCAATGCCGCCGCAATAGGGGGCTTCTCTCTCCCGATTGGAAAAAGGGACGTCCATAAATAGATAACTAACCTACCCTGGGAATTGATAGCTCCTTTCTTTTGCCATCTTCTCCTTTCTTGCCCGCGTACCACGTCAGTAACCTCCCCATCAAGTTGGCAAGTCCAGCCTCGCCAGAGCGAAACAAAAAATGAGCGTGGTTGGGGAGCAATGCCCAGGCATAGCAAGCTGTATTGGTGGCGGGCAGTAGATCACTTAGGCGATCCAGCAGATTATCCCGGTCCTTATCATCCACGAAAACCTTGCGACGTTCAATCCCACGGATTATGATATGCTGGACAATACCGGGAGCATCAAGGCGGGCTAATCGTGGCATGAATACAACATTACCCCCTCATGAGCAATACGTCAAGTTAGTTGTAGAGTAGAACCTCGGTGCGGTGGCTCCAGGATTCGGTAGTTTCTCCACTGGTTTCCCGGTGGACCTCAATCCGACTTCCATACCTTCCTTCCCTTAGCCCCCTCGTCGAACCGTAAGTCGAGTTTTCCCCGTTACGGCTCACCGACGACCTTCCCCATGAACTTATCAATAACCGTTGTCGTTGAAGTACTTTGATTAACCGAACTGGTATAATCCCAGTCGAACAGGTAGATTGTCGTGGACCCTCCGTGTGCCCCTCGATTGATCACTGTACTTCCGCTTCAGGAATATTCGCAGTCGATCCCGGACAAATCCATTGAGCTTAACAACCCGTTTTCGGGCAGACATTGCTTTACGCTGATAATTGTCCCACCCCCTTAACACCGTTATCGATCTGTCTGAAGGCCATAATGCGCAGTAGTTCTTTTCTTTCGCATTCTTCATACGCACCGAACACCGTTGAAAGTGTATGCCGAGAAATTCAAATCCATCCTCTGCCCTTACTACACGCGTTTTCTCAGGGTGCAGTTTGAGTCCGAGGCGTCCCAGCATCCTTTCTACCTGTCTTACCACTTTCTTGCCATTACGCCGCAGCAGGATAACAAAATCATCGGCGTATCTGACCAGCGTTCCCGGTATTCCTGACAACTGGAACATCTTATCGAATGAGTGGAGATATATATTACTGAGCAACGGTGAAATGACTCCATGAACGCAAAAGATAACTTGGTATTTCTGGACCACTTTTCGGTCCTGACTCAGGACTGACTCCTGAAACAGGGATCGAATGTCTTATCTTGATTGTCTTCAGGTCGACATTGGCGGTCACTTACACTCATGGAGTCCGCTGTCTTACGCAACCGCCCCAAAAAATCCTCCGCATTTTCAGCCAGACGAAGAAATCCCTGGCGACTCGCAGCAGTAACCTCCAGACTGTTTAGCTCGGCCCTCAATGCCTCTTGTCTCTTTCTCAGATCTGGCATACGTTTTCGGAGTTCTTCCAGCGGTATGAGGCCCTCTTGATAAGCATCTAAAAGTTTATCAATGCTTTTACCGATACGGGTTATCTCTTTTTCGACAGCCTCTTTTCTTCTCTTTGTGGGACTAGAATCCTGGATTTGTTTTATCCTGCGTTTTATCTCCGAACGGATCAACTCGGGGCTCTCAAGCAAATGGACCACGTGTTTCCAGACAACTCCATCTATATAATCTTGGCGGATAGGCCGGTTTTCACACACCCTCTCATTGAAGTAACGGTATGCATCAGAGCCTAGACAACGATAGTAATAGAGTTTTCTCTTAGATGTTCGTGTGGAGGTCCTGTAAAATGCATATCCGCATCGATTACAGACCAGCATCCCTTGCAATAATGTGGGCTCAATGGTTCGTCGGGGTGAAAAACGCTTGTTTTGCTCCAGGCGTTCTTGGGCTAGCTCGAAGGTCTCTTCTCTCACAATAGCTGGAACTGCAATCTCAATCCACTCTGATCGCGGCCGTTCTCGAGTGCTGCTGCAGCGCGGAGAAAAACCATCCCGCTGACGTAACGGTCGGGTCACTTTTTTCCTTTCAGTTATCTCCGTCTTTGCAAAACACGCCTTCCCCATATAGGCAGGATTACGCAACATTGCCCACACCGTAGAGCGTTCCCACTGCGATTTCCCTTTGCGAGTTGGGACTCTATGAGTATTGAGCCAGCGAGCTATCGCGTTAATACTAAGTCCAGCTTCTGTATATAATTTGTACACCTCACGGACAACATCAGCTTGTTCTGCAATAACTTCATAGTAGGCCGAGGAGGTATCCGTCTTCTTAATATAACGATATCCATAAGGAGCGCCAGAAAGCACATTGATTGACCCTGCCTTGGCACGGTATCTTTTCCCACGCCTGCTACGCTCAGCAATTTGAGCCCTCTCATACTCCGCAATCATACCTTGAAATTGTAAAAGTAACTCCTCTTCAGGTGTCGTCGCCTTCAGGGATTTGACAAAATCAACATCTACACCATGACGAGCAAATTCTTCGATCAACAAGACTTGGTAAGCGTATTTACGACTCAGCCGATCCGGGGAATAGGCCAACACCGTTTCAATTTGACCCTCAGAAACTAGATCACGCAACCGCTCCAATCCAGGGCGAACAAGGCTAGCTCCACTATAACCTTCGTCCTGGAAAATCCACTCCTCAGGCACCCTGTAAGCCTCATTACGAGCATAATCCATCAGAGCCAAAACCTGGCTACCAATCGTATGCTCCTCTTTTTGCCGCTCCGAGGACACTCGCGCATAAATCGCTGCCAGCCTCATCTACTCGGCCTCCAAATCTTTCCCCTAAACTATTATCTGCATAATCCAGTTCCCAGATTTTTTCAGGGATCAAGAGCCTATAAGCTTGC
>JAFDHO010000353.1 GCA_019308745.1 Deltaproteobacteria bacterium
GGGATGGGGATGGCACATCGAAACCGCGATACACACCCTTCGACTCATCCTAAGCGGGACGTTCGACCGTTATCCGCGCCTCCAGATCTTAATAGGGCACCTCGGAGAGGCCCTTCCATTCATGCTGCCAAGGATGGATCGCACGCTCAATATGGAAGTCACAAAACTCCAGCGTCCCATCAGCGCTTACCTCCGGGAGAACGTGAGCTACACGGTGAGCGGATTCAACTTCCTCCCGTCCTTCCTGAACCTGATGTTCGAGATCGGTGTCAACAGGATCATGTTCTCAATTGACTATCCATACGGCTCAATGACAGAGGGAGTGGCGTTCCTGGAAAAGCTCCCGGTGAGCCCGGCCGACAGGGAGAAGATTGCCCACGAGAACGCCGAGGCCCTGATGAGGCTTTGAGCCCATCCTTGGGGGGTTGTGACTATCGTGACAAGCTATTTTCCAGCAGCCCCGATTATAGATTAGTCCGAAGTCCCTGAAAAACTTCCCGCCAAAACCGAGATAAGATCAGTGGTGTGCAAGATAGGCTGAAATCGGATCATCGGTGGCAAGGGAGACCCGTTTACGCTTGAGGGACAAATCAGGAAGATCCGGGACAGGTTCGGTCTTGATCGAGTAATTTTTGTAGGGGACCGAGATCTTATCATAGAGACCAGGATCAGGGAAGAGATTCGCCCTGTGAAGGGTCTTGAATGGATAACGGCCCTTCGTGCCTCCCAGATTCGCAAACTTGTCGATAGTGGTTCGCTTCAGCTTTCCCTGTTTGATGAACGAGACCTTGCCGAGATCAGTGACCCTTCCTGTCCTGGGGAGCGATTGGTTGTATGCAGGAACCCCATGCTCGCCTACTATGTGGAATCGCACATGCGTCAATTATTGGCGCCAATCCTGTTTGATGATGAGGATGCTCAAGGAGCACAGGCAGCCCGCAGTTCTGTAGTTGCTCCTGCACAAAGATCGACTTCCGCAAGGGCCAAGGCCCGAAGCAAGAGGAGTGAAGATAATCTCCAGGTACATAGCTTCAAGACCTTACTCAAGGATCTGTCCATCATTTGTAAGAACCGTATTCAAACAAAGTTATCTGGTGCACCAACCTTTGACAAGATTACCCTGCCTACACCAGTGCCCGAAAAGGTCCTGAAACTCCTGCATGTAAGGCTGTGATGTACCCAGTACGGATAAAATAGATTCCACTGATAGCTTAGGATTACAATGTATTATGCCGTTTTGAGTTGGGAACTTCGGCTTAAAAACCATCCTGTTCGGGAAAGCTCTTGCCATTTATTGGAAAGGTTTTACACCGGCCAGTGCTTTCCTGAGCGGTGAAGGGACCGGAATTATGTATCAGCCCTTGAGTATGGCAGCATGTAAAAGGCACGCATCAAAGGCTTCAGAATATGTCTTCCTCCTTTATCCAGGACGGGAACCACTTGTAATGATCGAGGGGAAACGCCTTTCTGAGGCCCTCGTATGTAGCCTTGGCAAGTGCGATGGTCCCCTGCTTATCCTTTGTCAGCTTTGCCAGACCCTGGCTTTCGAGTGAGGTGAGTATCTCATCCAACTTCTGATCGTCCACGTCAAAGTATGCCTTGATGTCTTCTCGGCTCATATGGAGGCCAGGATTGATCCGGTAATCCTCTGCAAGAAATTTGAGCAACTTTTTCTCGTCAAGCCCTTTCTGGGGTTCAAATTCTGAACCGCGGGCTATTGGTACACCCAGTTCCTCATGGATTATCCGCCTCGGCATCTTCAGGTCTTCCTTCATAAGCCTCATGGCCGTCCTCTGGATCACGAGCCTGCATGCCTCCATGGTACCGCCTGCTATGTTTTCCACCTTTGCTACGTTCATGATGGCTGAGAGGGGGTAAAATGGCGTAAGACCATCGCCTCCCATGACCTGAATACCGTCCAGGCTGGCGTTCATTACCCCCTCGCAATTGAAGACCTTGGCTATATTGGACTCAAGGGTTATGTCCCAGCCGAGATCCCAGAGGTATGCCGTATAATATGTAATCAATCGGGCCATCTTGAGTGTGATTACCAGATCCGCGATCTTGAACTGGTTATTGACGAAGCTGATTGTCGGCCTGCCGAACTGCACCCTTCGCTGAGTGAAGGGTATCACATTCCCGATGATCTCCTTTAACCATCCGACGGTTTGGGCTGATATCAGGGTCCTTTCAAAGTTCAGGCCGGCGGTCATTACCTTCCAGCCTTCACCTTCCTTGCCGATCACATTCTCACGGGGTACTCTGACATCGGTGAAATCCAGCACGCCGTTCTGGATGTTTTCAAAGCCGATCACTTCGTTTATCTTCTCAACGGTGAACCCCGGCATTCCCTTTTCCACGAGGAAGGCGGTCAGGTGAGCATACTCCTTCCTGTCCTTTGGGTCATCGCTGGTACGGGCATAGACCATGTACCTGCTGGCGAGTCCCGCCGATACGATGTACCTTTTTTTCCCGTTGAGGATGTACCCGTCTTCCGTCTCCCTTGCGGTCATTTCCATGGCCGCAGCGTCGGTGCCGGCAAAGGGCTCGGTTATTACTATCGCCCCGATCTCTCCCTTGGCA
>JAFDHO010000354.1 GCA_019308745.1 Deltaproteobacteria bacterium
TGCGATAACTCAAAAACCTCAATATATAGATCAAGAGAGATGCATAGCTTGTGGTCTTTGTACTGCGGTCTGTCCTGCTGATCCTAAAGCAATCCGTCCCCCCTTTGCTGAAGCGACACCTTTTTCTTATGTTCTTGATGAAGAACTTTGCCTGCGCTTCAAAGGAGAGAAGTGTGACCTCTGTCGAAAAGGTTGTCCCACTAAAGCTATAAAATTCAAAAGCGAATCAAAAGAACAAGAGTTGAGTGTCGGAGCCCTCATTGTTGCCACTGGTTTTGATGTTTTTGATGCCAAAAAGAAAGGCTCCTTGGGTTATGGTAGATACCCCAATGTTTTAACCGGCCTTGATCTGGAGCAGATTTTTGCTCGAGAGGGCTGTCTCAAGCTTCCGGTGAGCGGTGCAGAGCCCCGTAATATTGCCTTTATTCAATGTGTTGGTTCCAGAGACGAAAATCACGATTATTGTTCACATGTATGCTGTAAATATGCCATGAAGCTATCCGGGCTTATCAAGTATCAGACCCCAGATGCCCAAGTGACTATCTTTTACATTGATTTGCAGACCGCCGGAAAAGGATTTGCTCAGTTTTACGAAGAATATAAGAAAAGCATAAGGTTTATAAGAGGAGTGCCAGTCGAAATTCTGCAGACTGCGGCCGGCGAACTTGAGGTTAGGTTTGAGGATATCTCTCAAGGAAAAGTGTGTCGGGATACCTTTGAACTTATTGTCCTTTCTGTGGGTATTTCGCCAAGGAAGGATTCCTGGGATTTGGCTAGAACTTTGGGGATAAATTTGTCTAGCGACAGATTCTTTGCTGAACGAGATTCCATGAGCACTAACGAAACCAATGTTGACGGCATATTCATCGCCGGAACTTGCCAAGGTCCTAAGGATATACCTGACTCCGTTGCTCATGGGATAGCAGCAGCGTCGAAGGCAATGCAAGTACTGACCGAATCTGCTAGCCAGAAGCAAGGTAATCAAGGAAAACATTGAATGGAAACAAAAATAGGCGTTTTTATCTGCAATTGCAGTGGAACTTTAAGCAACATTGATTTTGATGCCGCTATTAGAAAGGTAGCCGAGTTACCCGATGTCACTTCTATCAAATTCATTTCTCCCCTTTGTCTCGAGGAAGGAAAGAAAAAGATGCTTTCCTGTATTAAGGAGGAGAATATAGAGAAGGTTGTTATTGCTGCTTGTTCCCCTGAGTTTAAGGAACACGTTTTCCGTGAAGTGTTGGAAAATGCCGGGCTGAATGGCCATCTGTTTTCTATGGCAAATATCAGGGAGCAGTGTTCCTGGGTTCATGAGGGAGATGTTACAGGAAAGGTTGTGGAACTTATTAAAATGGCGGTAAACAGAACTCGGTTGCTCCAGCCAGTGAAGAGGAATAATTTTTCTGTAAACAGGGAGGTTCTTGTGATCGGTGGCGGATTCGAGGCAATTAATGCAGCGCTCCAGCTTTCCCGAGTTGGTTTGCGGACAACTCTATTGGCGAGAGAGGCAGTTTTGGGGGCTGGGACCGCAGAACTGGGAAGCCTTTGTGGATTTAACATTAATGCGATGGTGATGGAGGTGGAAGGCGGCGATAATATCGAGATTCTCACGTCTGCTGAAGTGACGGCAACATCGGGTAAGATTGGAGATTTTAATGTGCGGATAAGGAAAAGCGGTGAGGAGATTTCCCGTAAGTATGGAGCACTAATAATTGCTACCGGGTATCAAACGAAGCTTGCTCTAGAGTCTAAACTTAAGTCTGACGTTAACATTGTGTCACAAGAAAAGCTCTGTCGTATGCTTGAGGATCCAGAGTTGGAAATAAGACCAAGAACCATAGGTTTTATGCTTGATTTTGCCGATGAAAATTCTCGATTGTCTACACTGGCTACTCTGAGTAATGCTTTGGCAGCTAAGAGAAAATGGGGCAGTGAGGTTTATGTATTTTGCAAGAGTGTCAAAGTGGATAGCGAAGGAATCGAAAGACTATACCAAGAGGTGAGAGATTGTGGGGTGATGTTCTTAAAGAGTGATGTTCCGCCGAAGGTTGCGGTGGAAAATGGGAAGATAAAAATCGAGGCTAAAGATATTTTTCTCGGTAAAGATGTCAACCTGGCCTGTGATGTTCTAGTTGCTGAAGAGTGCCTTCTTCCTGCGGAGGAAACTGAGGCTCTGAGCTCAATACTGAACATCAGGAGAGACTCCAGGGGTTTTTATCAGGATGAAAATATACACCTCTATCCTGTTGCCTCAGAGAAAAAGGGGATATTTTTTATCGGTGGCTGCCGGGGTGACTTAGACCTTAGCCGGGTATTAGCAGATGTTTCCAGTGTTGTTGTGAATACCTATAAACTCTTATCCTCAGGGAATATTCTGGCCGAGGTGGAGAGAGTTAAAGTTGACCCTCAAAAATGTGTGGCTTGCCTTACTTGCATCCGTATCTGCCCACATGATTCTATCCAATTAGCTCGAGTAGATGGAGGTAAAGAGGTGGCCGAGATTTGTGATCTCGCTTGCGAGGCATGTGGCATTTGTGCTGCCATGTGTCCGGCTAAGGCAATAACATTTCAAGGTTATAGAGA
>JAFDHO010000115.1 GCA_019308745.1 Deltaproteobacteria bacterium
GGGGAAACAGCGGTCTTCTTTGACTGAATTGTCGCCTTCTTGTCCCTCCGGTCGTCCACCTTGAGGTCTATGACGATCCTCTGTGCCCCTTCAGCCACATGGGCGGCATGGACCCTCTTGACCAGGTCAAACAGGGCGTCCAGATCCGGGACCTCTATGGCCGTGCTCATGCCGCCAACCTCATAGGGGTAACCGGATTCCGCAATGACCTTCACGCCTTTCTTTACGAAACGGCTCAGGCTGGTGCCCTCGCCGATGGGAAACACGGACAACTGAGCGATCATCTGGCTAACCTCCAATCCCCGACATTTCAATTATTCCCGTATTCCATGATCTGTTCAGCCTTCTTCCCTATATAGGGGGATCACGTAGGGTCCTTCCGGGACCACCGCGATCTCACTGAGGCCCTGGGTTTTGATATGTTGGGCAAGGGCCTCCTCTATGGAAGGTATCGGTTCAACGTAGACGTCCTTGAGATCGTCCTTACCCAGCTTTGTCGTGTATAACTGGATTTTTCCTACCCGCAGGGCCTTGACAAGCATCTCGGTCTGCCATTCGTCGATCAGGGCTTTATGGCGACCATGGAGTATGGACATGAACTCATCGGGGCCAACCCTGCACAGGAGACGCTGGGCTTCAACGAATTCCTTACTTCCCATCCCTTCAGAACACTCGCTGGCTATGATGATCGTACCCCCGGGTTCAAGTATGTCAATGACACCGACCATGCCCTTTACTGTCTGGTAATAGGTCCTGTCCAGGGGATAGCCGGCACTGGTCGTGATAACTACCTTGAACTTCCTGGGGACCGTGACCTCAGCGTATTTCCTCATGAAATCCACCGCCAGGAGATGGCTGGCCTCTATGTCCCCGAAATTGACGAAGCCGATTCGCCTCTCTTCATCAATGACCACGTTGAGGGAGAGTATGCCCCCGACCCTTCGAACGATCTCGATCAGTGCGTCGTGCAAGGGGTTGCCTTGGATCACGCAATTGGCCGCATTGCAATGCTCCAATATCTTGGCCGTGTGGAACATCAGGATGGTGTCCTGATAAGCTGTCCCGGGGGCCACCACCTTTCGCCCGCCCGAATACCCGGCCATGAAATGGGGCTCCACCAGGCCCACGGCGATCTTGATATCGGCCTCCACGAATCGCCTGTCCAGCATGATGGGGATCCCGGAAGATGTCATGCCCAGGTTCACGTGGGCATCCCTGTCCCTGGCAAAGTGATTCTCGATTCGGATCCAATTGAAGACCTCCTCAGAGCCAACGATTTCTCTGAGTTCATCACCTTCATTGGGCCGGTGAAGGCCGGTGGCCACTAGGATCAGGATATCTTCTTTGGAGACCCCTGCTTCCCGGAGGGTGTCTATCAACGGGGGAAGGATGATGCCGTTGGGAACAGGCCGAGTGATATCGCATATGAGGATACAGACGGTCTTTCCCGTCCCGGCAATGGTCCCGAGGGCTTGACTCTCTACGGGGTTGGCCAGGGCGTCGAGGATCGATCTCCTAGGGTCTGGCAGGGGTTCCATGGGGTATTTGCGAATCACGGTGACATCAATGTCATCCGGTATATCCACCTCCAATCCGTCTCTGCCGTAGAGTAGGTCCAGCTTCATGATCTTTCTATCCTCTTGCTTTCCAGAGACGCCATGCTCGGACGCAAAGGAGCGTCAGAAGGGCCTACATAGTCTTTATCTTTTCGAAATTCCCGTCCCAGGCCGCTTCCAGAATCGGCTTCATGTATTCATCCACAAGATCGGCATTCAGGGGTACAGGCATGTTCCTGAGTTTCATGTCCAGTTGCGGGTCCTTGGCCGCGGTAAGACATCTGGTAATATGGTCTTCTTTGATGCCTTCAACTTCTTTGAGGCATGTGGGGAACTCCAAGAACTTACAGAAGGCAACCATCCCGCGGGCCACTGCCAGGCCTAATTCACGGCCGGAAAGGGATCCGAGATCTTCCTCTATATAACCGTATTTCTTGTAAATCTCGCCAATGACCCTTAGCTGATCTTCGATAGCAGGGGCAAAGAACACCGTGTAATAGGGATTCATCAGCGCACAGGCCCTGCCGTGACTGAGCACGTCCACGAGGGAAAAGCTCGTCAAATGGGCTCCGGATGTACCGCCTATCATGATGGCATATCCGCCAAGGTCGGTCCCCAGGCCAAGAAGGGTCCGTGCCTCAATATCAGAGGGGTCTTTCTTGATGAGGGTCAGGCCCTGGATGATGAGTTCCAGGCCCAGCTCAGCCACCTGGCGGGCTCGATCCTTCTGTTCCTCAGGGGCGCCAAAATAGACCTCAAGGCAGTGGGCTATGCCGTCGAGACCGCCGTCAAGGGTGAGACTCATGGGCTGGGTAACCGTTACATCGTAGTCGAAGACGGCGCGCGGGGGAATGATGGCCTCATCCACGATGAGTTTCTTTTGCCCCGCAACCGGGTCGGTGATATTGGAATACTTCGTGAGGTGTGCCCCCGAACTCGCGGCCATCATCACCGCAACGACCGGCATAATGGTCCTCCCCGAGGACTCGCACACCTTGGTGACCTGCCCGACACCGAAGAAGGGATCGATTTCAGGCTCGATGTCGCCCAGGGTAGCCAGGGTGGCTGCCGCCTTGGTGGCATCGATGCCCGAGCCCCCGTCACCGACTACGAGCACATCAGGCTTCTTATGCATTATGTGACTGTGAATGCGATACACATCAACGAAGGGCGCATTGGGGGCGGCTGATCTGGCCATGTCCACGACCTCCACCCCTGCCTTTTCAAGGGATTTCAGGATCCTGTCCTTTATGGCCTCGAACCAAGAGAATTGGATGGGTCCGATGAATAGGGCCCTTTTGCCCAACTGGGATGCAAATTTCCCGGGGGCATCGTCCAGGACACCGCTGCCAAAGGCATAGTTCTCACCTTTGAAGTCTCTCAATATTGCTGAAGCTCTTTCTTTCAGGTCTGTCATGGCAGTCCTCCTCCTCGATATGATGATGAATATGCGAAAGTATCGCTATTCGAATTCCTTGATGGCGTCTATTGACACACCCATGGAACAGTCGGTTTCCCTCTCCAAAATAACATCAATCACATAGGGGACACCAGCGTCAAGCCCTCGCTGAAAGGCCGCCTTGAGGTCCTTGGGGTCGGTGACCCTTTCTCCAGAGGTCCCGCACGCCTCCGCGAACTTGACGAAGTCAAAGCCCCGCCCCCGGTTTTCCGGTTCAAGTCGGGCGTGGCCCGATGCCGTGACTCCTCCGGAAACGCCTTTGCCCGCGACAGCGACCTGGGCCTGTTCAGCACTCTCCGCCATCCTGAGACTGTCATACCATATCTGTACCTCGTAATTCATGTCAAAGTTGTATTTCTCTGCCTGGCGGATGAGACCAAGGTATCCGTTGTTCAATACAATACAGACAAAGGGGATATTGTACATGACAGCCACGGGAAGTTCTTCCATGCAGAATTGAAAACCGTAATCTCCGACGACCATAACCACCTGCTTGTCTGATCGTGCCACCTTCACACCGATAGAGGCAGGCAAGTCCCAGCCAAGGGGGCCCGCTCCGCCGCAGTCCAGGTAGTGCCGGGGTTTGGATATCTTCTGTAACTGGCCAGACCAGATCTGGTTCAATCCTATGCAGGTCACGAAGATAGTCTCTTCATCAAAGAACTCGTTTATCTCCCTGAAGACCCTTTGGGGTTTGATGGGTATGTCATCATAGTCGGTCCTTCTCTCCATTTGGGAGCGGATCTTCGGGATTTCAATGCTTGAAGGCCTGGGTTTGATCTTGCGTTCCCTGATTTCATCCAGCAGGGCCTTCAAGGTGAGCTTTGCATCGGCACAGACCCCCAGGTCGGGCATGATGTTCTTCCCAAGCTGACCCGGGTCAACGTCCACATGGATAAACTTCCTCTCACCCTTGTAGACCTTTATGTCACCCGTGTGGCGGTCGTTGAATCTTACTCCAACGGCAAAGACAAGGGAAGAATCGAGGAAGACCCGATTGCCGGAAGGGGTATTGCACTGGATCCCAACATGACCGGCCATCAGGGGGTGGTCCCAGGGTATCCCGCTCTTTCCCATGTAAGAGGTCACCACAGGGATCTGAAGGGCCTCTGCGACGGCGACGAACTCCTTGCAGGCGTCGGCCAGTATGACCCCTCCGCCAAGGAGCATAACAGGCCTTTCCGCTTCGAGGAGCATGTCGAGGGCCTTTGAGACCTGTTTCTTGCTCGGGGCGCTCCGGAATACGGGGAGAGGGGCGTCTGCCTCAGGGTCATATTCGATTTCTTGCCTTTGCACGTCAAGGGGTAAATCAATGAGCACGGGTCCGGGCCGTCCTTCTCTCATGATCTTAAATGCCTCACGAAAGACCCAGGGTACCATGGCCCCCTCTTTGACGCAATAGGACTTCTTGGTGATCGGTTTGACCACCTCGGCAATGTCCACTGCCTGAAAGGCCTCTCTCCCCAGCTGGGCCCTCACGTTTTGGCCGGTAATGGCGAGGATGGGTATGGAGTCCACCTGGGCGGTGTAGAGACCTGTGACGAAATTGCTGGCCCCGGGTCCGGATGTGGCGGAACACACGCCCACAGTGCCCAGGGCCCTCGCGTAGCCGTCAGCCATATGGATGGCCCCTTCCTCGTGTCGTGCAACCATGTGTTTTATTGTCCCGAGGTCCTTCAGGGCCCTGTAAAAGGGAAGGATCCCGGCGCCGGGTATCCCGAATACATGTTTGACTCCTTCGCTTTCAAGGATTCTTACCGCGGCGTCCATCGCAGTCATCTTAGGCATAATCTTTCTCCTTTCAAATCTGTATTAATCTGTCGGCCTGTAGGACAGCCTGTTCTCCAGAAAGGAGACTCCTGCTGTCCTTTGTTTATTCTTGGGATTTCTCGAAATAGCTCCTCATGAAACCGCCGCTCTTTCATAGCCGAGTTTCCTGGAAATGGAGAAAGCGGCCCTTCTCACGAGCTTCCCAAAGCGAGGAATGTGCTCCGGAGTAATGCGAACGACCGCACCAGAGATGGAAATGGCGGCCACCGGTCTCCTGCTGTGATCGAACACGAGTGACGCCACACACCTGACCCCCTCTTCGAATTCCTCGTTGTCCACGGAGAATCCCCTGATGCGGATGGTT
This sequence comes from Deltaproteobacteria bacterium, assembly GCA_019308745.1. GTDB lineage: Bacteria > Desulfobacterota > DSM-4660 > Desulfatiglandales > HGW-15 > JAFDHO01. The sequence continues at coordinate 5,150 of JAFDHO010000115.1, forward strand.
TCGAGTTCCCTCCGCAGGGAATCCTCATCGGTGATGGTATAGCGGGTACGGGCTGTCAACCGGTTGCGGGCCAGGTATTCTCCAAGTTCTTCATCACTCATGCGGCTCAGAAAGAGCTTGCCCACCCCGGTGTTGTACAGATGGACCCGTGCCCCGGGCCTGGTAAACAATTGAAGCAGGGCGTAGTCGCTCCTGACCTGGTCCAGGTAGACCATCTCGTCTCCATCTCGGACAGCCAGATTCACGCTCTCCTTGGTCTCCGTCATAAGCTCTTCCATGTGAGGTCTTGCGATCTCCGAAAGATTGAACTTCTGCTGGACCTTGCTCCCCAGTTCCAGGAAGCGAAGTGACAAGGAGTATTTCTTTGTGAGGGGATCCTGCTCCAGGTAGTGCCTTTCCGCCAGGGTGGAGACGATCCGGTGGGTCGTGGCAGGGGGGAAGCCGGCGAGAGCAGAAAGATCTCTGATACCGGCACTGCCCCTCTCGGCGACCTTGTCGATAATATCCAATGCCTTTTGCAGGGATTTCATAAGTTGTTCCGTATTGTGGAATTGAATATTATAATATGGTACACTAAAAAATTCCTTGGTCTTTGTCAAGCCCTCCCGGTGAAAATTTGTCCGAGCAAAGAAAGGGACCATGGAATGATGAATTATCTGCCGGAGTGCAAAAGGACTAGACTCGAGTGACTGCGACGAGGTAGGCCCCGAAGGGCTTGAGAAGCCTCTGGAAGTAGGGTTCCATCCGCTCAAAGAAGGGAAGAAGATAAGACGGACAACCTGGCGGGGCAAAGACGGCGGTGCCCCACTCGGCCTCCCCAAGGAGGGACCTGAGCTGGCGGTAGTTGTAGAAGCGACAGTGGGTGAAGATGGTCTCCTTGAACCAGGTGATGATTCGGCGACGGGTGGCCCACAGGCTCCAGGCGTTGAGGACCCCGATGACGACACGGCCCCCTGGCCTGCAGACCCTCTTCATTTCCTGGATGGAGGCCGTCGGGTCCTCAAAAAACTCCAGGGCCGTGACGGAGAGGACAAGGTCGAAACGATCCGGTGGGAAAGGGAGGTTTTCGGACCTGGCAAGGACAAGCTTGACCGGGAGGCCCGCGCGAAGGCACTTTTCTCTGGCGTAGCCGAGCATGTTTGAGGCAATGTCTAAGCCGGTGCAGTCACAGCCCATTCTGGCGAGATCCATCAAATAGTTGCCGGTTCCCGTGCCCACGTCCAGTACTCTTTCCCCCGGCCTGGGCATGGCCAACTTCCAGGTCAGGGTCTTTTCCATGCGATCTACCTGGGATCCAAGAGGGGTCCTGAACCAGGCATCGTATTTGTCGGCAAAGTTGTCAAAAACCCCGGGTTCCATGTCCATAGCCTCTCAGTTCGTGTGATCATTTGAATAATCCATCCCACAAGCCTTCTAAAGATTCAAGGACAAAGATGGATCCCAGGAGCCGCCCCTCCCCCGGGGGCTCCCCTTTGACGTGGGGAAAAGATATGGTATATAGAACGCCGGAGCTGGACCCGGGGGTTGGGCCCTGCCCAGGATTCTTGTTTTGCGCGGCACATGAGAGCCCCGGGTAGAAAGGAGCGTGATGGAATGAAGATCGGATGGATAGGCACGGGCGTCATGGGGCGGTCCATGGCAGGTCACCTCTTGGATGCCGGGCACGAGCTCTTCGTGTTCAACCGGACCAGGGAAAGGGCAGAACCCTTGCTGGGAAAGGGGGCCAAATGGTGCGGCACTCCCCTGGAGATAGCAAAGGAGGCAGAGGTGGCCTTCACCATGGTTGGGTTTCCCAGGGATGTGGAAGAGGTCTACTTCGGGGAAAAGGGGCTCTTGGCCGATTCAAGCCCCTGCAGGATTCTGGTGGACATGTCCACCAGCAAGCCCAGCCTTGCCAAGACAATAGACCAGAGGGCCCGGGAACTTGGCAAGGAAAGCCTGGATGCCCCTGTCTCCGGCGGGGATATTGGGGCGAGGCAGGGGACCCTGGCTATCATGGTTGGGGGAAAAAAAGAGGTCTACGAGGAGGTCCTGCCTTTGTTCCAGGTCATGGGGAAGAATATATCCTACATGGGGGAGGCGGGTTCCGGCCAGCACACCAAGATGTGCAACCAGATCCTCGTTGCCGGGACCATGATATCCGTGTGCGAGGCGTTGCTCTACGCGGCGAAGATCGGTCTCGATCAACAGGCGGTCATCGACATAGTGGGGAAGGGGGCCGCAGGGTCCTGGAGCATCAACAACCTGGGCCCCCGCATCATTCGCGGCGATTTCGACCCGGGATTCATGGTGGAACACTTCATCAAGGACATGGGCATCGCGTTGGAAGAAGCCGCCGCGGTCGGCCTATCCCTTCCCGGCTTAGCCCTTGTCCAGCAACTCTATATCGCGGTCAAGGCCCAGGGTCACGGGCGATCAGGGACCCAGGCCCTCTACTTGGCACTTAAATCCCTCAGTGAACCCAGGGGTTGAATGGCCTTCTCCGGGGATAGGAGGACGCCCGGTGTTACTCACCCCCGGAGGTTGCCTTTCCAAGGGGAGTTGTGGTAAAGAAACCAGGCAGTTTGGAAGATCCTTCGGACACGAGATAGTAAGACCTTCGGATGACCTCGCAGGAGTTGTTGGTGAGCCTTGATTAGGTGTGGGGTCTTAGGGAAATTGGACGGTTCCCTTCGGCTCTGGAGTGAGGCAACCGTGTTGTCGTTCCCTGGAAGGGTTTTTCAAAGGTCTCAGAACATGTACTCATAAGGGAGGTAGGTATGGCGAAACTTCTTTGGCAGCCTTCAGAGGAGAGAATCAAGGCGAGTAACATGTACCGATTCATGGGGTTTATCAACGAGAGATATGGCCGGGACTTCAAGGAATACGAGGAGCTTTACCGGTGGTCGGTGGAAAACATTGCTGATTTCTGGGCATCCATGTGGGAGTTTGCCGGGATAAAGGCATCCAGGCCCTATGACGAGGTGATAGACGATGTGAAAAAGATGCCGGGGGCCAAGTGGTTTTCCGGGGCTGAGCTCAACTTTGCCGAGAACCTCCTGAGGTACCGGGACGACCAGGTGGCCATCATCTTCAAGGGGGAGATGGGTCCCTCCAGGAAGATGACCTTCAGGGACCTGTACGAGGAGGTGGCCAGGGTGGCGAGGTCGCTCAAGGAGCTGGGGATCGAACCAGGGGACAGGGTGGCGGGATTTGTGCCCAACATCCCGGAGTCCGTGGTGGCCATGCTGGCAGCGACCAGTCTCGGGGCCATCTGGTCATCGTGTTCTCCTGATTTTGGCAAGAAGGGGGTCTTGGACCGATTTGGTCAGATAAGGCCGAGGGTGCTGTTTACCGCGAACGGGTACAGTTTCAAGGGAAAGCTCTTTGACTCCCTGGGTCGGGTGAATGAGATCCTGGAGGAATTGCCCTCCATTGAGAAAGTGGTGGTGATTCCTTTCACCGGGGAGGAGCCTGACATCGGGTCTCTACCCAATGCCGTGCATTACAGGGATTTCAAGTCCGATGAGTCGGGTCTTGAGATAGAGTTTAGGCAGCTCCCCTTTATGCATCCGCTATATATCATGTTCACCTCCGGGACAACGGGTCTTCCCAAGTGCATGGTCCAGAGTGCAGGGGGGGTTCTGATCAACCAGCTCAAGGAATTGGTGCTGCACACGGATCTGAAGAGGGAGGACAGGATCTTTTATTTTACGACCTGCGGGTGGATGATGTGGAACTGGCTGGTGGCCTCCCTGGGTGTGGGGGCGACCATTATCCTCTATGACGGGAATCCCTTTCATCCTGATCCCGGTGCGCTGTGGAAGCTGGCCCAGGATGAGGGCATGACGGTCTTTGGTACGAGCGCCGGGTACATATCCGCCCTCCAGAATGCGGGTGCTAGGCCGGGGAAGGAGTATGACCTGAGCTCCTTGAGGGCGGTGCTTTCCACGGGTTCTCCCCTATCGGTGGAAGGGTTTGAATACATATACACGGAGGTAAAGGAGGATATCCAGTTGGCCTCCATATCCGGGGGCTCTGATATCAACGGGTGCTTTGCCCTGGGGACTCCCATGAAGCCGGTCTATGCTGGGGAGCTCCAGTGCAGGGGCCTGGGGATGAAGGTGGAGGCCTTTGACGAGAAGGGCAATTCGGTGATCAACCAGCAGGGCGAGTTGGTGTGCACCGCAGCAGCCCCCTCGATGCCTATCTACTTCTGGGATGACCCGGACAATAAGAAATACCTTTCCGCCTACTTTGAGGTGTACCCCAATGTCTGGCGGCACGGGGATTTCATCGAGATCAATGACAGGGGCGGGGTGATCATCTACGGCAGGTCTGATGCGACCCTGAACCCCGGCGGCGTGCGCATTGGCACGGCGGAGATCTACCGCCAGGTGGAGCAACTGGAGGAGATAGAGGACAGCCTGGTGGTGGGCCAGGACTGGAAGAACGATGTCAGGGTGATCCTGTTCGTGAAGATGGTCGAGGGCAACCAGTTGACCGATGAGCTCAAGAAGAAGATAGTCCAGACCATCAGGGCCAATGCCTCACCGCGCCACGTGCCTGCGAAGATTATCGGGGTGCCCGATATCCCTTACACCCTCAACATGAAGAAGGTGGAGCTGGCCGTCAAGAAGGTGATCCAGGGCCAGGAGGTGCTCAACAGGGACGCCCTCAGGAACCCGGAATCCCTGGACTACTTCGCAAATATCAAGGAACTCCAGGAGGACTGATTATTTCCCGAAAGGCCAGATGGATGACTTGACAGCAAATCTCTTTCCCCATACCTACCTCGGAGAGGAGGGGGCAAAGAGGGTATTGTCCCTCTTTGACTCCATCACCATCTGTGTCCCCTGGTACGGAGAGCCTCCCAGGGTTTCGGGGCGCATCAACGGTGTCTCAATCAAATACCCTCCTGAATCCCTCCACCCCGGCAAGGGCTTCCTGAGCCTCCTCTCTGAATACAGGAACTGGATCAACCAGCATGCGGACAAGAGCACCTTGGATTTCCTCAAGGCAAGCCGCGATAGAGAAGCGGACGAAGAGACCACCTGGGATATCAGGAGATCCCTCCGGAGGATGGGCGGGGAGCAAGAGACCCCGCCGGCGGAGAATATCCCTCTCAGATGGCACATGATCCTTCATCTTGCCCGGGAGCTGGAAGAGCAAAGGGAAGAGGCGGATCAGGTCCTAAAGCGATTGAAGCACAGGAAGTCCCCCCTTGAGGGGGTCCTGGATGAGGACTCGGAACTCAAAAGCCTCTTTGAGGATCTCCCCGGTTTTTCCGAAGGGCCGCCTGCAGGAAGCGCGGAAATTGCTCCGATCCTCGAAGCCTGGCTGGGGCTCTTCGGGGGGAACCTGGGACCCAGGGGCTTTCTTGTCACCGTGAATCCCGCGGTCATGGAGGAGGTGGCGGAACTCTGGGAAGGGGAGAAAGACTTTCAAGGCCCTTTGGGCGAAAACATGGTAACCTTCCAGTGGCCGGACCTCTCCAGCCTGCATCTTGGCGAGATATCAGAGGCCAGGCGCGCCATGCTCGAGGACGATCGACTGAAGCAAATCCGCACCCTGTTGGAGGCAGTGGATGAGGACCCCCGGGGTGCCCTGAAGAGGCTCCAGGAGGAAGCGCACAAGCTGACCCTGGATGAGTATCCCAAGGCCTTTCGAGCGACCCTCAGGTACCTGGATCCCGACCTGGTGGAGGGAGGCCCGCAGGAGGCCGGCAGGTTCAAACCCCTTGGGGGAAAGGTGCTGGTCTTGATAAGGGGTTGATTCCCATGACAGAGGGGTGCGAAAGGATCGAGCCCCTCCCCTTGTAGGAGCAGCTTTCAGCTGCGACCCGCCTCCGACCTCCAACCTTGAGCCTTGAACCTCCTCTGTAGGAGCAACTTTCAGTTGCGATCAGAGAGTGTTGGAGGGTAGAGGCCTGAGGTTTGAGGCAAAAGAAAAGTGAACAGAAAATAGAAAAAGGGATCCAAGAGGCCTCTTCGTTTCAGTTGTGCTCCCGTTGGTTGAATTGGTTCTCATGCAAAGTTTTGCCCCTGGTCCTGGAGGGACGGGTTCCACCCCGTCCGTTCGGGCTGAAGGTTTGAGGTAAGAGGCAACTCCCTAAACCCTGAACCGCGAACTCTGAACCAATCGAACGAATAAGACCAATGAGACCAGTTGGACCAATCAAACAATCTCCCTCTCCCAAGGTTTATGTCTCCTCCTCCAACGTCCGCTTGGTTCCAGGTTTTTCTACGAGACGCCCGCTTACAAAACGATACAGGATACTTGATATCAACGTCTGATAGGGAATGCCATCTTCAATTGCTCTTGCCTGAAGTTCGTCCAAGACTCTTGCAGGTATCCTGATGTTGATCCGTTTATCCTTTTTTAAGGTCTGACGCGCATAACCCTTGTGCTTCCGGATCTCCTGCTTAAGGTTCTTGACAGACTCCCATTCTCCCCGCTCATAACTGTTCAGGATATCCTTTTCCTCTTTATCGAGCTTTCTTCTTGCCACCTTTGCCTCCCAAATACTCCCTCGTCGCCTTGCGACTCGGTATTATTGTTTTCAAAAATACACCGTTCTCATCCTCAACAAATGGGATCAAGTAGGCATAGTCCTTGACTTTTACGACCAACATCTGTTGATTAGGGTATCTGAATTGATTGGGATGGATGAGTATGTCGAGAACGTCACCCCGTTCAATATGAAGGATTATTTCCTCAAAACTGATTCCGCGTTCCGCTTTAAGTAACTCGTTCTTGTGGTGGTCCCATTTGTAGTATTCCATGGAGATCTATTAATACAAAGTGTGCCGACTGTCAACAGATAGATCGAACGCTAACGTCGGGCGCCTTTCAAGCCAAAAACATGCTTCATTAGAGGCATCCTATTTGTCTCGATCTCTCTTCGATTCCTTCCTCTCCTTCCTGTGGGAGTGGCATCTTGCTACGATCCGTGAACGTTGGCGGTTCGAGGCAAGAGGTTTGAGGCAAGAAGCAACTCCCTAAACCCTGAACCAATCGAACGAATAAGACCAATCCAACCAATAAAACCAATTCGGCCTGTTGGACGAATCAAACAATCTCTCTCTCCCCTTGAGCCTTGAGCCTTGAACCTCCAACCTTAAACCTCCCTCTCCCCCTACAAATCCAGCGGACTCCTCACCCCCAGTATGTTCTTGGTGGCCACGTGGGTGTAGATCATAGTGGTGTGGAGGTTCTTGTGACCGAGCAATTCCTGGATCGTCCTGATGTCATAGCCCCTTTCAAGCAGGTGGGTCGCAAAACTATGGCGCAGGGTGTGAATGGAAACCTGCTTGGATATGCCTGCTTTGGCCGCCGCAATCTTGAAGGCCCGCTGCAATGTCGCCGGGTGCACGTGGTGGCGTCTGACTGCAAGGCTCACCGCGTCAACCGAGAGGGACTTTGAAGGAAAAAGCCAGAACCACCCCCATTCCTTCCCCGCATTGGGGTATTTTCTCTCCAGGGCGCCAGGCAGTTGCACCCCGTTGAGTCCCTGCTTTCGGTCCTGTTCGTATATTTCCCTGACCGAGTCCATGTGCTCGATGAGAGCATCCTTGAGGCGCTCGGGAAAGACCGTTCTCCGGTCCTTGTCCCCTTTGCCAGACCTGACAACGACGACACCCCGCTCAAGATCGACATCCTTTATCCTGAGCCTGAGGCACTCCATCAGCCTGAGGCCGCAGCCGTAAATGAGCATCCCCATCAGGCGGTGAACCCCTGTCATTTCGTCGAATACTCGCTCCACCTCCTGGACGCTCATCACCACCGGGAGCCTGCGCTTGTGCCGAGCCCGCACAGCATCAATTGCATTCTCAATATCCTTTTCAAGCACGTGCCGGAACACAAAGACAAGGGCATTCAGGGCCTGGGACTGGGTAGAGGGGGAGATTTTCTTTTCCACCGCAAGATAGCTGAGAAAGTCCTGGAGATCACTGGCCTCCAGGTCTCCGGGTCTCTTGGAGTTTGCAAAGCCCCTGAAACGCTTCAGCCACATAAGATAGGATTTCTCAGTGCTTAACGACCTGTGCCTGAGCCGGAGGGCCCTCCTTGTCTCCTGCATGGCCCATGCCCATTCCTTTTCGTGATCACCAGCTTCTTTTTT
>JAFDHO010000355.1 GCA_019308745.1 Deltaproteobacteria bacterium
ACCATTAGAAGATATCACCGAGGAGGATCTCCGTCAATATCGGCTTTGCTGTCAAAGTCAATTCGGCTGGAGCGCCGCGTCACTCAGAATCAGTTATGCGGGAATCCAGCATTTTTTCAGCCGGACACTTGTCCGGGCATGGAACATTTTTAGTGAAATAAAGCGCGAAATAAGAATTCTTCTTTAGGACACAAGAGATGCCTCAATAGTCCCAAGGGTATGCTCCAAAACTACCCGTCCGTCCAAATGACCGTTTTCAGCTGTTTAAATCACGACCTTAATGACGATGAGTAACCCAATTCTCGATTGATAGCCGCTCTTTAAGGATTTTTCTCAACCTCTTGGCCTGATCCAACCTTCAAAACCCTCCTAAAACTATCGACCTTTTCCCCTATAGGCCGCGGCTTCTTGAACCATGGATTAGTTAGTCCCGAGCACTCGTTCCTCGACCCGGAACTAATCCTTTATTTGTTATCCTTTTTAGAAACTAATTCCCCTTCGACGTAGCGATGAATAATACCGGAAATCAGCGTCTGATATGGAATGCCCATCTGCAGGGCTTTCTTTTGAATACCCTTAAAGTCATGATCAAAGAGGCGAATGGTGATACGTCTGTCCTTCTTAAAGGTATTTTTAGCCGCAGCCTTTATGGCTTCTATTTCCTTTTTGGAAGGTGTGGACAGCTTCATTACACCGGATTCATATGCTTCAAGAATTTCCTTTTCTTCTTTGTCATATTGCATGCTCATATCTCCTGTTCTCTTCGATAGTCCCGGGTTGCCTTCCTGCTTGGGATTATTGTTTTCAGGAAAATGTGATCGCGCTCGATAATATGGGGGACCAGATGTATATAGTCTTCGACAATGACAAAATATATCTTTTGTCCCGGATACCTATCTTGATTCGGATGATCAGCGATCTTCCAGACGTCACCTTGTGACAAGTGGAAAATCACCTGCTCAAATGATATATTTCTACGTTCTTTTAACCATTCGTTTTTTGCAGGACTCCATTCATATTTCATGGTTGGATTGTACATCATTTGAATGTACGGATCAAGAGAATGTGATGATTCTTTTGGTGGATAATGCTGAGGTGGCTGAGGTGGGGTCGCGCCACGGTAACTCCCTGATTATTCATCATTAACATCCTAGAAACAGGCATTTTCAAGGCCTATGTCCTCATTTTCAGGCCGAAAAGGAGCCTTATGGTGCCCAGGCCCCTCCAGTAGTTGATACCCTTCACCGCTCACTATGACATCCCTCCCTTTCGCTCCAAAACCCCAAGAGCGCCTTCACTGTGTTAAAAAAAACCTGACTCCCCACGGCCATACTGCCCCTCCATTCATCTTCTCTCGCCTTCGCCCCATCTCCTAGGTATTCTTCCACCCATCCCTTATGACTGCTCCTTAGCTCATCATGGCTTCCGGCTCCAACTAATCCTTGCAGCCTCTGGTAGTCAATCAGTACGTTCTTCCTTCGCGGTTCCTGAATCTCGTTGTAGCCTCAAAAGGACCACATTGATGGATGGCTTACCGCCCCCACACGTACCATATTCGTGTCAAGATAGACCATACATCTTGCCAGATGCTCGCCCCTTTCCACTGCCGTTGCATGATACCGATCTTCCCAGTACGCTCCCTTTCGGCCCTTTCTCTGATTGAATTCCTGCCCCGTTCTTCCAGCCACCAACTGTATTGAATTGGGGATCACATCCCTGTCCCCGTCGTCAACCACGAGTACGTGGATATGGTTCGATGTAACCATGTAGTTCAAAACCTTCAGGCCGTACCGTTTCCTGGCTTGGTATAGCCATTGCAGATATCCGCGACGGTCTCTGGCAAATTTTTCAGTAGAAATTCTTTCTTATGACAGCGGTGGGGCAGGTGCCAAACACAACCGGAATATAACGCGAGACATTTTCATGCTGCCTTTCTTAGAAGCCCCATTTCGGGGGCAAAAGTAGCATTCTAAGCCCCAAAACAAGCCGAATTTTTTGCCATTTCTGTATCATTCCAAGCACTTGTCTTGGTCCGACCGGACTCGACGGACTCGCATACCCAATAGTGGCATTGATGGACGCAAGAGTGGTGAGTATGCTATTGCTCATCTAATATGTCCCTTCTGAAGATGCACAATCGCGGCGATGACCCGCGAGCACGACTGATGGGAATTCCGCTTGCGGGATGGACATCCGGCGAGCGCAGCCGGGTCCAGTGCCTTGTTCTGACGCGCTTGCGCGGCAGGGCAAGGCAACCTGGACGAAGTCATCGCCGCGATTCTCGCCGGCGCGCAAGCGTCGGCTGAATTAGCCTTGTTAGGTTCCTATTTTGTCCCCCCGATTCGATCCAATTGCGTTTCTAAAGCATCGATTTGGCTATCAACACTTGTCTTTAATGTATCAAATGTTTTTAAGATTTCATCTTCATTATCTTTGATTAGCTGCTCATGAAAATGTTTAACGCTAAAGATTGTAAACGGAGTTGAGCGCAGCGAGATTCCGGTTACAATCTGGTTGAACTGAGCCGCTTCGTGCCGCTATGGGGATTGAATCGCAAGTGCCTTTGGTTCGGA
>JAFDHO010000356.1 GCA_019308745.1 Deltaproteobacteria bacterium
GCCAGCCTTGAAGGGCTGGCGCAGCCAGGCGAAACCACCTGGGGCGGCTTGGCAGAGGAGGTGCGTTACTGGGGCAACTGGGTGCTGAAGAAGGTCAAGGCCGAGATTGGGGACTTGTATCCGCTTATCCCCGACCCGGAAGCAAAGAAAGGTGGCACAGGCTTCCAGCCTGTGGAGCAGGAGCTTTTCCAAACCAAGAGGAATCTACCTCATTGGCAAATGGGTGGAGCAACCTACTTTGTGACCTTCCGGACAAGGGGTGTGGAACTGCCTCCCGAGGCAAGAGAGCTGGTTTTGAACGCTTGCCTTCATTTCGATGGAATCCGGTACAATCTTTGGACGGCAGTTGTCATGCCGGATCACGTTCATTTGCTACTGCAACCTAAAGAATTGGAAAAGGGCAATTGGCATTCTCTCTCTTCGATTCTGCATTCCATTAAATCATTCACGGCCAACAAGGTTAATGATCTTCTATGCAGAAAAGGCACCCTATGGCAGGATGAATCCTATGATCGGATTGTCAGGGATGAAGCCGAGTTTTATGAAAAATGGAATTATATACGCAACAATCCTGTAAAGAATGGGCTTGCGGATTCTCCAGAGAGATGGACTGGCTTCTATGAAAACACAGGCAAGATGCCTGTGCCACCAGATGCTTCTTTGGAAGAGATTCCGCCAGGTTACCTGGTGCCGGTGGCCTACCTCTGGACCCGGACCGTGCGGTGCAAGAACCCGTCCTGCGGCGCGACCGTCCCGCTCGTCAAGCAGACCTGGCTCTGCAAGAAGAAGGGCGGCAAGAAAAGCCCCGGCCGCTACGTTGCTTTGAAAGTAATCGCACCAAAAGGCGAGAAAAAGGTACGATTTGAGGTCGTCGAAGCAACGACGGAGAAGGGGCTTGGATTTGACCCGTCTATAGGTTCGAAAGGGGGCAATGCCACCTGTCCATTCTGTGGAACGGTGGCAGATAGCGAATATGTAAAACAAGAGGGTGCAGCAAACAGAATCGGACATCAGCTAACGGCGGTAGCATGTTCCAACCCTCACGGTACTGGCAATATCTTTATAACGGAGAAGGACTCTGTCGCCTTCTGTCCTGAGGAGAAAAGACTGGAGAGTATTGAGCATGAAATACGCAAGTTTGGTATAGTCCCTCCCAAGCAGCTAATCGAAGGTAAGGCAGCAGATCAAGTGCCCAGCTATGGGATGGTGACTTTTGGAGATCTTTTCACCAAACGATCAAAGGTGTTTCTGCTTCATCTGATTTCGTATGTTCGCATTCATTGCAGCAGAGAACTTACTGGCTTTGGCTACAACCGAGAACATGTTACAGCTATTCGTAGTGCCTTGGCACTAGGCATTGATCGTGTTGCAAACTATCTGTCCACACTTTGTGTCTGGCGTACAAACCGTTCCTGTGTTCTGCCCACGTTTTCCCGCCAAGCTCTTGCGATGGTCTGGGATTATGGAGAGATGAATCCCTTTTCAGGAACAGCGGGAGACTGGGGGGAATCTGTCCGCTGGGTTGCTGGTGTAATTGAAAATTGCGCAATGTCATGCTCCGCTGGAAAGGTTAAGCGAGGTTCAGCTGATCGACTTAGTCATCTAACAGATCAGTCAATTGATGCTGTAGTAACAGATCCTCCTTACTACGACAATGTGATCTATTCGGACTTGGCCGACTTCTTCTATGTGTGGCTCAAAGAGGCAATTGGCGATCTGTATCCTGACCATTTCGCTACCGAACTTACTCCCAAGCGGAAGGAGGCTGTATCATCAGGTTTTCGGCATGAGAACAGAACACACGCACGAGAGTTCTACGAAAACATGATGTTGCGAAGTTTTCAGGAAGCCAACCGAGTTCTAAAGCCTGAAAGTCCTCTTGTTTGCATATATGCGCATAAGACAACGGCTGGCTGGGCTACTCTTGTCGATGCCATGCGAGTGTCAGGTTTTGAGGTTCTCGAAGCATGGCCCATTGATACCGAAATGACCGGGGGCATGAGAGTAGGGACAGCGGCTCTAGCCTCCAGCATCTTCCTCGTCGCTCGAAAACGTGAGGGAAACGAAACCGGTTCCTACGAGGATGAGGTTCAGTCGGAACTCGACCATATCGTCCGGGAGCGTGTGGATACGCTCTGGAAGATGGGTATCACGGGGGCGGACCTGGTCATCGCCGCAGTGGGCGCGGGTTTGCGCGCCTTTACCCGGTTCGCTCGCGTTGAGTACGCCAACGGGGAGGAAGTGCCGGCCGAGAAATTCCTGGCCGAGGTCGAAGGGGTTGTGCTGGAAACACTCCTGGAGAAGATCTTCGGTGTGGCCGGAAGCGGCGTGGCAGCCGTGGACGGGCCAAGCAGGTTCTACGTGCTCTGGCGCTATACTTACAAGGCTGCGGAGATGGACGCGGGCGAGGCCATCGTTTTCACCTACGGCCAGAACGTGGAGTTGGACGGGCAGAACGGGCTTTCGAGCGGAAGCCGGGCGCTGGTCGAAAAGAAGAAGGGCAAGTACCGGCTGTACGACTTCACCGAGCGAGGCGATGACGAGAAGCTGGGGCTTC
>JAFDHO010000009.1 GCA_019308745.1 Deltaproteobacteria bacterium
TGCTCGCTCTAAGTCGATTTCAAGGGCCTGTAGTTTCTTCTTCAGCTCTTCGTTTTCCTTGGACAAGGTGCTTGCCTTGAGTTCCCATGGGACCCGGGACGTCAGGTACCGGGTCAATACCCATCCCTCCTCTGTATCATCACCTCTACCCAGGAGGCGAACCCGGCTCCAGTCCCCCTGGGATTCCAAGACTTCCACCGCCTGCCCCGAGGCCAGCATGGCGACAATCTTGTTTTCCAGGGTCGGGCCCGTCCGAAAAGTGATCCTAAAAGAATCGGTCACATAGGCCTTCTCTGCCAGGGCCGGGCCAGTGACATTGAGTAAGAAAAGCAGGCAAAGTATGATAATACTCTTGGTCATAGTCCTAACTCCAAGAAAGGTGATTATCCATTTCCTGTCATCCCGCCATAATCAAGATCGAGCAAAAGGCCGGTTCAAAGCCTCCGTTCACTCGCCATCGCCAGGATGCCCCGGCTTCTGCCGGGGGAGCTTCACTCGTCAAGATTGATTCTTCTCCGGAAACTCTACAAATCCGATTCCCTTTTGGGATCTGACGTCCTGGTAGATATGGAGGAATCTCCCGCCACAGCACCCTGGTACATGCACGACCCGCACCACATCGCCGTAAGGTGCCAGCTCCTTACTCAGGGCCGTCAATTTATTGGGGGACTCCAGAAAGAACTCTTCTTTGAACAGAAGGCCGGTTTCATCGGGATAGATCGCTATGGGGACGATAGATGCCTCGATCAGGTCATTGAAAAAATGTGTCCCGGAGGAGACCTCAGGAGCCACACCATCCTTCTCAAAGGCTATCTCGGCCAGGATGCAAGTACGGTTGATGTCCTCGTAACCTACACGAACGCCAAGGTTAATGTCGTTGCTTCCCCATCTGCCCGGGCCAAAGAGCCCGTATCGCTTGCCTGCCAGCTTCCTATTGAGCTGGCTCACCACGCTTCCTATCCTTAGCTTTTCCTCGTAGGAGCCCAGGTTGGCATAGGCCTTGGGATCAACATAGACGACATACTCTATGTCTCTTGTTATGCTGTTTGAGAGGATCCTGTTGTTGGTAAAGATGACATGTTCCTCGGGGATGTCCTCTGGGAGTTCCACCACCTCCACCCCCTCCGGCATGGACAGGGTCCGGCACTGGAGGAGATACAATTTCCCCTGGTCCCATGCGAACTCCATGTCTATGGGCCTCCCATAGGCATCTTCCAAACTCCGCAGGATCTTCTTGATCAAACCGATAAAGGGGCTCTTCCGGATGAAGTTATCAAAGGTTACGCAAGGGTTCTTCACATCCCCGGGTCGGACCATGACCAAAGGGACGGAAAGATGCCCTGATTCTTCCATGGAGCATGCCTCGAAGATATACTCCTTTGGCAAGTCCGGCATTAGTTCCTGGAAGGGGACGGACTCCAGCCTCCCGGTTTCTAGATTCAAAAGATCCACCAGTCTCTGAGAGTACTTCCTGATCTGTGCCGCATCCACCTCTGGCCTGAGCAGTGGGTGGCTCAAGGGGATCATCCTGGGATAATCTGAGCCGACCCTGTCCACTGCCCTCGTTCCCAGCCCGAAGACCAGCCTGACCACCCCGTCTTCCTTTCTGATGCGAGGCGACCACCTGAAGGGATTCTGGGAGAAGGCCACTCCCGCCGCCATGGGAAAGATGTAATTCCCGATCTTTCTCCCCACTACCTTTTGAACCAGGACACTCATCCTTTCATCAAAATCCAAGAGGTCGTGGTCCTTCCGATAGAGTATAGGAGCCGGCCCATAGGTGCTCATGTGCACCCTCTTGAGCCCCCGTATGAAGGAGTCAAGGCGGTCTTCTATAGGCCCTTGGTTGGCGATAAATACGGAATCGTACTTCCGTGAAAAGGCATAACCGAAGTTGTCTTCCAGGAGGCTGGAGGACCTCAGAATAAGGGGATGTTCTCCAACCTTCCTAAGGAATTCTCGAAACATCTCGATCATGTCCGGCGGGAAGGAGGCGCCTTCGAAGAGTTGGGAGATGTTCTTGTATTCCTCTTCTATGGCCTCCCTTGTCTTGTATTTCTGGCTATGGAAGTGGTGGAAATTGTTGTAATCAATAAAGTCGGAGAATATGCCCGAGTTGAAGTAGTAGGACTCCGGGATGCGGACATACCTCTGAAATTCAGGGTCTTTCCTGGAAAGCCGGGGGAGCAGGATCCTGTAGGCCAGGAACATCCCGGCTGCCTTGCCCCCTATCTTTCCCGGTCTCCTGGGATTCCAGTAACTGCATTCCAGCATCTCATCCACATCACGGATCGTTATGAAACGCTTGCCAACACCCAGAAAGGGCAACTGGTTGGAGATGAAATGGCTGATAAGGGCCACCCTGACCCCTTCCGCCTCGTCGGGATTGATGAAAAGATCTCCCTGGGGAATCTCACAAAACTCCTTGAGGGCCTTCTTTATCTTGAGAGAAGTCACCCCTTCCGTGTTCACGACCCTGTTGAGATTCCTGAACCTGTCCTGCTTCCTGGCCAGGTTGATATGGTCTTCTATCTCCCTTTCATCGAAGTAATTCGCGAAGTAAAGATCAATCAATGCATCCCTGTACTCTTCAACCCTCCCTTCTTCTGGAAGGATACCCTTTTCCTCAAGGGTCTCCAGGGCCTCCCTGCGAAGTCTTTCCCCATCAGCTATTCCGCGCCTTTCCAGGGCGGACAGGAAGATGAACCTCATCTCCTTCACCAGTTGCGGGTATGCCGTCATCTTCTGGTAGAGCCGGTAGGCCAGGACAGGGTCCATCTTCCTGTGCGTGCCTGCCGCCATCTAGACCCAACCCCTCATCTTACAAGCCTCTGCTACCCTTGACACCGCCACAAGGTAGGCCGCCATTCGCATGGGGATCTTCTCTTGCCTGCTGGCCTCATGGACGCTCTGAAAGGCCATTGTCATCTTCTCATCCAGACGCCTGTGCACTTCCCCAAGGCTCCAGTAGTAATTGTAGGTGTTTTGGACATGTTCAAAATAGGAGACGGTCACGCCGCCGGCGTTTGCCAGGAAATCCGGCAGCACAATGATACCCCTGTCATAGAGGATCTCATCTGCGTCGGGAGTCGTAGGACCATTGGCCAATTCACATGAAATCTTGCACCTGATCTTCGCGGCATTCCCTCCGGTAATGACATTTTCAAGGGCTGCCGGAAAGAGTACCGTTGTTTCAAGCTCGAGTAATTCCTCGTTGGTGATGGGGTCTGTGTCGGGGAATCCCTCCAGCGACCCGTTGTCCTGCTTGTATCGGACCAGCCTTTCCACGTCGATCCCCTTGGGGTTATAAACCCCTCCCCTGGAATCCGATGCCGCGATCAGTTTGAGACCCAGCAGCTCCCTGCCGAGGATTGCCGCATTCTGCCCGGCATTCCCAAAACCCTGGACCACCATGGTCTCCCCTTCCAACTCTGTCCCGTAGGCCCTCGCCGCTTCCCTGGTCACATAGATGCCCCCCCGTGCGGTGGCATCATCCCGCCCCGGGGAACCGCCCAGGGACAAAGGTTTTCCCGTAATGACGCCAGGGTGTTTCTCTCCTGCAAGGACCTCGTACTCATCCATCATCCAGGCCATTATCTGAGGGGTGGTGTAAACGTCCGGGGCCGGGACATCCTTGGTAACTCCCAGGCCAGAAGCGATCGCCCTTATGTAGGCCCTTGCAAGGCGTTCCTTCTCCGTGTCCGTAAGCTCCTTGGGATTGCAGATGATGCCGCCCTTTCCCCCGCCCAGCGGGATATCAACGACCGATGTCTTCCAAGTCATCCAGGCAGCCAGGGCCCTGACCGTGTCAATCGTTTCGTCCGGATGCCACCGGATCCCTCCCTTTGCGGGCCCCCGTGCGGTGTTGTAAACGACCCGAAAGGCGTGGAAGATCTTGCAAGATCCATCATCCATTCTCACGGGGAGGGTAACCTTCAATTCCTTCATGGGCCATCTTAACATCTCGTGGGTGGCGTCATCAAGACCCAGCCGGTCCACAGCCTCATCCAATTGCTGTTGTGCTATCCTGAAAGGATTCAGTGCCTCGTTCGTGGATTCCCTCTTAACCTCCATAAAATGGTTACCTCCAATCAGCAAAGTTATTTACATTCTCCAAGAAATAACCTATTAAAGGTATCATTAATCTTTCTGGTTGATTTTTGCAACCCTTACACACACAAAAACCTAAGGATCCCAGTCTCGACCTCAGGACAATCGGCTTTCAGTAATCCCTGACCTGTGGGACACGAGAATTAGGCGGTATGGAAAATGATCATGGTCCCTTCGAATCATAATCCTTTGCTCCGGAGGGAGGACTCCCTTCTCATCATTATCGACATGCAGGAAAGGCTCGTGCCGGTAATGGAGCAGAAGGATACACTGGTCAAGAACGTCTGCACATTGCTCAAGTGCTCAAATCTCCTCGGTATCCCCCTGGTTGTTACGGAACAACAAAAACTCGGAGGCACCATCCCGGAAATCCGTGAAGAATTGGGGAGCATTTCTCCCATAGAAAAGGTGGAATTTGATTGTTTCCGCTCCGGGGCATTCCGAACGAGACTGGCCGATCTGGGAAAGCAGGCCCTGGCCCTGGCAGGTATCGAGGCCCACATCTGCGTGACTCAAACGGCCTTGCATGCTGCGCCAGACTATCAGGTGCATGTCGTAAGCGACGCTGTTTCTTCCCGATCTCTCGAGAACAAGCGGGTGGCCCTCGGCAGAATGGCACGGGCCGGCGTTATCCTCTCGTCCACTGAAATGGCCATCTTCGAGCTCCTTGAGAAGGCGGGAACCGATACTTTCAAAGAGGTATTGAAGCTTGTGAAATGATGCCCCCGGGCTTCCGCACGGGGCATGCCGGCGAAGGCGAGTGATTCCTTAAAGGAGCGACAAAACGTCTCGTAGGGGCACGACCCGTTTTGAAGCTCTTTTGTAAGAATGCAGGACAAAGGAACCCAAAGGACAGCAGGCACAACAAGGAGGCAAGAATGGAAGACTGTATCTTTTGCAAGATAGTCAAGGGTGATCTGCCCTGCTTCAAGGTCTACGAGGATGAAAAGGTGCTGGCATTCGAAGATATCAATCCGGTATCTCAAGGCCACACCCTCATCATACCAAAGAGGCACGCGGAGAACCTGTGGGAGGTCCCTGAAGATGACCTTGCCGCCATACACGCGGCTTCGAAGAGGGTCATAGCCGCCATGAGGAAGGCCCTGGACCCGGTTGGGGTAGCCCTTCTCCAGTTGAACGGCCGGGGCGTGAATCAGGTGGTGATGCACTACCATCTCCACTTAATGCCCCGCTCGCGCGATGAGCCTCCGTTGCCCGTCACCAGCTGGGAACTCAAGGAAGGTGATATGGATTCCATAAGAGAAGTCTCTAAAAGGATTGCAGCAGCGATAGCAGAATAGAAGGAGGAACGTCAACAATGAATCTCATCGTGATTTGCATAGACAGCCTGAGAAAAGACCACCTCGGATGTTTCAGCAACCCCTGGATCATGACACCCAATTTCGATCGCTTTTACGAAAATTCTATTGTCTTCGAAAATTTCAAAATGAACGGCATACCAACCATCCCTTTTAGGCGGGGAATGATGCTCGGCAGAAAGATCTTCCCCTTCAAGGACACTGTCCACATACCCGGGGTCAGCAAGATACTCGGATGGCAACCTCTCTCCCACGACGAAGTTACCTTCCAGGAGATTCTCAATAAAGCCGGCTATGTCACCGGGATGATTACGGACGTGTGGCACTATTTCTGGCCCGCCTACAACTTCCACAGGGGGTTCGACTCCTGGCAGTTTATCAGGGGGCACGAGGCCGATCCTTACATGACAGGGGAATCTTTCATTGATCCCGACCAGTTCGTAAATCAGGACCTTGAAGGTACCAAGGTGAAGGCCTTCCTCGAACAATACATTCGCAACTTCGGCAACCGTTCTTCTGAGGAGGACTACTTCTCGCCTCGAGTATTCAGAACAGCAGAGCGGTGGCTCGAAAAAAATGCGAGGTACTATGAGAACTTCTACCTTTATATCGATTGCTTTGATCCCCACGAGCCATGGGACCCCCCCAGGGAGTACAGGGAGCTCTACGATCCGGGTTACAGGGGCAAAGAGATCATTTTTCCCATGAACGGGTACAACGAATACCTGACGCAAGAGGAAATCAGGCATATCCGGGCCCTGTATGCCGGCAAAGTGACCATGGTTGACCGGTGGTTCGGACATTTTATGGAGAAATTTCACATCATGGGGTTGGACAAGGATACGGCTGTCCTGCTTTTGTCCGACCATGGCGTCGGGCTGGGCGAACATGGGATTTTCAAGAAGACACCCGCGGTCCTCTATCCGGAGCTACTGGAGGTCCCCATGATGCTGATGATGCCAAAGGGATCCCGGGAAAAGAGACCTGTCAAAGGGTTCGTCCAGGAATACGATATCGCCCCAACCCTTCTCAAACTCCTTGGTATTGAGATACCTGAGTCCATGAACGGGATTGATCTGTGGCCTCTGATCAAGGGAGAAGTGACTTCCCAGAGGGAATACGTCGTTGGGGGCTTCCACACCCACGCCTATCTTCGAGATCAGAGGTACCACTACTTCCGCAGCTTGAAGGAAGGGGAAGAGGAGCCCCAGCTCTTTGACCTTGAGAAGGATCCTGGGATGGAGCGCAACATTGCGAAGAAAGACACCCAATTGGTTCGCATCATGGAAGAGAGGCTCCTCGAGGAGCTGGATGGATGGCGCTTGCCAGAAATGATCGGGAAGAGCGTGGCCCAGCTGCCCTATGAACCGCTCGGGAAGAGGAGAAGCCAAACATAGAGGGCACAGTGGCCGGCCCCCATCCCTTGGAACCGGGAAAGACCGGCAGAAGAACCAGGCCTTTACCGCTAAGAAATTACAGGGAGTGAGGCTGATTCTCGAGATGAAAGGGGGAATCGCGCATGGAAAGGGAAGAACTCCTTCGAAAGGTAACGCTCTTTTCTGTTTTGAAGGACTCGGATATCAAAAGCCTGGCCGACTTTTGTGCGGAGAGGTCCTTTAGGGAAGGGCAGACCCTTGTCCAACAAGGAGAACCCGGAGTCGGTCTCTATATTATCAAGACAGGAAAGGTCAAAATCGTCAAAAAGACCGCCAGCGGCCAGGATCTCGAAATTGCAATCCTCGGGCCGGGCGAGTTTTTCGGAGAAATGAGCGTGCTTGATGACGCGCCAAGATCGGCCAGCGTCGCCGCTCTTGAGGATACTAGATGCCTCTTCTTGACGGCCTGGGATTTCAAGGCCAGGATGAAGGTCCACCCGGAGATAGCGCTCCAGATCTTGCCCGTTGTGGTGCAGAGATTCAGGGAGACGAATGAAAGGCTCCTGGCCCTGTCCGCCCTCTGACCTGGTTCCATAACCCTCATCCCGGTCTCACATGAGGAAGGCACTTCAAAAGATTATCAGGGGGATGGCCTCATATTTCCTATTCCGGTCCAGGGGAAGCACCCTCAAGGAATACTCGAAGTTCTCCTCCTGTGTCTCCTCGTTAACCTGACCTGACAGAGGCACATAATAGAAGGCCAGTTTCATTTCTCCCTTGAGTTCCCACAACTTGAGTTTGATCTTAATCTTTCCCGCCTTCCACTGGTAGACAGAATGATCTTTGCGCACCTTGATTTTGGGCGTGCCGTACAAGGAGGTGATCTCCTGCCTGATCTCACTGAGGGCTTCCCAAGAGTTAAAGCTGATATATCCCGCGAAGAATCTGTCCAGATAGAACCCGTAGACGACCCTGGAAGGGTATCTGCCCTTCAACCTGTAGGTGACATCCGTTCGCGCGAAATAGGATACTTTGTCCCTCTGGTGCAGCTCAGAAAGTCCCTCCACCTGAGTTATGCTCTCACCCCAATTGACGCCCAGAAAGCCCTCCTCCAGGCTGGCCCCGTAGAGGACTCCTCCCCACAGGAGACAGAAAACCGCCAAACCCAGACCTGTTAATCTTTTCACGTCTATCCGACTCCCTTCGGTCTCAGTCACATATTGACGGGCTGCTGCCCAAAACACAACAGTGATGGCCGTTAGCCCCTTGGGAGGTCTTTTCAAAAGGCTCAATCAAATTCCTCCCAAGACTTTGGCAACGGCACCAAAATTTAATAGCAGCCCCCAATAGCCCCAAAAGATCATCTCCATCGGAGTCTCCGTCTTTTGTGCCTGTCAGGAGACGACTATGAGGATTATGGGGGCGCATAAAAGGATCAGGACGAATATTGAGCCTTTTGAAAAGACCTCCCAAGGGGCGCAATACTCCCTTGATAGTCCCTGTTCGGGGGTAGAACAGACAAAGGGATCTGGGCAACAGCTCGTTGAATATGTGGCTTGAAGACATGACTCTTTGTCCCAAAAAAAATATGATAAAGCAAGGCAAGGACGTATGCAAGTGGAGATTGATTCTAAATTCAATGCCTGCAGTCCCCCCGCCTCAGGGGCTTGTGGACCTCAAGATGCCCTAGGATCTGGAGCGGGTTATAATTATCTGAAATCACGGGAATATTGAAATTCTCATTTATCTTTAGCTCCATTTGTGTTATATTCTATTATTTATGGCAGATGAAAGGGGCCTTAGGGGATTTGGTTTTCGTCCCCTAGGGCTCTGTGGTACCCGCAGAATTCCAGGGAAGACCCTTGATCCCGAGTGTTCACTATGGACCCTAAAGATAGAAGAAGACCTCGAATTGAGTCTGAAAACCTTGTGAGTTATACTTTAATAGATAAGGATAACTACCCTATTGGGCAAGGCATTGGAAGGACACTGAATGTCTCTGAAGGTGGTATCCTGCTCCAGACACACTCGCCTCTCGATGCTCGAAATACCCTGCTACTTACAATTGGTCTTGAGGATGATCTCACGGAATTCGAGGGGCAAATCATCTATACCAGGTCCTTGCAAGAGAAGCGTTACGAGCATGGTATCAAGTTTATTCATTTGGATAAGGAGAAGCTGAATTTCCTCAGGCAGTATATCGTTATGTTCGATGAGCGGAGACGAAACAATTAAGCCGGTTATCCTGCATAGTGGAGTCCGATGACTGAGAAAGAGCAAATAAGGTCCCTGTTGAAGCAAGCGGAAATGTACAGGTCACAGGGCCTCCTTGCGGAAGCCAAAATGAGTTATCTAAAGGCCGTTCGAATTGTCAAGAAAAGCGGGACACTGGCCGGGAATAAAGACATCATAAGGGCCATCGCAAAAAGGATCCGGGGCATTGAAAAAGAGATCAAAGAAATCAATGAAGACGAGGGAAAACCGGAATTGACCCCCGAGGTGCAAGCCTTGATCACCAAGTTGTTTGCGTTCTCAAAGGACCATGAGACGGCCGCTATAGAGGGGGCAGTGGCGCTGGCCAAATTCGGTCAATATGACAAGGCCCTTGTTGAGTTCAAGAGGTTATTGCAGCTGGGAGTATTACCCCTTGTGGCCGCAAAAAACATCCTCAGGTGTTACTTGAGCCTCTCTTCACCCGAATCAGCGGTCAATCAGTTGAAACTATGGATATCGGAGAACGCTTTCTCAAGCCGGTATTTGGTGAACCTGCACAATTTCCTGGGAGATCTCTTTGAAAAGCGCGGCATAGACATGGAACTCCCCGAAGTGGCGGTTCAACCTTCTGACAACGATTCCTCACCGGACAAGGAGATGGAAATACTTGACATATCCCTGGTGAGCATAAAACTGGACAATGGGCCTAGGAAAGGCGCTGTCATGGAGTATGATGTCAACTTCCAAACCGGAAACACTATCAGCATTATGATCCCTGCCGATCAGAAAGACATTATCGAGGCCTTGAAGCCAGGGACTCGACTTCCTGAGATGCAGTGCTATTCACTGCTGGCCGTATTCAATGGCAGTGGGACGGTCTCCGGCCTGAACAGGATTGCTTCAGGTCCAAAGAAAGGAAATTACACTCTTGATGTGACGATCAATGGATCCTAGCTAGCCGGGGGCGACAGGGTGTACTCGTCTCGCGCACCTTGCCCTAACTCGTGACCTTGACCAAGGGAGGCCCGTGGGCTCGAAACCCGTCACCCCGCTCCGGTTCCGATGATAGGACAGAGACCTGGGCACCATTCGAGCAATTTCTGTAGCTCGAGATAAAGGACCGAGAGAGGAGACCCATCACATTCTATGGCAATATTCAATGCAAAAGAAAGAGTTATAGAATGCAAGATAGTATACTACGGACCGGGAAGAGGCGGCAAGACGACGAACCTGGAGTACATCTTTAAGGCAGGCAAGAAATACGCCACCAGCGACATGATCTCTATTGATACCAAGGGCGATCGGACCCTTTACTTCGATTTCTTGCCCCTGGGGCTGGGGAAGATAAGGGGGTGCGATGTAAAGGTTCAGCTCTACACGGTCCCTGGCCAAGTGAAGTATGTATCTACCAGAAAGCTGGTCCTGAAGAATGTGGATGGAATCGTTTTTGTCGCGGACTCCCTTGAAATTCGTAGAAAGGCAAATATCATGTCGTTGAAGGATCTGCAGCAAAACCTCGCAGAGCAAGACATGAGCATTTTCAAGGTGCCGCTTGTCATGCAGTACAACAAGAGGGATCTCGCCGAGCAGGGTATACCAGTCCTACCGATGGAGGTCCTTGAGAAGGACCTCAACAGAAAACTTGGGGCACCTTCTTTCCCTGCCAGCGCCTTGAAAGGGAAAGGAGTGGGTGATACGCTAAAAAAGTGTCTCGTACTCACCTTGCGCCACTTGCAAAACGAGCTTTCTTGGGCTGAGTAGTTGAATAAGTTATGTCGAGCAAAACCGTACTAAGAGGGGAATTGACCTTCCTGGGCCTCCCGGACCTCTTTCAGATCTTGGGCTCGGCCAAAGGCACAGGCCTCCTGAAGATTACCAGTCGGTTCAACCCCGATACAGCACGGATCTACTTCCTAAACGGAAACCCCGTGAATGGCTCAAACGGGCAGCTGCGCGGCTTGAAGGCCGTTTACTCCCTCTTTGGATGGACCGAAGGGGCCTTTGAATTCAGTGAAGAAAAGGTGCGGGTTGAAAGAGCCATCAAGAAGAGCAGGATGGAGATCATTCTTGATGCCCTGAAGATGTTGGACGACGGAGTGATAAAGAAGGTGGGCCCGCCCGCGGTGTCTGAGGGCACCGTATCTGGAAAAGACGGTCAGGAAAAGGCCCCCTCCCTGCCGGTTGTCAAAGGACCCCTGCCTGACTACCTCTACATTATAGAAGAAGAGGAATATCGGGAGGGAGAACATATTGTCAAGGAAGGCGGCTTTGGCAAATGGATTTGGGTTGTTCTCGAGGGGCAAGTGAAGATCACGAGAGACACGGATAAGGGCCCACTGACCTTAGCCCTGGTTGGAGAAGGGAGCTTCATAGGAACCTTTTCCTCCTTTCTCTTCAAGGAGACCGCTCGAAGTGCCACCGCTACAACCATGGGGGAGGTCAGGTTGGGCCTATTGGATAATGAACGCCTCGCCGGTGAATACGAGAGCCTGCAATCGGAAGTCCGAAAGCTCCTGATCAGCCTCGATCGGAGACTGAGAAAGATCACGGACAGAGTCGTTGATCTCGCCATGAAGAAAGACCCTTTGAGCGCACTCATAAAAGGGAAAAGGGTCATCATGAAGAGGGGCTCCCAAGAGGAGGGGCTTTACATGATAAACCAAGGAGAAGCCCTTGTCGTTGGGAAATCCTCAAAGCGCCACATCCCTCTCTTGCGCCTCGAAAAAGACGACTTTTTTGGTTCAATCCCCTTCCTGGATTATGCCCAGGAACCGGGCTCCGCATCCGTCTTGGCCTCGGAGGACCTGGAGATCATCGAGCTTAAGCTCGCGCCCCTTCAAGAGGCATACGAAAAAGTCCCCGAGATTCTGAAGAACCTGGCAAACAATATCTCCACTAATATCGCCATGACGACCGGTCTGCTTTACCGCATGATAGAACGCGGATAATCACGAAAACGCAGTGCTGTCTTGAACACGGGCCGTTGCCCAAGAGCTTAGTGCTGCAGTTACCTCGGGATAGGCCGGCTTGAATCGCTCGATAGAACCTCTTTGTTTCCATAGTGGTTAAGGATGATCGTTCAAATCTATGAAATACAGACCCCACATGAGGCGGAGAATTGCGCCCGGCTTGGTGTAGACCATATCGGATGTGTCCTTTTTCCAGAGGAAGAGGGCCAGGACCGGAACCTGAAAGAGGTAATGCGGGTTTCAAGGGAAGCTGGATTGAAAAGCAGTCTCTTGCCCCTTTTTCAAGAAAGGGATCTGGTCTGGAGGGCAATCGAAGATTACTCTCCTGATTATGTTCATTTCTGCCAGAGCCTGACAAACCATCTCGGACAACCCGCGGGAATCGAGGATCTGGTCTCTTTTCAGGCCGACTTCAAGGAATCATTTCCACAGACAGGCATTATTCGGACCCTGCCTGTTCCAAGAAAGGGATACGGCACCTTTTCCTTCCCCCATCTCGAGGTCCTTCGGTCTTTGGAGGAAGTGAGCGATTTTTTTCTCCTGGATACATGGATAGAGAAGGAACCTGTAAAGGGCTTCATAGGTATTACCGGGAGGATTTCGAACTGGAGCGCGGCACGAGAGATCGTGCTCAACAGTAGGATCCCTGTGATCTTGGCAGGAGGGATATCTCCGGAGAATGCCCATGAGGCCGTGTTGAGCGTTGTCCCGGCAGGCATAGATAGCTGCACCTGGACCAACAGGGTTGACAAGGAAGGAAACCCTATCCGCTTTCAAAAGGACTTCAACAAGGTGGAAGCGCTCGTGAAGGAGGCCAGGAGGGCGGAGCAGGCCCTCGAAAACATGAAAGACCATATAGAAGAGACGCTCACCCGCCTTAAGGCAGAACTGGCTGAAAGAGAAGCAGCTCTTCCAGCCCACTCGATTCGCCCCCATCAGTTGCTGCTGATCGAGGACCTTGAAGATCAGATTGCACAAAAGGAAAAAGAGCTTGCCTGCCTTGAATTGGCTGTCTCCATAGGAAGGTAAATGGAAAAACGACCCCTTGGAATCTCCGGCATCTATGTGACCCCCATAATCATGGGGACCTGGCAAGCAGGCAAGGCCATGTGGTCCGGGGTCAAGGATTCGGAATCTCGCGAGGCCATACGACGCGCCTACGAGGCCGGGATCACCACCTTTGACACAGCCGAGGCATACGGTAACGGGCACAGCGAGAGATTGCTGGGTAAAACCCTGGCCGATGTGAGAGAGAGCACCGTCTATGCAACAAAGGTCTCCCCAAACCACCTGAACTACCCCCAAGTGCTGGCGGCCTGTGACAGGTCGCTCAAGAACTTAAGGACGGACTATATTGACCTCTACCAGATTCATTGGCCGGCCGGTTCCTGGGGCGGCAAAAGGGTCCCTATAGAGGAAACCATGGAGGCGTTGAACGACCTAAAGGAAAAAGGGAAGATCAGAGCCATAGGCGTATCAAATTTCTCACTAAGTCAGCTTCAAGACGCATGCAGGCATGGAAGAATAGACAGCCTTCAACCCCCCTATTCTCTCTTCTGGCGGCATGCCGAAAGGGATCTTATCCCCTTTTGTCTTGAAAACCGCATCACCCTGTTAGCCTATTCTCCACTGGCGCAGGGGCTTCTAACGGGCAAATTCGGACCTCAGCACACGTTCCCCCCGGGAGACAACAGATCAAGAAACAAGCTATTCAAGGGAAAGAACATGGACAGGGCACAGGCAGCCCTCCGGAGACTCCGACCAATTGCAGAAAGACACGGGGCGACCCTGGCTCAATTGGCATTATGCTGGGTAATCGCCCATCCCCGGACCTGCGCCGTCGTGGGGGCCAGCAAGGCAAATCAGGTCCTGGAGAATGTCCGGGCAGCCGGCCTGCGTATTACCGAGGCGGACCTCCGGGAAATGGATTCCATCAGCCGCATCGTTACGGATCACCTGGATGACGATCCAGTCCTATGGGATACTTAGAATTCACCGGAATGTTCTTGATCTGAATGGAGGATAGTGATGTGGCAGAATACGGTAACAGACCTTTCAGGCTTGATCACTTGCGGATAATTCCCTCAATGCTTCTGCATTCTTCTTGATCCGTTTCATATCCGCCTTGAGATTGGCCTTGTTCGGCCTCTTTTTCCTGTCTCGAATTCGACTAACTTTTTTCGTCTTGGATGCCATTGTCGAAATACCCCCTTAGACCGGTATTCTCTAAAGATTTGTGCTCTTTTCTTTCAATGATTATTGCGTTCCTGGAGCCTGCTGTGCGAGGCGCTCCTTTGCCCTCTGCTTCAATCTCTTCTGTCTTCTCCGTCTTCTCCGCTCAATCTCCCTGCGCCGCTCGATCTTCTTGTGCCGACCCATAGGCCCCCACCTCCTCGCATAAGGCTTTCTCCCCCATAGGATACGAATCACCTTGGGAAAGTTGACTATGTAACCAAATCCTTTCCCAATAGTCAACATGAAAATGGACTCCTGCGGTGAAGTTCCCACGGCAGGAGCCCGGGGAATCCGTGACAGAATTTGCTGTTGACCTGGCAACAAACTTTTCATATATTCCCAAGGGTTCCCGGACTATTCTCTCGAGGTCGGGACTATCTTGTCGGGCTTCTCCATTTCGCCTGGAGCCCAACAGAGGCGAGGAAGCCGGGCGTCGTATCTCTTGTTTCTTGACACCATTGAAGACCTGCCAACCCCCGTGCATGGGGGAAGTCTACTAGATGAGGATAATGCCATGAAAAAAGCAGATGAAAAAGATATCTCCCTGGTCGATTTCAATCCCAGGACAGACCAGATGACGGAGTTGTGGTTCCAGGACAGTATCGAGTTCGGACACGGATGCAGCCTGCACATAAAGATCAAGAATGTCCTTTTCCATTACAAGTCAAAGTTCCAGGAAATCATTATCATGGAGACTGAAAAGATGGGCAGAATGCTGGCCATAGACGGGATCACCATGCTCACGGAATTCGATGAATTCGCTTACCACGAAATGATCGTCCACGTGCCACTCCTGGTCCATCCTGACCCGAGAAAGGTCCTCGTTATCGGAGGCGGAGACGGGGGCACTGTCCGTGAAATCATCAAACACCCGGAGGTTCAAGAGGTTCATGTGTGCGAGATCGACGAGGAGGTAGTCAGGGCATGCCGGGAATACTTGCCCTCCCTGGCCTCGTCCTTTGACGACCCGAGGGTGAAGGTCTTCTATGAAGATGGGGCCAAGTACGTAAAGGAGTCTCCAGGCTCCTATGACGTGATCATTGTTGACTCCACGGACCCCTTGGGCCCTGGCCAGATCCTCTTTCAGAGGGAGTTCTACGAGGACATGAAGGGGGCGCTCCTGGACCAGGGGATAGCCGTGACACAGTGCGAATCCATGTACCTCCACCAACATGTCATAAGAGGAGTCTATTCCTTTGCAAAGGACATCTTTCCAAGACTGGGCTACTATTTCACCATGGTGCCCACCTATCCAAGCGGGCTCATAGGCTTCTATTTCTGTTCCCTGTCCCGGGATCCCGTTTCAGATATCGACGAGGACCGTGCAAGGACCTTGAAAGGCCTCAAATACTACACTCCGGAACTGCATCGGTCTTCCTTCACTTTGCCTCGATTCGCAACGGAGTTCTTCCGCCCCGAGTAAGCCCGAGATGCGCCTTCAGGCATGTTTCACAACCCGCTTCTTTCTGCCCTTTACCGAATCAATTACAAGGGAAATGAAGAAGCCGACCCCTGCAACGAGGATGATCGTTGCGCCGGAAGTGAGATCAAAGGTGTAGGAGAGCCATATCCCGGCCAGAGTAAACAGCATGCCCAGAATTGTGGCAAGGAGCATCATCCTGCCCAGAGACTTTGTATATCTTTCCGCAATGTAAGGCGGTATGGTCAAGAGGGCAATGACAAGGACCAGGCCGACCACCCGAATTATCAAGACGACCGAAAGTGATATCAATCCCATGAGAAGGAAATAGAGGGCCTTCACGGGCACGCCAACGACAAATGAAAACTCCTCATCATAGGACATGGCCAGAAATTCCTTGTAGAACACCAAAACCACTGACAGGACAAGAATTCCAAGGCACAACATAAAGACGATGTCCACCAGGGGTACGGAGAGAATGCTGCCGAAGAGATAGCCCATGAGGTCTGCGTTGTAGCCGGGTGTCAGATCCGTCAGAAGTATGCCTACGGCCATTCCAACAGCCCACAGCACTCCTATGATTGTGTCGGATCTCTCTCTCCTCTTGAAGCTGGTAAAAGCCATAATCATGGCGAAAAGGATGGAAAACAGCGCTGCCCCGGCCAGGGGAGGAATCTTTGTGTAGAAGGCCAACCCGATGCCCCCGAAGGCGGCGTGAGCAATACCTCCGGATATGAAGACGATCCTGTTGACGACCACAAGGGTGCCGATGATCCCACAGATCATGCTGACGAGGGCCCCAGCAAGCAGGGCGTTCCTCATGAACTCAAGATGCAGGGCCTCCCACACCTCACTCCTCCTTGTGGACAGGCAGCACCCTGTGGGGGACACCATGTGCTATGAGATCAACAGGGCACTGATAGGCCATGTCAATCATTTCTTGTGTGATCTTTCCCCCTTCATGGAATATGAGATATTGATTCACGCAGGCTATGGACTTCATGTGGCTGGAGACCACGCCGATGTCATGGGTAATGATGACGATGGTCACTGACCTGTTGAGTTCATGGAAAAAATCGTAGAGGTCCGTCTGGAAGTCTGGATCAACACTGGCGGTGGGCTCATCCAGGAACAATATGTCCGGCTCGGCGGCGAGGGCCCGGGCTATGAATACGCGCTGCCTTTGTCCCACGGAAAGCTTACCTATGGGTGCGGATCGGTGCTCCCACATGCCCATTTCCTCTAAGAGACGTGCGACCTTGTCCCGGTCCTCCTGTCCGTACTTTCTTCCCAGGGGAGACCTGCCTATTCTCCCCATGAGAGCCACGTCCATCGCTGAAATGGGAAACCCCAAGTTGAAGCTCAGATCCTGGGGAACATATCCCATCCGGTGCCTGACCTCGCGGGGTGATTGCCCAAGAATCCTAACGCTCCCCTTGTCAGGCTTCAGCAGGCCGAGCATGAGCTTCAAAAGTGTGGTCTTTCCGCCCCCATTCGGTCCGATTATGCCAAGGAATTCCCCCTGTTCGAGCTTGAGGTTGACGTCCCTCAGCACCTCGGTATCATCATAGGCAAAACTCAGGTCTTCTATCTCTATTGCATAGGCTCTCATGGCCGTGTGGAGACCTTCTTAGGTCTAAAGGGTGTCGAGAAGATCCAAGTTTCGGTTAAGTTTTTCCAGCCTGATATCCAGCTCCTTTACCCTGTTCCGGACCTTTTCAACGATGTCCGCCGGTGCCCTCTCCAAGAACTGCTTGTTGGACAGTTTTGCCCTTGCTGCGTCCATCTCTTGACCGATGGTGTTGATCTGTTTGCGCAGCCTGTTTCTCTCTTCTTCGAAATCAATCAGTCCCTTCAAGAGGACGTGCACCTGGTTTTGCCCATATACTGCCGTGGCTGAGGCTTCCGGTTTCGGTGTGCTTTCCACGACATCCATGCCCTCCACCCCTGCCAAGGTCTTGATATGAACCCTGTTTTCCTCGATGAGATTCCTATCCCTTTCAAGAGGCGCTTCCACGACAATGTTCACCTTTTTGCCAGGTGGTATGTTCATCTCCCCCCTTATGTTCCTCACCCCTGTTACCACACCCACAATTGTCTCGATTTCGGTTAGAGCCTCTTCGTCGCTCATGAATTCAGACGGCTCTGGGAAAGAAGAGACCATGATGCTTCCTTGGGTCCATGGCAATCTTTGCCAAATCTCTTCTGTCACAAAGGGCAAAAAGGGGTGGGCAAGCCGCAAGACTGCTCCTAAGGCCTTTTGCAATACGGCTTTGGTGGACTTCCTGTGCCCGGCATCTTGACCGTAGAGACCCGGTTTGGCCATCTCGACGTACCAATCACAGAACTCATGCCAAATGAATTGGTAGCAGGTATTTGCAGCTTCATTGAAGCGGTATTCATCGATGGCACTGGCCATATCGTGGCTCACCCGACCCAGCCGCGTCAAAATCCATCTTTCTGGCAAACTTCTGGGGGGTTCGCTTGTAACCTGGTCCTCCTCACCTTCCAGATTCATAAGCACGAAGCGGGCCGAATTCCAGATCTTGTTCACGAAGTGCCTGTAGCCCTCTATCCTCTCTTCCGATAGCTTTATGTCCCTCCCTTGTGCGGCCAGGGCTGCCAGTGTAAAGCGGAATGCGTCCGTTCCGAACCGGTCCATCACCTCAAGCGGATCAATGACATTCCCCTTGGATTTGCTCATCTTTTTGCCCTCGGCATCCCGTACCAGGGCATGGATGTAGACATCGTAAAATGGAACATCACCCATGAAGTGGATTCCCACCATCATCATCCTGGCCACCCAGAAAAAGAGTATGTCAAAGCCCGTGACAAGAACCGACGTAGGATAAAAGGTCCTGAGTTCTTTTGTCTCCTCGGGCCAGCCCAAAGTGGAAAAGGGCCATAGGGCGGAACTGAACCACGTATCCAGGACATCCCTCTCCTGCCTGAGATCCTCGCTTCCGCAAGACCGGCACGACGCTGGGGCCTCCATGGCTACGATCACTTCCCCGCATTTGTCACAATACCATGCTGGGATCCGATGCCCCCACCATATCTGTCTGGAAACACACCAATCCTTGATATTGTTCATCCACTCGAAGTACACCCCCTCCCAGTTTCCCGGGATGATCCTTGTCCTTCCCTCTTTCACCGCTTCAACGGCCTTCTCAGCAAGGGGGCCGACTTTTACAAACCATTGCTTCGAAAGGAGAGGTTCAATCATGGTCTTGCATCTATAGCAATGTCCCACTGCATGGCGGTAAGGCTCCACTCTTTCCAGCAGCCCGGACTTCTCAAGATCCCGGAGTATCTCCTCCCTGCACTCGAATCTGTCCATCCCTTTGTAGGGCCCGGCACGGTCATTCATCCGACCTTCCTCGTCAATGACCTTGACCCTCTCGAGATTATGCACGTTGCCTATTTCGAAGTCATTGGGGTCGTGGGCAGGGGTTATCTTTAACGCCCCTGTCCCGAATTCCCTGTCCACGTATCTATCAAATATGATGGGGATAGGCTTGTTCAGCAGGGGCAGGAGAACATGGACCCCGGACAGATGCTCATACCTCTCGTCCTCCGGATTCACGGCTACCGCAGTGTCCCCAAGAAGGGTCTCAGGCCTTGTGGTGGCCACTGTCACGTGACCATCTCCTCTTTGGAAGGGGTATCGAATGTAGTACAGGGCACTTTCTCTTTCCTCGTGTTCCACCTCTAAGTCAGCCAGCGCGGTTTGACACCTCGTACACCAATTTATGATGTAGTCTCCCCGGTAAACGAGGCCTTCATCGTAGAGATGGACAAAGACCTTTCTTACCGCCCTGGAAAGCCCTTCGTCCATGGTAAAGCGTTCCCTGCTCCAATCACACGAGCTCCCAAGACGTTTGAGCTGGTTGATGATCATCCCGCCGTATTTTTCCCGCCACTCCCAAACGAGTTCGATGAATCTATCACGTCCGATCTTGTGTCGATCCGTCTCCCTGGATGCCAAGTCCTTCTCCACAACGTTTTGGGTTGCAATACCCGCGTGATCGGTCCCTGGCTGCCAGAGCACGTTGTAGTCCTTCATCCTCTTGTACCTGCAAAGAATGTCCTGCAAGGTATTGTTGAGGGCATGTCCCATGTGCAAAGAACCAGTAACGTTGGGCGGCGGTATCACAATGCAGAAGGGTGTCTTGTCCGAATCAAGATCCGGCCGAAAAAGGCCCTCCTGTTCCCAATACCTGTACCAGCGATCTTCCACATCCCTTGGTTCATATGCTTTGGCCAAAGTCTGTCTCTGCATTTACCAATAATCCCCCGCACTTGTACTAGAATGATGCGCTCCTGCAACTGCTGCCGTATGCTTGTCCCTCTTGCATTCAAATTGAAAAGGGGTTGCACACGGAACAACCCCTTAACTAACCACAGATTTGCAAGAATTCAAAGATTTTTGTTTGGCTTCGTCCTAATCTTCCCGGGATTTGATACTCTCCCTCAAGGTCTCAATAGCCTCTTTGATGACCCGCTCCGCCACCTCGGCCATGGTCTCCCTCGTAACCCTTTCCAAGACGTCCGAGACCACTCTTGTCACTATCTCTTCAATCTTTTCCTCTGTCAAGGCCTGGAGTCCAACACCCGCAACTTCAGCTTCTTTCCGGATTTCTTCCGGGGGAGGCGCTTCGCTCACTGCCGCAATAGCCTCACTGACCTTTAACTCCTCCCTGGGTTCGTCCTCCAGCTCCACTTCCTCCCCCATGCCTTCGGGTTGACTTTCCTTGGCCAATTCGGCCGTAGCTCCCTCCTCCTTCACAGACCCTTCAAGACCTCGAGAGGGTTCTCCCGCGGGCTCCTCGACTTCTTTCAGTTCAATCTCTCCAGCTCCCTGTCGTTCGGCACCTTCCAGTTCCAGATCCACAAGTTCCGTCGGTGCCTCTTCAAGCATAGCCTCGAGTTCCCTCTCCGTCACTTCCCCTTCGGTCGTCCCCTCTGCCTTCTCAGCTCCCTTTTCTTCAACACCAAAGTCTATCGCCTCGGTGGCGTCCTCCTCGAGCAGCCCTTCTATCTCGAGTTCCGAATCCTGGACCTCTTCCATCTCCTCCTCGGACTCATCCTCCAGGGTGAGATCCGAGAGTGACAGATCTGACAGGTTCATACCGTACTCGGTTTCCCCACCCGGCTCCTTATCAAATTCGCCCGTAAGGTCCGACAGTTCATCGGTGGAAAACTCTATCTCCTCTTCTGAATCGCCGGGTTCTTCTTCCTCTATCAAGCTCTCCGGCTCTTCCTGACCTTCCTCCCGTTCCTTTTCGCCCTTTTCCACCAGGTCCACAAGTTCCAGTATTTCCTCGTCCGTATCTGCAACCGTGTCCCCGCCCTCGCCTTCGAAATCGAGGTCCTCCAGCTCAAAGTCTATCAGGTCCTCTTCGGTTATTTCTTTGCTCTGATCCTCTTTTTCTTCCATGGGGATCCCCTATCAAATGAATTTATTGACAGCCCTGGAGGCCGTCTCCCCTCATTGGCCTTGGCCAAAACGTCCCCACCCGGCTTCTCCCAAGAAGAGCCGTCCGCAGGGCCTCATATAGGAGCTGTATATCATGGACAGTAACGACTGAATCTTTCAATTTAACCTATTTCTGCTATTCCTAACATAGTTGGATCTCCCTGTCAAGATTTTTTCAATTTGAGCCTAATTAATCTTAAGTCCTTTAAAAAACAGCTTAACAAAATAACCCTGGTTTACGAACCCTCTCTTTACATAACTGCCCATAAGTGGGAAGATCTCTGTTGACCCCTGTCCCAAAAGGGCCTACAATGGGCAAAAAGGGCGATTAGCTCAGTTGGATAGAGCGTTGGTCTCCGGAACCAGAGGTCGCGCGTTCGAGTCGCGCATCGCCCACCATCCGTGAATTAGGGGGGTCGGTTGATTTCCGCCCCCTTTCTTTTTGCAGTCACCTCTAAATCAATATTTCGAGCTTCCGGGGCTGGCCCTTTTGGCCATTGAAGAACGCAGATATTGGAGAATTGATTTCAGGCTATCAAGATAGTAGCTTGTGGTTTGGCTGAGAGCGACCAAGTTTCTCCTTCCAACTGATCCCAGAAGGGAACCGGGTTGTCTCCCGGGCCTCCACCCCAGATCATGATGGTGCCTGGGACGAGAATCGAACTCGTACGGGGCAATGCCCCAAGGGATTTTAAGTCCCTTGCGTCTACCAGTTCCGCCACCCAGGCACGTCAACCCTCTCATTGGATACCGGATTTTCCCATCGCCGGAAACCTGCGTCCACCCCTCCGGAATTGAACATGGCTCCACAGCCCCAACTATCTATATAGCGAAGAGCCCTTGCGTTGTCAAAAACAAATCCTGTGTCCCCCTGTCTCACTGGCTTTTGGACATGGCGCTTGACCCTGCGGGATAACCCCTATATGCTTATATGGTGGTATTGCTGAAAGACAAGGAAACGAGGCTTATCAATTATGGAAACAGGTAGGTTCCAATGGACGAGAAGGCCGTGCGCACTCTTCTGGATCCTTTTGTTCATGCTCCTTTTCTCCTTTGGCTGTGCTGAGAGGTCAAAGCAACAAAAGACAGGGGTTGAGACCCCTGTCCCAGCGAGTCGAGTAACGGGGCTCAAGCCCCTCAAGCCTCAACCCAATGAAGCGGATATGGAACCGGGCCTCAAGGTCTGGTACTTCACCGAGCTTTTCATCAGGCGTATTGAAGAGATGCCCCAGGGCAAACCGCCCTTCAGCTGGGGGAAGCAAGGTAAACCCATCCCCTATCTAAATCACCACTTTGTCGGGGAAAACAGGAAGAAACTGGAGGTCTTTGACAGCGGAACCCATAGGGGTGTCGCAATGTATCTGTGGGGGATGATAAGATTTCCATCGGCTGGCAGATACTTCTTTAAATCCATGGTCAACGACGGGATACTTGTCCTGATTGACGAGAAGACAATAATCGATGATTCCACCTGGGGCAGTGATCGCTTCTCTAAAGAGACGGTCGTCGAGGTATCAGAGCCTGGATGGTACCCTATCGTTGTGAAGTATTTCCAACGGA
Source organism: Deltaproteobacteria bacterium (assembly GCA_019308745.1). GTDB lineage: Bacteria > Desulfobacterota > DSM-4660 > Desulfatiglandales > HGW-15 > JAFDHO01. The sequence goes on from JAFDHO010000009.1 coordinate 22,683, forward strand.
AAGGGACCGCAAGGGTACACTTGTTTTGGAAGAGGCCCGGCCAAGATGCTTATGTTTTTGTCCCTCCCGAGGCCTACGCCCATCTGAGGACAAGCTCAAATTGATCCTTCCACGCCAATCGGGATATCTGCCGCAGGAGATCTCCAATGGCCCGATCAGACAATAGCGTAGAGGTCAACCCAGGAGGGAAATTGGGCAGAGATGCACCCGTACCCGAAATGCAGAGACCAAAGGGGATCCTACTGGACCTGGGGAATACTCTGCTTGCCGAACTCCGCTTTGACCCCTTTGCAGGCACGGACAGGCTCCTGGCCCTTTCAGGTAGTCTTGAAAGACATGATGCCGGCAAAATCCATGATTTCATCAATCAACTATACCGTGATGTCAAGAGGGAGCATGAAATCTCGCAACTGGAGTGGCCCACTGCCCTGATCCAGAAGGTCGTTTATGAGATCTTCGGGATCAGGTCCACCTTGAATTCCAAGGAATTGGAAAGGGAATTCTGGGCCGCTTCCAGCCGGACTTGCCTTGAGCCGGGTGTCAAAGAGGCCTTGGATACCGTGGCCCACAGGGGAATACCAATGGGGATCCTAAGCAACTCGGCGTTTAGCGGTGAAACCCTTCTAACAGGGCTTGAGAAACATGGAATCTCGGGATACTTTGAGTTCTTGATTTCCAGTTCCGATTATGGGATCCGCAAACCCCACCCTGCCCTGTTCCTGGTCGGCGCATCGAAGCTCGGCTTGCCTGCTGAGAGCATTTGGTTCATTGGCAATTCTCTCCACCATGACATAGAAGGGGCTATGGGGGTAGGAATGGGGGCGGTTTGGTATAACAGAGAAGGCGATCCAAGATACGGGGAAGGCCCTTGGCTGGAGTCAAACGACTGGTACCGTTTCCCGGCTCTCCTGAAAGAGCACCTGTAAAGATGAATGAATCCTAATTCCCGTCCACGTGATCCATATAGAGGCACGCAAAGATCTTGGCATCGCTGATAACGTTGCTGATGTGACAATACTCGTTGGGCTGATGGGCGCAGTCCGGAGAGGTCATCCACACAGCGGCCGGAAGGCCTGCCTTGCGGAAAAAGGCTGCGACTGTTCCCCCGCCTATGCCCCTCGGGCTGGCATCTTTTCCGGTCACGAGTTTGATTGCCGAGGACAAGGCCCTTACCACGGGCGCGTCCACGGGCGTTGGGTTGGAATTCTCCTGGCGGTAGACCTCTTCGACCTCTATTGACATCCCTATCTCGGCCCCCACCTCTGCGGCAATCTTCCCGGCCTCTTCCAGGACCTGATCCACCCCATAGTGAGGCAATATCCTGCAATCCAAGTAGAACACGTCTTTTCCCGGGATTGTGTTGATATTGCCGACGTTGGCCTCTATCTTGGTGGGCTCCAGCGTAGAGTATTCCGGCCGGAAGAGCCCGTCCTTCTTCGAGAAGGTCTCCTTCAGCCGGTCGAGGGCGACAATCAGCCGGGAAGCCCCCACCAGGCTATTCTTGCCCCTGTCGGGCATGCTTGCGTGGCACTGTTTCCCCAGGACCGTGAATCGCAACCACAGCATGGACTTCTCCGCGATTTCTATCATGGTCCCTTCCTCGTTGCCGCCGTCGGGGACAACGATGAGATCACTCTCCTTGAAGAAGTCTCGATGGTGAGAAAGTATGTACTCGAGACCAAAAGCGCTCCCGGTCTCTTCATCAGCCACGAACGCAAGGCCCACAGGCCTGACCGGCCTGAGGCCGAATTCAAGGATAGCCTTGAGTGAAAGGTAGGAACTGATAATCCCCTGGTGATTGTCCAGTACGCCCCTGCCGATTATCCTGTCTCCCTCCACCGTGATCTTGTAGGGATCACTCTGCCAAAGGGAAAGATCACCCGGAGGAACAATGTCCATGTGGCTCAGGACCCAAACCCTGCTCCCCGTGCCTTCACCTCCCCATCCAGCCAAAAGGTTGGGCCGGTACCCCCCCTCTGCCTGCTCATCCGAGGCCTTTATCTCTTCTAGAAACTCGGGTTTCAGATCGCCGAGCCTTTCTCGGAGGTACCTGGCCTTTTCGTACTCCCCGGTTCCACCGTTTTTCGGGCCAATGGCTATCCTCGAGGTAAGCTCCTTCTGGAGCCCTATGATTTCATCCTTGTAGCCCTCAATCCTGCTAAAAATCCCTTTTATGTCCGGTGTCATGGCTCCTCCACAAGGGGGGCACAGGGCCATCCCGCGTGGCCCTCCCCCTTCCCTGCTCTCCTCTTACTCGACGGTTACGCTCTTGGCCAGGTTCCTTGGCTTGTCAATTTCCCGATTCAAGAATCTGGCACAGTGGTAGGCCAGGAGTTGGCATGGGACAACGCATAGGATGGGATAGAGATAGTCGAGGGTTTGTGGAATCTCGATGACATCATCCGCCATTTCCTTTATCTTCTCGTCACCTTCGGTAGCTATGGCGATGACCGGCCCTCTCCGGCTTTTGATCTCATGGATGTTGTTGAGCATCTTTTCGTGCATGGAATCCTTTGGAACTATAGCGACCGTTGGCATCTCCGGGTTGATCAGGGCTATGGGTCCATGTTTCATTTCTCCTGCAGCGTACCCCTCTGCGTGAATATAGGATATCTCCTTGAGCTTCAGGGCACCCTCCATTGCTATGGGATACCCGTACTTCCTCCCCAGGAAGAGCCAGTTGTTCCACCTGTAATACTTCTCAGCAACTGCCTGAATATAATTATCCTGGGCCAGGACCCTTTTCAGTTGGTCAGGGAGTGCTGAAAGGGCCTTGATGGCTTCAACCCCTTCTGTCAGGGAGAGTTTCTGATGCCGTCCCAACAGGAGCGCCAGCAGGGTCAGGATCGTCAGCTGGGAAATGAATATCTTTGTGGAAGCCACTCCTATCTCCGGACCCGCATGGCAATAGATGCCGGCCTCCGTCTCCCTGGATATGGAGCTCCCGACCACGTTCACGATCCCCATCAGGTGGGCACCCTTTCTTTTGGCCTCCCTTATGGCGGCAAGGGTGTCCGCCGTTTCTCCTGACTGGCTTATGGCAATGATGAAAGTATTAGGTGGGAAGTTGAGTTTCCTGTAACGAAACTCCGAGGCAAGTTCCACTTCTACGCCAATCTCAGTCAACTTTTCGAAGGTGTAACGCCCCACGCAGCCGGCATAGTAGGACGTGCCACAGGCCACTATGACAACGTGCCTGCATTCCTTGAGCTTCTCCCACACGGGCATTATCCCACCCAGTTTGGGGACTCCTTCTCCGGGTTCGAGTCTCCCCCTAATGGCATTCCTGATGGTTTCGGGTTGTTCGAATATCTCCTTTAACATGAAGTGGGGGAACCCGTTCAATTCAGCGTCTTCAGGCTGCCATTCCACCGTCTCGGTAGCCCGTTCGACCGTCTTGGCCTGGGCCGTGGATATGGTTATCCCTTCATCGGAGAGGGAGGCGAGCTCATTATCGTTCAGATGGATGACCTTGTTGGTGTACCTCACCATGGCAGCCACGTCCGATGCCGCAAAATTCTCGTCTTTCCCGATGCCTATGATCAGGGGGCTGCCCCTGCGGGCCACAACAACCTCACCTGGCTTGTGCCTGTGGATCACGGCCAATCCGAAGGTCCCTTCTACCTGGGCCATGGTCTTTCTTACGGCCTCGTCCAGATTTCCATCGAAGTTGAGTGCAATGAGGTGGGCCAGGACCTCTGTGTCGGTCTCTGAACGGAAGACCGTGCCCGACTTCTCCAACCTCTTTTTCAGGGTGTGGTAGTTCTCTATTATCCCGTTATGAATAAGGAAGATGTTTTCGTCCTGGTCCATCTGGGGGTGGGCATTTGCCTCCGAGGGCTCTCCGTGGGTGGCCCATCGGGTATGGGCAATACCTGTTGTGCCGCAAATGTCCAGATCATTGATCTTCTTTTCCAGTTCGATTATCTTTCCCGTGGTCCTGAAGCAGTGGATGTGGTTCCCGTCCTGGACTGCAAGGCCTGCAGAATCATACCCCCGGTACTCCAGCCTCTTCAATCCTTCCAGTAGAATGGGCTTCGCCTTCTTCTTTCCCACGTAGCACACTATTCCGCACATCTCTTAAACGTCTCTCCTGGTGGATCTATAGTAGTAATCTATGATGTATCTCGCAATCTGCGACGCCCGGATACCCAGCTTCTTGCCATGCACGGCGAGTACCGAAACGCAAATCCCCCCCTGTCCGTCCTTTGGAAGCGCATAGGCGACCATCCAGTCATACTTGTATCTGTCAAACCTATCGTTCACCGTACCCGTCTTTGCGCCCAGTTCGATGTTCTTGAACCGGTTCTTGGCCCGAATCCTATGAAACGCCTTCCTGCCTGTCCCGGACAGTACCGTGTCTCTCATCATCTTCCTCAGCTCTGTCGCCGTCTCGTCGCTGATTGCTCTCCCGATCGTCTTGACACTATTTTCATAATGGATCTTGTCGGGCCCCTGTTTTATCCGGGAAACAATCCACGGCTCCACAATGACCCCGTTGTTGGCGATGACAGAACCAATAAGAGCCCCGTGGAGCGGCGAAATCAGGGTCCTCTTATTGAATCCCGACGATATCTCTGCCAGACCGTAATTGTCCTCCGGCACTTCAACGTAACTGGCCCCAACCGGAAGCTCAAAGGGTATGCTCCCGTTGAAAAGGAACCTCTTGGCATATTCTGTCAAGAGCTCCCGCCCCAAGTAGTAGATGCCGATCTTTCCGAAAACAGGGTTTATGGAACTCGCAAACGCCTTTCTCAGGGTCGTCTCAACGGTATAGGGGCCCCTCTTTTGAGTCAGCTGGCTCTTGTAAAGGGTATGGCGTCTCCCACGAAACAGGAGGGTCTTTTCCGGCGACAATCCCCCCACCTCAATGGCAGCCGCTGCCGAGATGATCTTGAAAAGGCTGGCCGCAGGGAAATCTGCCGCGAGACAAAGATTGACATCCCCCTCTCCCTCCCCCTTATGGTCTGCCATGGCCAGGACCTTGCCGGTCCGGGGATCCAGGACAACCACGGCTGCCCGGGAGGTCTTTGAACGACTTAACAGGTTCAAGGCATAACCCTGGAGTTTCATGTCCAGGGACGTCTCTACCGTGTAGCTGATGCCCTCCCTTTGAAATTCCCCGTTCCCGACGTTGAAAAGCCTCTGTGGGTCAACACCCCTAAGAAATTCCCTGAGATCCCTTTTTGTGATGCGCTCAGGGGCACGTTCTTCCCTTTCAGTAACAACGGGTGAGGACAGGACTTCAGCTTCTTCGTCAAGGCGGGCGAAGATCTTGGATCCTGTGTAAGACATGAATACCAAGACCACAAAGGCTCCCATGCCGTAAAGCCAAAGACAGGGGAGACGGCTCAGGTAATATCTCTTTCTGGCATCCCTTTTGAGTTTTCTCTGGTACTCCCGCCAGGTGTAATGGTGGTCTGTCCGTTTTCTCATGTCCTATGGGACGTGATGCTCGTCATCCCTCCCACATAAGGTATCAAGGCCTCGGGAACAGTGACCGTTCCATCGCCCTGTTGGTAGTTCTCAAGGACTGCCACCAGGGTTCGCCCCACGGCAAGACCGGAGCCGTTGAGCGTGTGAACCAACTCCGTTCCCTTGGCATCCTTCCTCTTGTATCTGATGCCTGCCCTCCTCGCCTGGAAGTCGCTGAAATTGCTGCATGAAGAGATCTCCCGGTACACCTTCTGGCCCGGCAGCCATACCTCCAGGTCATAGGTCTTTGCTGCTGAAAAGCCCAGGTCTCCGGTACACAGGGATACAACCCTGTAAGGGAGTCCCAGGCGCCTCAATATCTCTTCAGCGTTCCTGGTGAGCTTCTCCAATTCCTCATAGGAAGTCTCCGGGTGGGAGAATTTGACGAGTTCCACCTTGTTGAATTGATGCTGGCGGATCAGTCCTCTCGTGTCCTTTCCATAGGAGCCGGCCTCAGAACGAAAGCAGGGTGTGTAAGAGACATAATATATGGGCAGATCTTCTTCCCTGAGAACCTCCTCCCGGTGTATGTTGGTGACAGGGACCTCCGCAGTGGGTATGAGGTAGAAATCCCATCCTTCTATCTTGAAGAGGTCTTCCTCGAACTTGGGAAGCTGCCCCGTGCCCGTCATGCACGCCCTGTTCACCATGAAAGGGGGGAGGACCTCCTGATAGCCGTGTTCCCTCGTGTGGACGTCGAGCATGAAGTTGATCAGGGCCCTTTCCAGCAACGCGCCCGCACCCCTATAGAGGGCGAATCTCGCACCCGCGATCTTGGATGCCCTGGCAAAATCAAGAATCCCCAGGTTCTCCCCTATCTCCCAGTGTGGTAGGGGCTCAAATTCCGGCTCCCTTATCTCGCCCCATTTGCGCACCACCGGGTTGTCCTTTTCGTCCTTGCCGACAACCACCGACTCATGAGGCATGTTGGGGATAACCATGATGATCTCCTGCAACTCCTCCTCGATCCCTCTGAGTTCGGCTTCCTTTTCCTTGATCTCCTGGGACACCCCTTTCATCCGATCGATGAGGTTGGAGGCGTCCTCCCCTTTCCTCTTCTTGCCTGCGATCTCGTCACTCACCCGATTTCGCTGGTGGCGCAGCTCTTCCAAATCGGGCAGTATGGCACGTCGGGTCTGGTCCAGGGCCTCGAAACTCGACATGTCGAGGTCTTTGTAACCCCTTGCTTGAAGCATCTTCTTGACGGCGTCCAGGTTGGCCCTGACAAACTTAAGGTCCAGCATAAAACAACCTCACTCTCGCTAACGACAGCATTCGAACTATCATTCTTAGCATATGCAGGGCATTAAGGTCAAATATTTTGGACTCCTGTCTAATCGTGTCTAATAAACACACTGAGGCAAATTCTCAGATATTGCAAATAATTGTAGGCAAACCTGACACCAGCCCGAGGTCTTCTCAAGACATCCCCTATCGAAAAGAAAACCGCCCCCTCTCGCATCACGTCAGGGCGGTTTTCATGAAGTGCCATCCTGGAAGCCTGATCTATCCCAGGGCCGTAGCAGGCTCTATCTCGGCCCCATAGACCTTTCTCAATACGATGATACTCTCGATGACCATCCAAATCTCTAACAGGAATACTGCCAATCCGATCAGGAAGAGGAGCCAGTTGGACGTGCCAAAATACTTGCTCAGGTTGATTAGCATGGCCCATCCTGTCATGAATAGCATGAATATCATGGGAATCATCGTATATTTCAGCGGAGCCTTCTTGTGTGCCAGATAAACCGTGATGACCAGCAAGGCCAGACCGGCCAGGAGCTGGTTGACTGACCCGAACAATGGCCAGAGTGTCAATGCCCCCTTTCCGCTGCCATTGTAAAAGGCCAGCACCATGGCCGTGCCCACTGCAATAATGGTGGCCGGATGCCTTTTTGCAAGAGACGGAACCCCCCATGCGGTGGTCAGCTCACCCACGATGTAGCGCTGGAGACGGGTGGCCGTGTCCAGGGTGGTTGCCGCAAAGGAGGCGACGAAGACCCCCATGATGGTCAAGGTTATCTTGTGGGGAATGCCGATCCTTTCGATCATGTTTGCCGAACCCACCACAAAGGCATTGATCTTGGATCCGAGACCGGCTGCAGCCCCCCAACTCGCATAATGCTCGCTGAAGGCCGCCGCTCCCGTGATGGTCTGGCCTCCTTTGGTCAAACCCAGGGCGAGACCGGCCCCGCAGGCCACAACGACCAGGGTTGCCAACATGCCCTCCATGAGCATCCCCCCGTAGCCGATGGGCAAGGAACTTGTCTCCGCATCACACTGCTTTGAGGATGTGCCGGAGGATACGAGGGAGTGAAAGCCCGAGATGGCCCCGCAGGCAATGACCACGAATAGCATGGGCCATATGGGTGGGGCTCCCTTTGGCGAAAAGTTTGCGGCCGGTGCAACCATCGCGGGATGGGCGACCAGTACCCCCAGCAAGAGCAGCCCCAGCGCCACAAAGAGCTGGTGGGAGTTGATATAGTCCCTCGGCTGGAGCAAAGTTTGCACGGGAAGGGTCGAGGCTATATATGCGTAAATGAGGAGGATGATGACCCAGCTTGCCACGGGGTTCAACCCCAGAATCGTGGGCATCTTGATGGGCACGTACGCCCCGATGATCACTGTTATATACATGATGATCACAGCAACAATACTCATGGGAAGATGGGACGCCCCTTTGTTATAGACCATGTAACCCAGCCAAACAGCGATAGGGATCTCCAACCAGACCGGTAATACGGCCTGCGGAAACATGTTGAACACCACTGCAATGACGACCCCGAAAATGGCAACCACGATCCACAGTTCGAAAAAGATAATCAAGAGAAATAGGGTCCTCACGCGGCTGTTTACGATATCAGATGCAATATCCCCGATGGATCGCCCCTGATTTCTCAGGGACACCACCATGGCCCCGAAGTCGTGAACAGCCCCCATAAAAATGGACCCCACAACAATCCATATGATGGCGGGGACCCAGCCCCAAATGATCGCGATGGCGGGTCCCACAATGGGACCAGTGCCTGCGATGGATGTAAAGTGATGTCCGAAGAGGATGGGTTTTTGGGTTGGAATGTAATCGACGTTGTCCCGCAGGGACTCGCTGGGGCACACCGCCTCGGGATTGAGTCGGAAGATCCTCCTGCCCAAGTACTTGCCATACGTGTGGTAGGCAATGAGATACAAGATCCCTGCCCCTATGGCCAAAACCAATGAATTCATAACAGCACCCCTTTCTGACCTGTACAAGGTCAAGAATTATTAGAATGCAACCAATGTCCTCCTGCCCTTCATCACCTCCTTTTCTCGCGAAAGATTCTGTGCATCAACTGAAACACAATGACTGACTTGGCGAAAAAATAGCATTTATACATAAAAAAGTCAACAATAAACAAAAGTAGCCTATTTGGATTCGATATTCTTATTTCTGACGAGAAATCTCAAAAACTAGCTATTGCTGATTAAGGTCGGACGCGCACATGCGTTCGAGACCGGGCCGATGCATTTGCCTGTTGATCCTTTTCACGTCCGGTGAATATTGTGACATACAGAATTGACCGCCGGGCAAAAAAGCCATATATTCTGTTTGGCGGGTATGGGTTCGAACGCCATGAAACGGAGACAGGAGATACTGAGGGGCCGCGATCTGCCTTGCGAGGGGACCATGTAATTGAAACCCTTGATACTTTTCGGAAGATGGCTTCCTGAACTCGGTCCCCAAAGAAGGTCATCTCCGTGTTGGCGGTTAAAGGTATGAAGATCTCCATAAGTCCAAAGGCAAAGAGGTTCATGGAAGAGAGGGGCATCGAGGATGTGACTTTTCATCTGAGAGAGTCAGAGGCTGTCGGATGCTGCCTGGGCATCGTCAAGGAAATAGAACCCGTTTATCGCGCTGTGAAGAACGCCTCGGATTATCGGTACTTCTATACTGAAGGAAAACACATCTTCGTTTCGAGGAAGATAAAGATATTGGGCCCTTTGACCATAACGACGGAAGGTTTTTGGAAGACAAAACGCCTTGCCCTTAGCGGAGCTACCGTACCGATTTGACCGGCCGAAGGACCCGTTCCTCAGCTGCCCGAGCCTCAGCCTTCTCCAGTGGCAATTGCTCTTTCCTGTTTGGCTGCTTGCCGCCTCCGGCCTTCTAAACATCTTCCGTTCATCCGATACCCGGGACTCCCTGTTCACCCTTGGCCAAGGGATGACGGCCCATTGAAATGGCGGCCTTTTTTGGATTTGCACTTGAAAATAAGGGGTGTTATAAAAAATGGCTTTGAAGTGGATTTTCATTCCCTTCAGGAAGGCCCCTCAAGCAGGGGGCCTTTCCCGGCGAAAAAGAGGATCCATATCTTAGAGGCACAATGGAAACAAAGACCAAGAGTTCCAACGCCATCTGGAACATCTTTAGCTCAGTAAAGACAACGATTGCGCTCCTGATCGTCCTTGCCGTCATTTCAGTTATAGGCACCCTTGTCCCCCAACAGGAAGAGGCCGTGCAATTTGCTCAGAAGCTCAGCCCTCAGTTGTTCCGAATTCTCAGCTTCCTCCAGATCTTTGACCTCTACCATTCAACCTGGTTCAGGATTATCATCGGCATGTTGTCAGTAAACCTGATCATATGCTCACTCGATCGCCTCCCGGGCGCCCTGAGGCTCTTTCGGACAAAACCCAGGGCTGACAGGAAGAGGCCCTTTGAGAATATCCCAGAGCACCGGCAACTCACGGTGAAGGGAAGGTTGGAAGATGTCACTGCTAGGACCGCCGATATTCTTAGAAAAAGATTCAAGAAGATCGAAATCAAAGAAGCCGGGGATGACACCTTTCTCTACGGGGACAAAGGTCGCTATTCCTATTTTGGGGCTTACATCGTGCACCTCAGCGTCCTGCTCATCCTGTCAGGTGGTATCATAGGGTCCATTTTCGGTTTTGAAGCCTACGTGAATATTCCAGAAGGGGGAGTCATAGAGGCCGTTAGGCTTCGCAAGAGCGGAATCCCCAAAAACCTGGGGTTTGCCATCAGATGCGATAGGTTTCTGGTTGATTTCTACCAGGACGGCACCCCCAAGGAGTATCGCTCTGATCTCAGTTTCCTTTCCGACGGAAGTGTCATCTTGAAGGGAAGCGTGCTTGTAAACCATCCTATTACATTCAAGGGAATCACCTTCTACCAGTCCAGCTACGGAAATGTCCCCGGCGACAGGGTGAGGATAAGGGTGTCTCAAAACGATGCGGCTGAGAACACCCCTCCCATTGACCTTATAAAGGGGAGCAGCTTTGAATTGCCCGGAGGTGAAGGGAAAATCCAGCTGATGGAGATCTCACAGAATTTTAGGGGAATGATGGGTCCGGCCGCCCTTCTGTTCGTGAAACCAACACACGGTGATGGATCGCGATTCTGGGTGTTTCAATATATCGATATGTTGAAGAAGAGATTTCCTCCTGCCATGTTCAAGGCTCCCATCCTGAATCCTTCGTCATTCAAGCCCTACACCTTTGAATTGGTTGACATTGAAAGCAAATACTACACGGGTCTCCAGGTCAACAGGGATCCCGGGGTCCCGCTGGTGTGGATCGGGTGTTTTCTGATGGTGGCAGGCTTCTTCATAACCTTTTTCGCTTCCCACAGGGGGGTCTGGATCAGGATAACCAAGAAGGGAGAAAGCCTTAGAATAAGTGTGGCAGGAAGGACCAACAGGAACCCTGTCGGGCTTGAAAGGGAACTCGACCAATTGGCCCTCAAATTAACAAATCAATTTAAGAAATAAAGGTATGTGATGATAAATGCAACAATATTGAGCTATGTTACTTTCGTGTTATTCTTCAGCTTTATGTCCTATCTCATATGGATGGTCATGGGAAAAGAACTCTTCGGCCGGATAGGAACCTACATTACCCTGCTGGGGTTGATAGGCCAGAGCGTTGCTATTGTCCTCAGGTGGATTGAGTCCTATGACCTGGGAATAGGTCATGCGCCCTTTTCCAACCTCTACGAATCCTTGATCTTTTTTGCGTGGACCATAGTCTTTCTCTATGTGCTCGTGGAGTGGCGCACTCGAAACCGGAGCATTGGGGTCTTCGTCACACCCATTGCCTTTTTGTCCATGGCCTATGCATCTTACTCACCGGGCATTAGCAGTAAGATCCAACCCCTCGTGCCGGCCCTCAAGAGCAACTGGCTCATCGCCCATGTGATTACCTGCTTTTTTGGCTACGCCGCTTTCGGGCTTGCATTTGCCTTTAGCCTGATGTATCTCCTCAAGAGGATGGAGAACCCGGCCACAAAGAATCTCTTCCTGAGACTCATTCCAAGGCCCGCGGTCCTGGATGATCTCAATTACCAACTCGTGGTCATCGGGTTCCTGTTGTTGACATTGGGCATCATAACGGGTTCTGTTTGGGCCCATTCTGCCTGGGGCACTTACTGGAGCTGGGACCCAAAGGAGACCTGGTCGTTGATCACGTGGCTGGTCTACGCCGCTTTCCTCCATTCGCGTATGGTAAGGGGGTGGAGGGGCAAGAGGCTTGCCTTTCTCAGCATAATCGGTTTCTGTTGCGTCATCTTTACTTATTTGGGCGTCAATTACCTTTCCGGGCTCCATAGCTACGCCCAGTCCTAGTTGGATCACCCGGGGATTGAGCCCGGGCAGCTCCCCCGGCACGAGCCGGGGGCATCCGTGGCAAAGCCAAGCGGACGTGCGCCGAAGCCAACCCGGCTTCACTCTGCGGGCTGCGCCGCGGTCACCTTTAGCCCTTCCTCCCCGTGCTTCCGCACGGGGCATCCTGGCGAAGGCGAGTGATATTCCTCTTTCAGGAGAACGCTGCATAATGAAGAAGAAAAACAAAGTCATCACCTTCTTGGGACAGGACACGGAGTTTGAGGGAAGGCTCAACTTCCGGGGAACCATCAGGATAGACGGCCATTTTAGGGGCGAAATCAGATCGGGGGGCAACCTTATCGTGGGAGAGGACGGCATCATCGAGGCCAATATGCATGTGGAGCACATGGTCGTTAAGGGCGAGGTCCACGGAAACATTATTGCAGAGAAGAGGGTCGACGTGCTCTCGCCCGGCAAGGTCTTCGGTAACATTGAAGCCCCCTCGGTGGTCATCGATGAAGGGGTCATCTTCGAGGGAAAGACCAGGATGTACAGGGCGAGGGACAACGATAAATCCGTGTCGCTTGGGGGCCAGGAGGCCCTCGAACAGGAGCCTCCGCCAAGGATTACCGCAATATACGGCATTGTTAGAGATCAGGAGACCGGTGATCCCATAAGAAATGCGGAGGTAGTGTGCAAAGGTGCGAATGAATTGAAGACCAAGACCAACGCTTCAGGTTATTATGAGCAGATCAATCTCCGGGAGGGCAAATGGAGCCTGGTCGTGCGGGCCAAGGGCTACAAGAAGGCAAAGACAAAGGTCCTGATAACAGGTAAGGGCACTCATGAACAGAACTTTCAATTAGCCCCCAAATAAACCCCTCCCCAAGCCGCCCTTTGCGTTTCCTAACCAGAGTTCCAGGGTGACGCATTGCACCGGATACCATTTTATGATAAAAGGGGCTCTCCAAGAAACAACGGAAAGGTCGATTCATGATGATGGGCGTTGAGCGGTTCAAGAAAGGTTTTGAGACCTGGATATATCCCTTTGCCAGGCTCACGGACCACATTGCCTCAGCAGTTCTTTTCCTTTTGATGGCCCTGACGATCACCGACGTGTTCCTGAGGAAGGTCTTCAGCCGGTCAATTCTGGGAACTGTGGAAGTGAGCGAGTTCATGCTCCTGATCATCATCTTTTTCTCCCTCGCCCGCACGGAGGCGCTCAATGGGCATGTGAAGGTAGATCTGGTCATGAGCCGTCTTGGGCCGCGAATTCAAGGAATCGTAGATATGGTTACCCAGGGGGTATGTTGCGTCCTGTCGGTACTGATCACCTGGTCCTCACTGGTCTATTCGGAAAAGATGAGGGAAGCAGGCGAGGTAAGTCAGGACCTCTGGCTGCCCATATATCCTTTTATCTATGTTGTGGCCTTGGGATGCGCCCTTTTGAGCCTGACGCTCATGGTCAAGTTCCTCCAATCTCTGGTGAAAGCCATAGAGCCATGAACCCCATAACCGTCGGCATAATTGGGATCTTTTGTCTGTTCCTGCTCCTGGCAATGAGGATGCAGATAGGCTTCAGCATGGCGGTCGTGGGATTCTTGGGATTTGCTGTCCTGACGTCCTTTACCCCGAGCTTTTCGATCCTCGGCATGGAACCTTACAAGATCGGGGCCTCTTACAGCCTGACAGTTATTCCCCTTTTTATTCTTATGGGCCAGTTTGCAAACTACTCCGGGATGGGGTTCGAGATCTACCAGACTGTATACCGGTGGCTCGGTTTCCTCCCCGGCGGGTTGAGCATGGCCACGATCGGGGCCTGCGGGGGCTTTGCCGCCATATCAGGATCATCCCTTGCCGCCGCTGCCACGATGGGAATGGTGGCCCTTCCCGAGATGAAGCGCTTCAGGTACGACGATTCCCTGGCAACAGGGTGTATTGCCGCAGGTGGGACCCTCGGGATCCTGATCCCTCCCAGCACGGTCATGATCATTTACGGTATACTGACAGAGCAGCCCATTGCGACGCTCTTCATAGCCGGTGTTTTTCCGGGCCTTTTGCTGGCCGGGCTCTTCATCCTCACCATATACATCATGACGAAGATCAAGCCCTCCCTGGGACCCCCAGGGCCGAAGTTTACCATGAAGGAAAAGCTATATTCCCTCAAGGATACCTGGAGCATCCTTTCCCTGTTCTTCCTTGTCATGGGAGGGCTTTACACGGGATGGTTCACCCCCACCGAGGCAGCGGGTGTTGGGGCCTTTGGTGCCTTCTTGATCACGATTGTCAAGGGGAAGCTGACACGCGCCAACCTGTGGGCATCCCTTGCAGAAACCACCAAGACGACCGCCATGGTGTTCCTGATCCTGATCGGCGCCCACATATTCGGTTACTTCCTCACTATCAGCCAGATACCGGATCAGCTTTCAATCCTGGCAACCGAGGCCGGCCTGGATCGGTACGTCGTAATGTCCCTGCTGGTCCTTGCCTACGCCATCCTGGGTTGTTTCATGGAAGGTCTGGCCATAATGGTCCTCACGATACCGGTCGTGTATCCCATGGTGTTGGACCTTGGGTTCGATCCCATATGGTTCGGAGTGATCATCACCCTGGTCATGGAAATGAGCCTGATAACACCCCCGGTGGGAGTCAATGTATTCATCCTCAGCGGAATAGCAAAGGATGTTCCCATGTACACCATCTTCCGGGGAATCGTTCCCTTCTGGATCGCCATGGTGGCATGCATTATCCTGGTAACGATCTTTCCTCAAATAGCCTTGTTCCTGCCGGCAACCATGGGCGGTTAAGGAAGGAGACCAGGATGTTGGCTGGAAATGCTCCCCCGCGATCTCTGCCCCATGCCTGCTTTTTCTCCTATTGATCGCAAGAGACATCCGCTCAATGGATCTCAAAGGGAATGACCATCAACAATCTGCCCTCGGGACCAAGGACATCCACGTGCCATTCCCCTATTTCATGGGCTTGAATCCGCTTTGAGCTGTAAGTCCGCCAATTGGAGGATCCTACCTTGAGATTGACCCGTGCCCTCTCCTTGTCCCCGTAATACCAGACATGGGTAACAGAGGTGGGGTTCTCCGCGCCCACGATCCTGGTAAAACAGAAAAGCCGATCCGGAGGGACGGCAAATCGAGTATTCGCATTGAGACATTCCCTGTCTACGACATCTGAGCAAATCTTCCCCTCCGCGACGCTTAGGCCCCCGGGACCCTGGCCGTGGGAGATGCCTTGAGACACTACCACGACACCCAGGATGACGAGCAGGCCGAAAATACCGGCAAACGTTCGCTTCATACTGTTATCCTCCCGAAATGAATTCCAAAAAATTAGATCACAATACGTCCTATTTTTCAACCAGATAATTAGTGGGCCTTTCCCCCTTCACCCTTGTCTTGAAGGTGTTTTTGTGCCACTATGAGACCGATCAGTCGCGGCCTGTTGCTCGAAGCGAGATGCTATTGCAACTCATCCATCCGGCATGGCCCATCCGGGCGTAAGGCAAACAAAGGGATTCGGCGCGTAGACCCATGGGGAGTGTCGGGCATTTCTTGTGATGCCCGACCGATCGCAGAGATCATGAAAACAGATGGAGATCATATCCCCGGAGGGGACGAACTAAGGACCCTGGCCATCAAACTAGTCCTTGAGCAGACCACCATGACCCTGGCAACGGCCAGCGGGGATATGGCGTGGTCAGCGCCCGTCTATTATGTGAACCGGGACTTTGACTTCTATTTCTTTTCCGATCCGGAATCCAGGCACATAAGGGAGTCCCTGAAGACGGGGCAGGCGTCGGCGAGCATATTTGCCCCTGCCTCCTCCTGGAGGGACATCAAGGGGATACAGATGTCCGGCGCAGTAGAAACCCACCCTCCTGGACTGGAGGCCATTAATGTCCTGCGAGTCTACCTCAAGAAATACCCCTTTACCGAAGACTTTTTTGATCCCGGTCAAAAGATCGATCTGGCCACTCTCCTGAAACGGTTCCGGGTGAGATTGTATCGGTTTAGGCCCGACCTGCTCTACTATTTAGACAACAGAATCAAGTTCAGCTTCAGGGAAAAGATACCCCTGTGAGGTTATGCCCTTGGTTGTTGGCCTAGGACCCAAAGTAATAATCATGGGGTCAAGGATTGAGCCATGAGTCGGGAATTGAGCAAAAAGGCACAGGTGGTGCAGGAGGCCCTCAGGGAATTCGGGCTTTCCTGCGAAGTGGTCCAATTACCTGATTCCACGAGGACCGCGAAAGAGGCGGCCCAGGCCATTGGATGCTCTGTCGATCAGATAGCAAAGTCCATTGTGTTCAAGGGCATACAGACCGGTAGGCCATACTTGGTCGTCGCCAGGGGGACCAAGAGGGTGGACGAAAGAAAACTGGAGGCAATTGTTCGAGAGCCTGTGGAAAAGGCCGATGCTGATTTCGTGCGCAGGGAGACAGGCTTTGCCATCGGCGGTGTCCCTCCATTAGGCCACACGAAAAAGATAGACACCTTCATCGATGAAGGCCTGAGCCAGCATGAGAGTTTGTGGGCGGCTGCGGGCACCCCTCATGCTGTCTTTAAGCTTACCCCGGAAGACTTGTCCAGGATCACCTCCGGGCTGATTGTCAAGATAAGCTAGGTGCTGCCTGCCATCCTGATCAGAGACGGGTCATAGTCTTCGGGCTTTTCGTAGCCCAGGAGGTTCAAGAGTGTGGCAGCTACGTTTGAAAGGCCGGGCCTTTCCACCGGGGCCATCTCGTATTCCCGGTTATACCCTGGATCGAATATCGCAAAGGGCACCGGATTCAAAGAGTGGGCGGTCCTTACCTTTCTGTTGCCCCCGTTATCGTAGGTAAACATGAGATCCGCGTTGCCGTGATCCGAGGTCACGACGGCAATCCCTCCCAATTCCTCCGTGACCTTCAGGAGATCCCCTACACATCGGTCAACCGTCTCCACGGCGACTATTGCCGCCTCCATAACTCCCGTATGCCCGACCATGTCCCCGTTGGCGAAGTTCAAGCGACCGAACCGGTAACTCCTTTCTTCGAGCAGCCCTATTGTCCTTTTTGTTATTTCAGGTGCCTTCATTGCGGGCGCCCTGTCGAATTCTATCTTGTCTGAAGGAATCTCTATATAGGTCTCCAGATTTTCATCAATATAACCGGACCTGTTGCCGTTCCAAAAGTAGGTAACATGCCCAAATTTCTGCGTCTCGGATATGGCGAACATCTCCACCGCTTCACTGCAAAGATATTCGCTTATGGTCCTGTCGATGGCCGGAGGATGAACAAGGTAATTAGGAGGGATGTGCAAATCCCCGTCGTACTCCATAATCCCCGCATACAGGATATCAGGAAGCGGTCCCCTGTCGAACTCGCTAAAATCCTTTTCACTGAAGGCCCTGGATATTTCAATGGCCCTGTCCCCCCTGAAATTGAAACAAATCACCGCATCCCCGTCCAATACGGGGCCTATGGGATTCCCTCTGCCATCTACTACCACAAAGGCATCGAGATATTGATCCGTCACAGCCGGACCTTCCTCATAGAAAACCCTTATGGCCTCGGAGGCCGAGGAAAAGGGCCTCGCTTTACCCAGGACATGGGCTTCCCACCCTCTCTTTACGATGGACCAATCTGCATTGTATCTGTCCATCGTAACCTTCATGCGGCCTCCCCCTGAGGCGATGGCATAGTCCAGTCCCCTTTCCTTTGATATTTTCTTGAGCTTTTTTTCCGTGGGAATGACATATCTCAATGCAGTACGTTCTCCCACATCTCTCCCATCCAATAGGGCATGCACCCTTACCCTTTTTATACTCGTCTCCGCGCACCTGTCCAAGAAGGCAAAGAGGTGGTCGATATGAGAGTGGACATTCCCGTCAGACAGGAGCCCCAGAAAATGAATCGTCCCTCCCTCCTCGCCCCTTTGAACGATCCTTTTCCACAGATCTGTCTCGAAGATCTCTCCCTTTTCAATAGCCCTGTTTACGAGCCTGGCGCCCTGGTCAAACACCCTGCCCGCTCCGAGGGCATTGTGTCCCACCTCGCTATTCCCCATGTCCTGGTCAGTGGGCAGGCCAACGGCCGTTCCGTGGGCCTGGAGTTGTGTGTAAAACCTCGATCCCGTCAACCGGTCGATGTTGGGGGTCCTTGCCAGGTACACGGCATTCCTTTCATCCTGGGGACCCACTCCAATGCCGTCCATGATAATGAGTAGTAAGGGGCCCTTTCTTCCTTCAAAGCTTCCAAGTTTCTTCAGGCTAAGTTGCACCGTATTTTCTCCTTCCAGGCGCGAGGCATACCAGGCCGTGACTTTCTCCCGATTCGCTCGAAGAATTCTGATGGTTGACTCACTTTTGGCAAGGATTCGGAAAGGTTTCAGAATAGTGGCTCAGTTTTCTTAGGTTCTCGTTGCTTACCCCAATACCCAGACCGGAGCCCCCCAGAGGCCCGGCTTCCCCCCCGGGCCCGAAGGAGACGTCTTCTAAAGTTATGTTTTCCCTAAGCAGAAATCGGTCATAGGAGCCGTCATAGTAGAGGGAATCCCTGCACAGGAGAGAAAGGGCCCTTCCCGCAGCAGAAAGAAGGCCTGACTCCCCCAGTTGGCAGGCTATCTGGAAGACAATCCCCTGTTCCCGGAGATACTCTATTATCCTCAGGGACCTCCGGAAGCCGCCGCATTTGGATAGTCTGACATTGATCATATCGTAATGGCCTTCAGCCACAAGATCTTTGACATCTTCCAGGGTGCAGGCAGACTCATCGGCCATGAGCTTGACATTCAACTCCTTAAGGATGTTCGAGAAATCGCTTAGCCCTTGGTCTCCAGGCACCATAGGCTGTTCCACTACCCTTATATTGTACTCTTCAATAAGGGGAATATGGCTAAGGGAAAGGCCCAGGTCCCACGCCCCGTTCACGTCTATCTTGAGGTCGCAACCCCTTTCAAAAACATCAACTATCACTTTAAGCATCTCACTATTTTTCTTGAAATCCCGATCCATTTTCAGTTTTATCCTTGTGATTCCCAGCCCCTTGATGAACTCGGCTATCTCAAGGATCTGATCCCTCCCACCCAGGGGCATGGCAGCACCGTAAAAGATCTTTTCTGTGAAATGGCCGAGGGGAAAGTACTCGATGATAGGTTTCCCCTCCTTCTTCCCGAGGGCGTCCAGCAGGGACATCTCCACAGCACAGAGGGCTGCATTACGTTCTCGGCCCTCCGGGACACTATCCACAAACTCCCATACCTGTGATATGTCCTCCAGATCCCAGGGGAAATGGGGGTGGGCCAGGAACAACTTGATGCTCTCGATTGAACTCTCCTGGGTTTCGCCCGTGACGTAGGGCCTTGGGGCCCCTTCGCCGTAACCGGTCACGCCTCCGTTTCCGAGAATTTCGACGATTGTATTCTCTGCTATCGTCCCGCTCTTCAGTGCATGGGGAAAGGCCTGCAAGAACGGCAAAGAAACATGATAAAGGTTTACTCTGTCGACTCTCATAGCGGGGTATTTCTAATGTCGTGCCATCGGGGAACCGACTGCGGGGTCAAAGGGGATATTCAGTACAAAGGTGGTGCCTTCATTGACCTTGCTCTTCACTTCGATAGTGCCACCGTGGTCACGTATATTCTGGTATGCGATGAAGAGCCCCAGGCCGGTACCGTTATGAAGGCTGCTCTTGTGCTTCGTTGTGAAGTAGGGATCAAAGATCTTGTCAATGTTGGATTCCTCTATGCCCGGCCCTGTATCCCTGATTTCTATTATCACTCCTTGACGCTTACCCTCCCTTTCGATTCCCCTCGTCACGATTTCAATTTCCCCCCCCTCCGGGGTAAACTCTACCGCATTCGAGAGGAGGTTGATGATTACTTGCTTCATCTTTTCAGCATCCAGCCAGACCTTCCCGAACCTGGGATCAAACTTCCTTAGAATGCTTATCTTTTTTGCGTTACTTTGAGGGGAAAGGAGCAGGATCATCCTATCAATCAGGCTATGGAGGTCATTGTATTCAAAGTGGGACTCCTTTGTCTTCACCAGATCAAGCAATTCAGTAATGAGATTATTAACCCTTTCGGTCTCCTCCATCGCAATCTTGTAAAAGTCATTTCTGAACTCCTCATCGTCGTATTTCGCAGGAAGAAGCTGAATGAAGGTCCCTATTGCCGTCATGGGGTTCTTTATCTCGTGGGCGAGCCTTGCCGCCAGATTGCCCAGAAAGGAGAACTTCTCCGCCCTGCTCAAAAGGGTCTGGGATTCCTTGAGCTCCAGCATCTGCTCTTTAAGCCTGCTGTATAGCTTGGCGTTCTCGATGGCAATTGCGATCTGGGGTGCAAATATGTCCAAGGTCTCCCTCGTCTCCTTGGGAACCCCTTTACCATGGACCGCGTCTGTCGCGAGAACGCCTATGACCTTGGACCTCGTGATCAAAGGGACCACGTAGGCCGAGGCCGGCTGGCCGTAGACCAGCATGATGTTTCCCTTTCGGAGCCTCGAGCTCTCAATGTCCGGAACATATTCCGACTTGCCCGTATTGGTTACCCTGACCAGCAGATTGCTTACTCGCTCCAGGGGAATTTTGTAGTTTCTTATGGCCTCCGGAACTCCTCCCTCAAAACCGACCCCGTAGAGGTACTGGAGGCACTGCTCTTCCTCCTTGACCAGCATGATCAAGGCGCGATTAATCTCGCACACGTTGGAGAGGAGGTTCATAATAGACTTCATTAACTGATCCAACTCCAGGATGGACAGTATGGCCTTTCCCGTCTCCTGGATTGCCGTTACCTGCTTGATCTTCCTGTCAAGCTCCTGGTTCAAGCGATTGACTTCTTCATATTTCTGCTCGATGATCTCTTTGTCGTCCTCCATCTCCTTGATGATTTCCATGAGGACGGCCTTTGACCCAAAGAACCTGGAGAAGACCTCGTGGAACCGAAAACAGCAATTCTCTGTCAGCTTCAAGGGTTTTCCCCCCCATATGATAGGCATGTACGTGTAGGAGCCTTGGTTCATGAGACACAGATGCTTTGAGACCTTCATGTTCCCGTCCCAGTGAAGCCTCACGAGGGCCTCATTCTTTTCTATTTCGACCAGATCGACTCTCTTATTTCTATTGTAAGTGTCATTTATCTTCTGGGCGTGCTTGAGGGCGTTTTTGTAAGACCAGAACGCCTTGACCAGGATTCGCTGGGTATAGCCCAGAGATGTGTTTTCGATGGCGTGCCTGGCAATTTTGTAGGCAATTGTCTTATCGTTGAAGAGGAGGCTCGCCCTTTCATACAATTCTGAGGCCAGGGCACAGGAAATCCAGTTGTTGGGGTCCCTCAAGAATTGTTCGGGTTCGGGTAAGTCATCGATTTCAGGATGGAGGTCCTTCAGCAGGGATGAACAATCACCGTTGTTGTGTTCTCTGACATAGTCCAGTATTGCCCGTGAATTGATGCAGCTTACTTCCTTTTCCATGGCCTATGCCCTCCAAAAGAAGTTGTTCCAAGCTCGCCTTATATGTCCAGCTGCCGTATACTTCTCTCTCCGGCCATCAACTTCTTGTATTTTGCAGTGAGTGCCGGGACTGCCTCCCTGAAGGCTCTCAGACTTCCGCTCCTTGCGTCAAACACCCCCCTTCCGGTCCCTCTGTAGCAGCACTCTGGAATCGAAGCATCTTTCAGTGACTTCGCAGGCAAACGAAAAAAAGGCATCATATTCAAGATTTCACCTTGAAGTCTTTCGGTGGGATTGGATAGATGAAAAATTTCTTCCATGTACGCTAAGATCTTTTCGAAATCGAGATCTCTTGATGTCCGGGTGACCACGTTATCGCTGAAGACCCCATTGTCATGAAAGATCACATCGGGCAAGGATTTGGCAAACTTATATAACTTTGTCTTGGGGTAGACCCTGCACTCCCCTATCTTGAACACATATCCGCCGGGCCCTTTGATCCTCGAAAGCTCTCTAACGAATTGGAGGCTTTCCTCCAAATCCTTTTCGGTGTCCCCCGGATAGCCGGCTATCATGAAAATCATAATGGGAATGTCGTTTCTTACGGCCTCCTCGAAGACCCTGACCGTATTTCCCACATATTTTGCATAATGGGACCGGTCTTTGACCTTGTTCATCCGCTTCAATGTGTCAAAGCTCGCTGATTCAAAACCAAGGGCAATCATGCCGACTGCGTTTGAGATCTCCGGAATGATAGAGGGATCCATCACGTCACTGCGAGTCTCGAAGTTTACCTTTAACCCTAGCGAGCGCAGCATTGGAAACAGGTGAAAAGACCGAAACAGGGCGTCGCTGACCATGAGTGTTTTCGCATTACTTGCTTTTGAAAGCCTCCCCAAATCCTCTCTAACCACTTCAGAGGGAACTTCCCTCCGAATTGGCCGGATAAACTCCTCCATGCAAAAATTACATTGATAGGGACAGCCCCTGCTGAAGGAATAAGGCAAAATATCATAGGCCATAGGATATTTTAATAGCCCCAAATCCATCGGTGCCTTGGTGCTCAAGTCAACTCTGACCGGTTGCCTGTTTGCGTGAATCTCCCCGCCTCGCCTGTAGGCAGTATTAGGAATCTCTTCTCCGAGGGGGTCGCCTCCCTTTTCCAGGATCGAGACAATCCTAAGCGCCCCGGGCTCCCCTTCTCCTAGCACAATGATATCTACCGCAGAGGTCCTCGAAAGCAATTCCTCATAGTAGAGGGTCGGGAAATAACCCCCCATGAAGACAAAGATATTCGGATCCGCAGCCTTAATGGCCTCGCTCAGGTGGATGGCTTCCTCCGCCTGGGATATAGCCGTGCAAGATATTCCGACACCCGATGGCTTCATTGACTGGACATCTTCCAGAAACGAGGCGTAAATCTCTTCCTTCCCTTTCTGGTCAAGAGGCAACCCGTAATCCACGGGGATAGAAATGATCTTGATATCTAAGCCGGGGAGGTGGGACTTGATATAGCTGCCTATCTCCAGGATGGGCAGGGGGTAGGCAGGTATATACATATCGATGTTCTTTGATATTGGCTCCACCAGAAGGATCATGGGATGAGTTCCAAATCAATTGTTCGGTTAACGATGATCAAGTATCTTATGAAAAAAATGGGATATGTCAAAAAGATTTGTCTGTCTATGTTCAAACTCCAGGGCGCCTCCCTCTGGCAAAGGCCTGCGCACAAACCTCTTCCGGGCCCGGCCGAGAACTAGACTGCATTGTCATTAAAGGCCGCCCTTGGCAGAGAGACGCCTGCCCTGAACATCTTTCTATCTAAGGCAGACGTGGCTCGCATCTGAGCAAAGTTATTCCACTGATACCATGCCTCGGGGTGAATGTAAATGAGTTTTTCGAAGTACTTCAGGATGGCGACCCCGACAGAATAGGACCTCTTTCCCAGACTTTGAAGGATTCCTTCATAATCATTGAGGAGCAACTCGTAGTCATCCAAGCTGGCCCTGTGCAAGAGGCCAAAAAGTACGACCGCGCCCGCCCTTTTTTGGATAAGGTTGATCGTCCTGTCAACGCCCACCCTCTTTTTCAGAAAGGAGATGGTCTCCTTTTTAGATGGCCTCCACTCTTCAATTTCATCACACTCAAAAAACACGATTCGATTGTGTCTTAGTTCCCTGATGATCTTGTTCAATATGTGTGTCTCTTCCCTCGCATCGATAATCCTTAACCCCAGGTCCTTTGTCTTCAAGTAAAGGCTCTCCTTGAGCTCTCTGGTGGAAAACTTTGCTATGACCGAAATGGGATATCCCTCAAGGGCAAGGAACATGGGGATATATTCTATCCCTCCGTAGTGGCCCGTCACAAAAAGCACGCCCCTCCCCTTGGAAAGGCCCCTATCAAGCTTTTCAAGGCCTCCCCTCGTCCTTATGCTGGTCCTGAAAAACCCCTTCAACGCCTCCAAGTCCTCATAGGCGTTGAAGAGCTTTTCGTAGTAGTGGGCCAATATGCCCTGAAATACGCCTCTCTTAAGTTTGTCTATTTCAGATTTGTCCTTTCCCTCCTTGAAAACCTCCTCAACACATTCTTCGATCCTTTCTTTCTCTCTTCTATTCACCAAGTAGTAAAGGCTTCCAAGTATCAGGACATACCGGTAGGTCAATCTCCAGCCCAACTTCCGGTAGAGAAGAACATTTAGTCTCCATTGCAAAAAAGCACTCAGCTTCACCCTCATTTCAAGGCGGTCCCTTTTCTGTTACCTGGTTTACCCCCCCTGTTATTACTAGATGGCTTCTATTTCCAAATTATGTCATATGCCATTTTCGTGCCAACTTTACTTTTTTCAATATTGCCTTGGGTATACCGTAAGATGGCACTATCATTTAGCCTAACTTACTAATATTGCATAACTAATATCACCATCAAATTTGCGGCTTTCCCTCGTTCATGAATTCATCTTGGAATGGCACCATGAGGGGCTTTCCAAACTTAGTCAAATCTTTCAAAATTTGCACAAAATTCTGCCAATTTTCGTCATTTTCTGGGAGGTGAGCCAAATACTACAGAGACGGGAAATGATCAGAATGCTTGACCTGGAATGTATTATGTGTTGATATACACCCACGCGCTGATTCGTCCTCAGCGGCTTCTACCCAACAGGCGTTATTCTCTCAACATATTGATTTCTGGGAAAAACACTGTTTCGAGCTCGGTATACTCTCTTCTGCCTCCTCCCTGCGGGTTCCCTGACCTTGGGGGTGGTGGATGAGGGCCCATGGAATAGAGAAAGCCCCATGCATGACAAGCCCACCATTCTCGTCGTAGATGATGAACCCGGAGTCCGCCAGTCATTTAACATCGTCCTGAAGGACAAATATAAGGTCTTCCTCGCCGGCACAGGGGAAGAGGCTATTGATCTCCTGAGCAGGAAGTCCATTGGCCTGGCCCTCCTGGATATCAGGCTCCCGGACCTGGACGGGATCGAACTCCTTGGAAAGCTCAAGGAAATTGACCCCAACTGTGAAATCATCATGGTCACGGCCGTCAAGGAGATAAAGACCGCGGTCAAGGCCATAAAACTGGGGGCCTATGAATACATACTAAAACCTTTCTCCGTAGAGGAAGTGCTCAATACCATCAAGAGGGCCTTGGAAAAGCATGAGCTCGAAAAGGAGGTGACCTATCTCAGAAATGAGCTTCAGCGCTATCAGCCATTTGAGGAGATCGTGGGTCAGGACAAGAAAATGCAGGAGGTCTTCGGGATTGTATCCAGTATTGCCGACAGTGATGGTGCCGTGCTCATCCAAGGGGAAAGCGGGACAGGGAAAGAACTTGTGGCACGGGCCATACACAATCTGAGTCTCAGAAAGATCTACCCCTTTGTGGTAGTCAATTGTGCGGCCATTCCCCCGAATCTGATGGAGAGCGCCCTCTTCGGCTACCACAAAGGTGCCTTCACAGGGGCTGTGGCCACCACCCTGGGCAAACTCGAGATCGCAAACAGGGGCACCGTGTTCCTTGATGACATCGATACCCTGGATATCAACATGCAGGCAAAGCTCCTCAGGGCGATCCAGGAAAAAGAGTTCGAAAGGCTGGGGGGTACCAAGACCATCACCGTTAATGTCAGGTTTATTGCCGCCTCGAACAAGGATCTCACGAGACTGATAGAGGAAGGGAGGTTCAGAGAAGACCTTTACTACCGCCTCAATGTCTTTCCCGTAACCCTACCCCCTTTGCGAGAAAGGAAAAAAGACATCCCTCTCTTACTGGATCATTTTCTGAGGCTCAATGCAAAGAACACTGGGAAGCCACTCAAGAGATTCTCCAAGAGTGCCATAAAAACCCTTATGGAATATGATTGGCCGGGAAATGTACGGGAGCTTCAAAACCTGGTGGAGAGATCCTTCACCATATCCAGAAATCCCGTCATTCACCTTGACGATATTGCTCCCTACAGGAGAAAGCGAGCGGACTTCAAAGAGATGACATTGAAGGAGGCAGTTGCTGACTTTGAACGGAGATACGTAAACGAGGTGTTGGAGCTAGTCAACGGCAACAAGAAGAAGGCGGCAGAAATCCTCGCAGTTCACCGAAACACCCTCTCCGCCAAGATGGATTCCACTAAACCCAAGTAGTCTGTCCGACCCTCCTCTCAGACGCGAGAGGTTCCACCATCCCGGACCGGGTCATCAAATCCCGCAGGTCCTTCTGACGTCCTCATTCTCCATGAGCTCTTCGACCTTGCCCTCGTAACATATCCTCCCGTTATCGATGATATAGCCGTAATCGCTCAAAGACAGAGTGAACTTGACATTTTGCTCCGCAATGAGGACGGTCAATCCGGTCTCCTTTAGACTGGTCGTTGTCTCCCCCAGGGACTTGACCAGGGCCGGAGCGAGACCCTCCGTGGGCTCGTCCAGCAGAAGGAAGTCCGGATTGCCCATCAGGGCACGGCCGATTGCGAGCATCTTCTGCTCGCCTCCGCTGAGAAGCCCTCCCCTTCGTGATTCCATCCCCTTCAGGGCGGGGAAGAGTTCGTAGACCCTTTCCTTGTCCCACAGGTCCCTCCCTTCGGATCTCCTCGCAGCGATTTCCAGGTTCTCCCCCACGGTCAAATCTGCAAAGATCCTCCTGTCGTCCGGAACATAACCGATTCCCCGCCGCACGAGCCTGAAGGGTTCCTCTCCAGTGACATCTTTATTCTTGAACCTGATCCTTCCGGCCTTCGGAGGAGCGAGTCCGAGAATACTCTTGAGGGTGGTCGTCTTGCCCGCCCCGTTACGCCCCAGCAGGCAAACCATCTGGCGGGACTCCACCTTCAGCGACACCCCGAAGAGGATATGGCTCAGGCCATAGAAGGTGTGGATGGACTCGACTTCAAGCATAATCTCCCCCTAAGTAAGCCTCCTGGACGGCCTGGTTTTGCCTTACCTTCTCGGGTGAATCCTGAACCAGGGTCCTCCCGTGGTGCATCACCATTATGCTCTGTGCCACATTGAAGACCACATCCATGTCGTGCTCGCAGAACAGGACCGTGAGACCCTCCTTCTCGGCAAGCTGCTTTATGAGCCCCATGGTCGCCGTCGTCTCCTCGGGAGACATGCCAGCTGTGGGTTCGTCCAGGATCAACATCTTCGGCCTGTTGCCGAGGGCTATGGCTATTTCAAGGATCCTTTGATCCCCGTGAGACAAGGAGCCTGCGGTGTAGGCGGCCTTGTCCAGAATCCCGACGCTCTTCAAGATCCTGTTCGTCTCTTGGATTGCCATCCTCCCGGAAAACCGGAAGAGTTTCCGGCTCATCTGCCTTTGAGACAGAACCGATACCTGGACATTCCTGAACACGGACAGTCGATGGAAGATATTGGCGATCTGGAAGGACCTGGCAATCCCCCTCCTGCAAATCCTGTAGGCGGGCAGCCTGGTGATATCCACATTGTCAAAGATTATCCTGCCCTTTTCCGGCCTGAGCTGTCCGGTAATCAAGTTAAAGAGGGTGGTCTTTCCCGCCCCGTTCGGCCCGATGACCGCCACCAATTCTCCTTCCTTGACGCTTAGGCTTGCACCGTCAACTGCCTTGAAATCATCAAAGGACTTGTGGACGCCCTCAACCTGTAGCATCAATCTCTTCTCCTGTGATCTTCTCTTCCCCCAGGTGCAATTTTTCCAATAGGAAACCCATCACCCCCTCAGGCAGGAAGAAAATCAGCAAAATGAGGATTATCCCCAATATGAGGGTCCAGTACTCGGTGTATGTCCCTACAAACGTGCGGAGAGCGACTGTTATGGCTGCCCCGAGTATGGGCCCCGCAAAGGTGAACCAGCCCCCCAGGAGGCACATGATAAGAACTTCCAGGGAGAGGACCCAGAAAAGGAGGTCCGGGAATACGGATCGCTCCAAGATGACGAAAAGGACCCCGGCCACCCCTGCGAAAAAAGCAGCTATGACGATGGCCAAGAGCCTGTGTTGTTTGACATTGATGCCCACCGCCTCGCACCTCTCGGGATTGTCCCGTATGGCCTGGAGGGTGGTCCCAAAGGGTGATTCCAGAATCACGTACATGAGCCCAAGGCAAACCGCCATGACTATCAAGACAAAATAATAAGAACTGCTCAGGGAACTCAGGAAATCAGGCACGGGTATGCCGTGGATACCATCGTCGCCGCCTGTGAGGCTGTACCACCGGAAGGCGATCGCCCAAATGAGCGACCCCAAGGATATCTGCAGCATGCCGAAATAAAGTCTTGACAGCCTCACACAAAACCATCCTATGAGAAAGCCCGCCAGGGCCGCCACGAGGGGAGCAACCACAAATGCAATCCACGAGGGTAATGAGGTCTTCGCTTGAATCAATGCAAAACAATAGGCACCCACCCCGTAAAACACGGCATGATGAAACTGGTACAAACCCCCGTAACCGACGACAAGATTGAGACTCATGGCAAGCAAGGCAGTAATCAAGATGATGGCCGTCAAATAGGTATAGAACTTAATGACAAGAAACGGCAGAATAAGGAGGAGCAATAGGATGGGTATGGAGAGCACCTGGGGCCTTCTTTTGAGGACTCTTGCTAACAAGGTCGAATTCCTTTCTTACCAAACCGATTTCAACATTCCCTTGGGCCTTATCAAGAGCACGATAACAACGGCCATATAAGGGAAGACGATTGCAAATTGGGGCCAAAAGAGGACACCAAAAGATTGTGTCAAGCCGAATATGAGAGAACCCACCATGGCCCCCCACATATTGCCGAGCCCCCCTATTGTTACTATGAGAAACGCTTCGATGATAATGTTATGATCCATCCCGATGGTGATGCTTATGGTGGGTGCAACGAGGGCTCCTCCCAGGCCTGCCAGAAAACACCCGATCACAAAGGCAAAGGCAAAGACCCAGCTGACATTTATGCCTATGGCATTCACCATTTCCATATCGACTGCCGCTGCCCTTGAAATCTTGCCTATCTTTGTCTTGTTGGTAAATAACCAGAGTCCCGCGGCCGCGGCCGGACCAATGATCAACAGGAAGAGATTGTACCTGGGAAATGATGACCCAAATATTGATATGGAGCCCCTCAGGAACTCAGGCGCCATGATTGACCTGTATTCGGCACCCCAGACGATCTTCACCAGGTCACCGAAAATCAGCATTAGGGCAAAGGTGAAGAGCAGGAGCATCAGGTGCTCCCTCTGGTACAGATGGCAAAACAAAAGCCTCTCGGTCACAAGACTGACGGCCGCTACCATACAAGGCGCAAGAACCAGTGAAAGCCAGAAACCGGTCGCGCCCCCGCCCAGCATCTTGGACATGCTGAAGGCCAAAAAGGCCCCCAGCATGTAGAGGGAGCCATGGGCCACATTGGGTACCCTGAGTACGCCCAGAACAAAGCTGAGCCCTGATGAGACAATGAAGAGGATCATTGCCCTGCTCAGCCCCACGAAGAAATGACTGCCTAACGCTGCTAAGGTAACTCCGGCACCCGCTTCCATTGAAAAGATCTCCTTTGATCGCTGAGTACTTCCCTGATCATGGAAGAAAGCATCCCTGTCAAAAAACTCCTGCAAGAAGCTCCCAAAAGGTCGCTCTCGCCAGGAACGGTCTCATGGGAGCTTTAAGGTCATAACAACCTTTACTGCTCCATCTGTTTCCACGGGCCCAGGCCTACCCACTATCTTCCATCCTACTTTCTTGACCTGGCCTCTCTGATTTCATCGCAGGAAGGCATAACGTCATCTCCCGTGAGGGTGATAATGTCGCTGGCAGTCAAGAAATCATACTGGGGCGTCTTCTTGGTAACACCCATGAAGATGGGCAAAACAGCTTGATGATCACAGGCCCTCATTTCTATCTCACCGGCAGGGCTGTCTATCCTGAGTCCCTCCAGGGCGTCAATAAACTTCTCCTTGTCCACAGAGCCCGCCTTCCTGAACGCTTCTGCTATTAGATGTGCCGTAATATAACCGTGAAAACCCGAGAACCCTGGAGGGGCTCCATATTCCGCTTGAAAGGCACTGGCAAATCCCCTGTTGGCCGGCGTATCAGGGTAATAGAAAAGGTAGTCGCTGGTTCCCATGACGCCCTCAGGGGCCCCGGGACCGAGTGCCCTGAGAATGGAAGTCTCTGTGGCCGTGTGGACCCAGGCCTGGACTTTGCTTGTAAGGCCCGTGGCCTTGGCTGTCTTCATGACGTTTACCATGCTTGCCCCGCCGGTGCAAAATATCACCGCATCGGGCTTAGCAGCCAGGATGGCCGTGATATAGGGAACCAGGTCAGGCTCCCCTATTTTCCACCAGGACTGTCCGAGCAATTGAACATTCGGTTTGAGCTTCTTCAGGTTTCGCCATGCCGCGTCTGCTATGGCGTGGCCGTATTCATAGTCATCCCCGGCTATCCAATACTTGGTGAAGGGCTTCTTGGCGAGGGCAACACCGCCCGCCTTACCAAACATGGCTGTGTTCTCACTCGTGGAAAAGACATACCTGTGCCCCTTTTGCCCGGTAATCCTCTCGCTCTTGGCGATCCAAACGATCAGGGGCACCTTTTCCCTCCTAGCATAGTCAGAGACAGCAAGGGCAACGCTACTGCTGATAACACCAACCAGCACATCCACGCCTTCCCTCATTATCAATTCCTTGGCGACGCTGAGTCCAATGTCGACCTTGAATTTCGTGTCTCGCGTGGTATATTCGATCTTCCTTCCGAGAACCCCTTTCTCGTTAATCCCCTTGAGGGCGAGCTTGAAACCGTTCAGCGCCTCTTTACAAAACATGGCAGGTGGCCCGCTGTAGGTGTCGATAATCCCGACCTTGATATTCCGGGCCTTTGCCTCTAAGGGTGGAATAGCCACAAAAGCGATAAACAGGGCCAAGACACAAACCACAAGCTTCAAATGGACATTAATCTTTGCGCTGCTAGACATTTTTATCCCTCCCTTGGTCAAAAAAGTTAATGTTAGAGAAACTAATAGGTTCTGCGAAACGGTGTCCTACGGGTGCTTCTCAGTCCAAAATGGTTAATGCTCTAAAGGATGGCCCTAATTGTGATAGGTTATTCGAGAATACCGGTTTCCCGGGAATTATCGTTCGCAAGTATAGGGGAAACAACTTAGCGTGTCAATTCCCATCTGAAGGCCCCTGAAAAACCCCCGTAACATATTCCCGTTGACAAGCTCTCCTTAAACTGGTAGGGGCCTTTGTTGGTTCATGACAGGATGAAGAGATGAGTCCTTTACGGGGGAGGTCCAAGAGACAAAATGGGTGATGATTTTACAATTCCTTTATCCGAGATCCAGGACAGAACGAAAAGGGTCCAGACCCAGCTACAAGAAAGCCCCATGGACGGCCTCTTCATAGTCCAGCGTGTAGACTTATTTTACTTTTCCGGGACCGCACAAAACGGCTTCCTCTACATTCCCGCCGACGGCAAGCCACTCCTCTTCATTAAGAAATATCTGCCCAGGGCAAGAAAAGAGTCCCCAATAGAAAACATTATCCAAATCAGCACCGTGAGGGAGATCCCGGGATTGATCCGAGATTTCTATGGTCGCCTTCCAAGAGTTCTGGGGTTTGAACTTGATGTCATTCCGGTAAATGACTTTAACTTTTACAGGACCCTCTTTCCCAAACAGGAATGCGTGGATGGTTCTCCATTGATCCTCCGTGTAAGGATGATCAAGAGCCCGTGGGAAATAGAAATAATGGAAGAAGCGGCAGAGGTATCCTGGAAGACCTTTGAACATATGAAGACCCTTATACGGCCCGGACTGACGGAGATGGAGTTCTCGGGCCTGTTCGAGGCGTTTGCCAGGAAACTGGGGCACGGCGGGCAATTGAGGGTCAGACACCATCTGACGGAAGGATATCCGTGGCATGTTCTCAGCGGCACAAACGGAGGCATGGTCGGCCTTCTTGACTCCCCGGCAAGCGGTCAAGGGACCTCGCCTGCCTTTCCTTGCGGCGCGGGCTGGAAAGAGCTCCAGAGAGATGAACCCATCATGGTGGATCTCGGGGTAATGGTCAAGGGCTACCACATAGATGAAACCCGGATGTTCGCCATCGGCTCAATGCCCGCAGAGGCCCTGCGGGCCAGCGAGGCAGCCATATCCATACACAATGGCGTCCTTGAAAGAGCGCGACCCGGAGTCACGGTGGGGGAACTCTTCCAGCACTCCTTGACCTTGGCCGAGAGGCTGGGCTACGGGGAACCCTACCTTGGTCCTCCCGGCTACAAGGTCACCTTCATCGGGCATGGCATAGGGCTTGAACTGGTGGAGCCTCCCATCATGGCCAAGAACAAAGATGACCTGCTTCAGCCCGGCATGACCTTTTCTCTGGAACCCAAAATGGTATTTGAAGATGAATTCTCCGCCGGGGTGGAAAGCGTCTTCCTGGTGACGGAATCGGGGGCCCGCCTCATTAGCAAGGTACCCCTGGAGATCTTCCTGTGCTGAACCCGGAGACCTAGGAGAGTTCCTTCAAGATGTCCCTCAACTCCTCCTTTAACCCGGAAATAAGCGAAGGATGTTCCCCAAGGACCTTCTTCTGCCTCAACCTCTTCCTCGCCCCCTCTATGGTCAGCTTTTCCTCGTAAAGGAGCCGCTTTATTTCGAGAATGATCTCCAGATCCTTTTTCTGATAAGTCCTCTGATTTGTATCTGCCCTTTGGGGTTTGATTTGAGGGAATTCATGCTCCCAGTACCTGAGCACGTAGGGTTCGACGCCGATGATACGGCTCACTTCACCGATCCTGAAATACCTTTTTTCTTCGGGGAGGTCCTTCATAACGTTACCCCTCACGCAACCTGGCGCCCGTCTTTGACATGATCCTCTCGATGATATGATCATGGAGCCGGTTTACCTCTTTGCCGTCAAGGGTATGATCTTTCGAGCGATAGCATATCCTGAAATTGAGCGCCTTTTCCGATGGATCCAGTCCTCTGCCTTCGTATATATCAAAGATGTGGGCAGACTCCACCAGGCCGCTCCCTTCCCCCTTTATAACCTTCACGACCTCGGCGCTTTCCAGTCTCCTCCTGACAATCAGGGAAATATCCCTGTAGACGGCGGGATATTTTGGAACGGGTTGGAAGCGTCTTACGGGTTCTATCTCGCCTGCCAGGACCTGCATGTCCAATTCGAAGAGAAAGACATTGCTCTCCTTTAGATCAATCTTCTCAAGGATCCGACCCGAGATCCGGCCCAGATTCCCTATGTGGATTCCGGAGCAGTGAATGGAGGCCGAAACCTCACCGTCATAATGGGGCGGCGTGTTCCCCCGCTCAAAGGACACCCTGTCAATGAGACCCACTGCCCTGAGAAGGGCCTCAATAGATCCTTTCATGTCATAGAAGTCGGCCTTTCTCGGTGGTGCATACCATTCTTGTCTGTTGTAGAGACCTGTCATCACGGAGGCCAGAAAGGGCCTTTCCACGGGAAGCTCATCTTCCTCCCTTGCAAGGAATATCCTGCCAAGCTCGAAGAGTTTCAAGTTCTCTTCTCCATAGGATACATTCAGCTTGACCGCGTCGAGAAGCCCCGGGATGAGAGATGTCCTCATAACAGATTGCTCCAAGCTCAAGGGGTTCATCAACTTCACAAAGGAGCGGACGGGACTGTCCTCCTCCGCCTCCATGAGGTCCGCGGAATCGGAAGATATGAAACTGTAAGATATGATTTCAGTAAAACCCAGACCTACCATTATGTCCTTGACCCTGGCGCTGACCAAATCCTGTGAGTCCTCTTCCTCTTCTGCGGCCTTTATGGGCGGTGCCGTTACCGGAATGCTCTCGAACCCTTCGATCCTCGAGATCTCCTCTACCAGGTCTACCTCACGTGTGATATCCACTCGAAAGGAAGGGGGGCTTACGCGAATGGTATTGCTGTCAAGCTCCTCCACCGTCATCTCCAGGGATCGAAGATACCGCGACATGGTTCTCTGCTCAATGGATGTCCCCAGAAAGGCATTCGTCCTGTCCACCCGTAGATCAATCACAGGAGCCACATAGGGTTTCGGATACCGGTCTATCACTCCCTTCGCGATCCTTCCTCCTGCCAGGCCTTTCATGAGCATTAAGGCCCTCTTGAGCGCCGTCACCGTACCCTCAATATCGATCCCTCTCTCGAAACGGTAGGATGCCTCCGTGAAAAGGCCGAGCATCTTTGACCCCCTCCTTATGGTGACTGGGTCAAAAAAGGCGCTTTCCACCAGGACGTTCCTCGATCCTTCAAAGATCTCCGAGTTCAGACCACCCATGATCCCGGCAAGGGCCACGGACCTCTCTCCGTCACAGATCATGAGCACCTCCCTGTTGAGGCCTCTGGTCTGCCCGTCTAAGGTGGTGAAGACTTCTCCCTCTTCCGCCCTTCTGACGACGATCCTTTTCTCCCTCAGCCTGTCGTAGTCAAAGGCATGGAGGGGCTGCCCCATTTCCAGGAGCACGTAGTTCGTTACATCGACTATGTTATTGATGCTCCTGATGCCCGATACAAAAAGGCGGTATCGTATCCAGAAGGGGGAAGGCCCCAGGTGCACGTCTTGTATGATCCCGGCCGAATAGCGGGGGCAACCCTCCGGATCAATGAGGGTGACATCTGCCAAGTCCTCTGCCGGGGTGTCCTCCTCCTCCAGTTCAATCGCAGGTTTCTTCAAGGTCTTCCCTGTCAGGGCGACGATTTCCCGCGCAATCCCAATAACCGACGTGCAGTCCGAACGGTTGGGGGTAATACTGATATCGATTGCCCAGTCCTCGATGTCCGACGCCAAGGGCAGCGGGGTCCCGGGCCTGAGCTCGGGGGACAGGATCATGATCCCACTGTGATCATCAGTAAGACCCATTTCATCTTCGGCCAGGAGCATCCCAACAGATTTCTCGCCCCTTATGACACTCTCCTTGACCTTGATGCCCCCCGGAAGCCTTGTGCCGGGGGGCGCGAGAGGCACCATCGCTCCGACCTCAAGGTTAGGAGCACTGCATATGACCGGCACCACCCCATCTCCCCTGTCCACCTCACAAACGTAAAGGCGATCTGCCCGGGGGTGGGGTCTTATGGCCGATATCCTTGCGGTGAGGACATCATGGAGCGAATGACCCACGGGTTCAAGGGATTCAACCTCAAGGCCGGCAAGGGTCAGCAACTCGGCCAGATCCGAGGGGCTCGCATCAATTTCGACAAACTCCTTCAGCCATTTCAGACTGACGCGCATCTCATGATCCTGACAATTCCAAGAAGTTAGTATGGTGTTTGCTCATGAGCATATCTGACCCCAATCCCAAGTGCAGAAGCCCCAATCCCCCTGAGAGGGTTATGAATCGGATTGAATCAGGCGATCCGACGTGCAAAGACCCCCATGATCTGGGCTCCCTAGAACTGCCCCAAGAAACGGATATCATTTCTAAAGAACATATGGATATCATCGATCCCGTACTTGAGCATGGCTATCCTTTCAATTCCCAGTCCAAAGGCAAAACCGGAATACACCTCGGGATCATAATCCACGAATTCATACACGGCGGGATCCACCATGCCTGAGCCCAGGATTTCCAGCCATCCGGTTTGTCCGCAGGTCCGGCACCCCTCCCCTTTGCAGATCACGCAACGGATATCCACCTCGGCGCTGGGCTCCGTGAAGGGAAAGAAACTGGGCCTGAACCTTAACGCTGTCTTCTTGCCGAACATCTGGTGAACGAAGCTCGTGAGCGTGCCCTTGAGATCGCCGAAGGTCACTCCCCTATCCACGAGCAACCCCTCGACTTGGTGGAACATGGGGGTGTGCGACACGTCAGAGTCCCTCCTGTAAACCCTGCCCGGAGCGATTACGGCCACGGGCGGAGGGTGCCTCTCCATAGTCCTGACCTGCATGGGAGATGTGTGGGTCCTCAGCACCACATTTTCGGAAATGTAGAAGGTGTCCTGCATGTCCCGTGCAGGATGATCCTTGGGGATGTTGAGGGCCTCAAAATTGTAGTAATCCAGTTCCACGTTGGGGCCCTTCACGATTCTGTAGCCCATCCGTACGAATATTCGGCACACCTCTTCCAGTACCTGTGTAATCGGGTGCAGTTGCCCCCTCGGCGGCTCTCTCCCGGGCAAAGAGACATCCAAAAAGGCCTTCTCGTCCCTTCGGCCTGGCCCGAAATCTCTCTTTTTCTCCTCGAACAGTCTGTTGAGTTTCTCCTTGAGGCGATTGGCCAGCTTTCCGACCTCCGGCCTTTCCTGTGGCGGCAGCCGTCCCAGGTCTCGCATGATGGAGGTTATTTCTCCCTTTTTCCCCAGGTACCTTACCCTGAACTGCTCCAGGGCCTCGGGGTCTGTCACCCCTTCAAGCTCCCTTGAAGCCTTCCTTTCGATTTCTAGGAGTCTGTCTTTCATCGCGCGAGCCTGGTCCTGTATCATGAGAGAAAAAATGCGAGCCCCGCCTGCTTCGCCAAACGGGGCCTCGGTGTAGAGATGCCGGAGATCTGCAAATCCTTACTGGAGAGCCATGCTGACGACTTTGGAGAACCCTGCTCGGTCATTTACCGCCATATCCGCAAGGGTTTTCCTGTCTATATCCACCCCGGCCTTGTGGAGTCTACCCATCAATTGGCTGTAAGAGATTCCGTTCTCCCTGGCCGCGGCATTGATCCTGACAATCCACAGCCGCCTGAAATCCCTTTTCCTGTTCCTGCGGTCCCGGTAGGCATAGGCCCTCGCTCTACTCACGGAGATGAAGGCCGTCTTATAGAGCCTGCTCATACCTCCTCTGTACCCCTTGGCCCCCTTCAGGACCTTCTTTCTTCTATGTCTCGCTTTCGTACCCCTCTTTACCCTTGGCATTTCAATAACTCCTCATTGTTGATTCCCGCAAAAGAGCAGCCCCCTGCACATTTCCTACATGTACGGCAGGAGCCTCGACACGTTCTTCTTGTTGGTAGAATGAACCAGTTCTGACTTCCTCAAGTTCCTCTTTCTCTTGGTCGTTTTCTTGGTGAGGATGTGGTTTGCGAAGGCCTTACTCCTCACGATCATCCCTGTGCCTGTGGCTTTGAACCTCTTGGCTGCCCCGCGGTTCGTCTTAAGCTTGGGCATGTTAAACCTCCCTAAGTAATTGATATCACGTACTGCGGCACGGCTGCTTCCAGGTGCCGCAGTGATTGCAATTCAAGCCCGTTGCCGTGCGCCACATTTACCCCTGGTCACGGCATGCCCGAGATTGAAGGATTTACATGGTGATGTCTGCTGATGGTGATCCGTGAGACAAAAGAAGAGCGCTACTTTGGAACCAATACCATAGTGAGGCGCCATCCCTCTCTCGTTGGGGGCTGCTCCACAGTTCCGAGGTCCTCCACCTCTTCACTGATCCTCTTTAACAACTCGACCCCGGCGTCCATGTAAGCCATTTCCCTGCCCCTGAAAATCACGGATACCTTGACGCGCGCCTTCTTTTCCAAAAACTTCTTGAGATTTCTTATTTTGAATCCCAGATCGTGTTCCTCGGTGTGGGGTCTCAGTTTTATCTCCTTGACCTGGAATGCCTTGCCTTTCTTCTTACCCCCCTGGACTTTCTTGCTGGTCTGGTACTTGTACTTCCCATAATCCATTATCCTGCAAACAGGGGGTGATGAGTTGGGGGCAACCTCTACAAGATCCATCCCATCCTTTTCAGCTGCATCCAGGGCCTCCCTGAGTGGCACGATTCCCAGCTGGTTGCCATCAGCCGAAATGAGCCTGACCTCCTTGGCGCGAATCCTCTCATTTACTCTCACATCATCTTTTTTCTTGACTATAGCCCTACCTCCTTTGTCTGCATTCTTCCCTGAGAAGATCGATAAACTCTTCTTTACTCATAAAAGGAAGGTTTTCGCCACTCCTCAATCTGGGTGTTACTCCTCCCTTCTCGGTTTCCCTCTCGCCGATAATCAACATGTAGGGGACCTTTTGAAGCTGGGCTTCCCTGATCTTGAGACCAAGCTTCTCGTTTCTGAAATCTCCCTCTGCCCGGACGCCTTCATCCCTCAACCGTGTCAAGACGCTTTTCCCGTAAGGGATGCTCCTGTCCGTCACAGTGAGAACAACGGCCTGGACCGGGGCCAGCCAAACCGGGAAAGCCCCCCCATAATGCTCTATCAAGACACCTATGAACCTCTCCAGGGCCCCAAGGATGACTCGATGGATCATAGCGGGTCTGCGCCTTTCTCCATCCCTGTCTATGAAGTGGAGGTTGAACCTCTCCGGGAGCGTAAAATCGCACTGGATAGTCGCGCACTGCCATTTCCTTTCCAGGGCGTCCTTGAGCTTTACATCGATTTTCGGCCCATAGAAGGCCCCCTCGCCCTCATTGATCTGATATGGCAGACCGCTGTCTTCCATCGCACTCATAAGTGCCTTTGTGGCCCGATCCCAGTCCTCATGGGAACCTATTGATTTCTTCGGCCTGGTGCTGATTTCCAACTCGTAATCAAAGCGGAAGACGGCCATCACGTCCCTGACAAAATTCAGCACGCCTTTGATCTCCTCGTCCAGCTGTTGAGGCGTACACAGGATGTGGGCATCGTCTTGGGTGAATTCCCTGACCCTGAGGAGGCCATGCAGGACACCGGAACGTTCGTGCCTGTGAACCAGCCCCAATTCGAAATATCTCTTCGGAAGGTCCCTGTAGCTCCTTATCTTGGAGGCAAATATGAGCATGTGGGCCAGGCAATTCATGGGTTTGATACCGTAGGATTGCTTGTCTATCTCCGTGAAGTACATATTCTCACGGTAGTTTTCAAAGTGCCCCGATCTTTTCCACAGTTCCGTCTTCAAGATCTGGGGCCCCTTGACCAGTTCGTACCCTCTTTTCAGGTGCTCCTCAATTTCAAAATCCTCCAGGATATGGCGGAGCATTGCCCCCTTTGGATGCCAAATAACCATCCCAGCACCAACTTCCTCGTGGGTGCTGAAGAGCTCAAGCTGGTGGCCCAACTTGACGTGATCCCTTCTTCGTGCCTCCTCGATCTTCTTGACATAGGCCTTGAGGGACTTCTGATCAGGAAAGGCGATACCGTAAATCCTGCTAAGCATGGGCCTGTTTTCATCACCACGCCAATAGGCCCCCGCAACTTTGGTAAGCCGAAAGGCCTTGATCTTGCCACTAGAAGGGATATGGGGACCCCTGCAAAGATCGGTGAAACTCCCTTGTCTGTAAAGCGTTACCTTATCTTGGCCCAGATCGTCTATCACCTCAATCTTGTAGTCTTCTCCTTGCTCCTTGAAGAAATCAACGGCTTCCTGACTGCTCACCTCTTTTCTCTCAAAGGGCAGATCAGCCTTGATGATTTCCTTCATCTTGGCCTCAATCCCGGGAAGGTCTTCTTCTCTGAAGGGCCTTTCGTAATCGAAATCATAATAGAAACCATTTTCAATGGCAGGACCGATGGTGACCTTCACCCCGGGGAAGAGTTCCTTTACCGCCAGCGCCATTACGTGGGCTGTACTGTGGCGCAGTATTTCAGTCCCCTCATCGGATTCCAGATAGATGGGTTCGATCTCAGCCTTGGGATTTATCTTGGTGGAGAGATCACGGATCTCTCCATTGATCCTTAGGGCTACGACCTTGTCCAAATCAGGTACATTGAGCTTTCTCAACGCGTCGAGGCCTGTAAGGTCATCAGCCTTCACGGTCTCGGGAGGTTTTCCCTTTAGATTTATCTCGAAAGTCTTCATGGAACCAGGTCTCAAACAAAATAAGGCATCCAAAGTATTACGGGACGTTACTTAGATGCCTCTCTAGGATATTATCTGCAGTTTTTTTGCCCTGTTCGTGCACCTTTCCTTTATTGCCTGCCCAACACCCAGAGATCTCCGAAAGTGCCCCCTTGTTCGTGATTCAAATGAAAATCATGTCCTGCTCCCCGGGAGGATACTCTCCGGTCTCTCCGGATCAACATAGATAAGATCCAGTAATAATTGATATCTTTTTCTGTCTTTATCCAAAATAGAGCGAATTATTGCACAGAGATTTGCTTTGGCCCTAAATTAAGCGCTCTTTTGAGAACCGAATTCTTTCAGCTGGGAATAATTTCCTTTAGATTCCCTGGACTTTTTATGTCTTTATTTTTATTATTCATTTTGGTTTTGTTGTCAATAAAAAATTGATGAGCAACCCATACTCAAACAATGAAGCTCCTTGCAGCCCTGGCATCAGCAGACATCTGCATCAAGTTTGCTGCAGGCAAGCTCAACAATAGCTTAGGCCTCCTGTTCTATGGGGCCTGCACTTTTCTGACCGGTCTCACCTGGGTGCTCCTTGACTACTTGAAAGGGGCGACCTTCCAGGTCGAGTTAAGGGGACTCCTTGCAGCTATCGGAGTCGGAGTATCATTCAGCCTTGTAACCGTCGGTCTTTACATAACCTTCAGGGCCGGAGCCCCCATATCCCTCGTTTCACCCTTCGTCCGTCTAGGTGGTCTCCTTGTGGCCAGCCTGGTTGGTCTCACTCTCTTTCAAGAGGCCTTTTCATGGCGCTACGCCATTGGTATGGTCCTTTCCATGACCGGCGTCTATTTGATAGTTACGAGGTAATGCTGGGCCTCACACACTCCAATTTCGAAAGGCGGCAAAAACAAAAGGCTGGTCTCCTTGCCAGCCTTTGGGTACACATCCTGGTAGGCACGACGAGATTTGAACTCGTGACCTCTACCGTGTCAGGGTAGCGCTCTCCCCCTGAGCTACGTGC
Organism: Deltaproteobacteria bacterium; assembly: GCA_019308745.1. Lineage (GTDB taxonomy): Bacteria > Desulfobacterota > DSM-4660 > Desulfatiglandales > HGW-15 > JAFDHO01. The sequence continues at coordinate 63,397 of JAFDHO010000009.1, forward strand.
CTGCGGAGATCTTCTATTACCAACTCGCATCATCCCTGTCAAGAGATATTATTCTGGGCCCCAGAGCCTTCATTGATGATCTTAAACCATGCATGCATGTAGTGGAGGCCCGAACTGATGGTAAAAAGGCCGGTGACATAAAAGATAAATACAAGGAACTCAACAGGCAGACCCAAGTATTCCTTGGACAGTATGGATATGACCGTTGCGAACTGGGAGCATGTGGCCAGTTTTCCCAGGATGGAAGGCCTTATATTGAATTCAAGTCGGTTCAAGAAGAGGACAATGACCCCTGACAGAATCAGTATATCCCTTGCGATCACGACGACTGTCAGCCAGTTTGGGATGTGATTCCTTGCAAGGAGCGCGATGAAGGTCGCGATGAGGAGTATTTTGTCGGCAAGGGGATCCAGATATGTCCCCAGTCTGCTTTGCTGCTTGAACAACCTCGCCATCATTCCGTCAAGGCCGTCGCTGAGGGCGCAAAGGACGAAAACGATCAAAGCAGAGGAGAACTGCTCGTTTATGAGATAGATGATAAATATGGGCGCGAGAATGATCCTGATGGTGGTGATCAGATTGGCTACTGTCATCGCTATTTCCCAATACTGAACAGGATGGGGCCTTCCACTGTCCTTTCCACGTTCATATCAAAGGAAAGGTTCTTGTTCTTTGACACCATCTCCAAGAATGAGTCTTCCTCTCCGAGGAATTGAACAGAAAGGATTATGTAATTTCCCCTTATTCTGGTCTGTTTCACGGATTCCACCCCCTTTATGTCGCGCTTCAAGAACTCCATGACCTCTCTTACCTGTCTGAAGCTGCCAAACCCCTTGAGGGCGACCTCCAGCTCCCTTGGGGTGGGTTTCTCCGCCTCTGCCTCCCCCATCATTGCGGGCACCAGGTCCGTGGCAACCCCGTCCACTGCCCTCTCTATGGCCCCGATGAGTTCTTCTATCTCTCTCACTTTTTCCTCCAGATACACGGTCTGGGAGCCCTGCGCTAATCCCAGCCCACTCTTCACACCAAGGGCCTTGAGGTCCACAGACACGCTCACACCCGGGCTGATGTCACATTTGCCGTAGATAACCACATCCGCCGAGTAGAGTCTGCCCCATTGGAGGGCTTCCTCATCAGATAGTTCGAAGCTCTTCATCTCATCGGAATAATCCCCTTCCGGGAAGTATAGTAGCCTGTTTATGGGGGTGAAACCCCTCTCCTGGAAGACCCTGTGCAGGGCCAACTCAACCGGCGCGAGGCCGGGATTTCCCTGGGGATCACTCCACCAATAGAGGATTTCATCCCTTTCAAGCTGGACCTGAGAGACCAGGAAAAGGATCTTTATGGAGGGCCCTTCCATTATTATGAGGCCCGTCTCCTTCAGTTTCTCCTCCATTACCTTGTCATTTATCTTGAGGCGAATCAAGACCTTGTAGGCCCCCCCCACTCGGTCCTCGGCCAGGATGTTGAAATGCTCTACCACCTCCCCTGCTCTCGGTATGATCTCATAGACGATCCTGTGGAAATTGTTGATCATCCCCTGGCTCCCCAGCCGTTCCGTCAAATACCTTTCCACCCCCATGGTCATGGCCTCGTTGATTGCCTGTCTTTTTGCCTTGGCAATGTTGTCTCCGGTGATCCTTGCCGTTCCAATGACCAGGACCGTGTTGCTCTTTTCCTCGGTGTCTTGTCCCATTGAAAGGGATGCCCAAGCGGTGAATCCAACGGAAATCAGCAAAACCAGGAAAGCGACGAGTCTGTTCACGATATCTCCTCTCATACAGGCTGTTGCCCAAATCCTTTTATTCGCTTTATTCCGGAACAGGGCATATCAAAGCACTCTGTAGCCCCTTGGGAGGTCTTTTCACAAGGCTCAATATTCGACCTAAGGTAACACTTTAGCTTTACGAAAGACGCCAAAACTACTGGGGCTCGGGGATCTCTTGCAAGAGGTGAACTTGTTTCAGTGGTACCCTATTCGCATAGCGAAAAGGTCTGGCGGTCGGATACCCATATCCATTATCCGCCGGAAGGAAATACCGGCATGGCGATGAGGCAACC
>JAFDHO010000357.1 GCA_019308745.1 Deltaproteobacteria bacterium
GCAATAACGTACTTGCTGACTTCATAATTGCCGAAATTCTTCCACGAGGATGCTGGCTGCGCAGAAATCGCATCCACTACGCCACGCTCCATGGCCGAGTAGCTCTCACTGAGAGGGATTGGAGTATAGGTGCAACCCCAGGCCAACGCCGCGGGTTGTGCCGCCGTCGTGCCTCCTATGCTAAGCCCTTTAAAGTCGGCTCGCTTTTCCACACGTTTCTTTCTCAGCCATGTATAGAAAAAGCCACTCCCTGTAGAATATTTGCCAAGATAGTACAGGTTAGCTTTATTGTACAACCGTTGCAGGAAGTCGTATGCCCCACCTGGCCGCCTTTCCTCATCAATCGTGATCTGGCTAAGCATATCAGCCTGGACACCTGGTACTAGGGGTTCGATGGCTCCAACAAAAACCATGCCGATGTCAACTACTCCTCTCTGTACCGCCTTCGGAATATCAAAGGCCCCAAAGGTCTCCGGCCCTCCGCGGAATCTGATGATAAGCTTTCCCTTGGATTGTTCGTTGACTTTATCTATGAAGAACTTTTGTACCAGTCTGGTTTCTGCTGCGGTTTTGGGCAAAAATGAAACCCAGTTCAGCTTAATTGTCTTTCCGAACGCCGGCCTTGAAGACACTGCGAAAATTAAGGCCAAACAAAAACAACAAAACGAAATCGATACTTTTTTCGCAATCATTTTCTCCTCCTCCTTTTGTAAAAAAAAAGAATTCCCAGTTTTAGAATCAGATAGCACCCCAAGGCATAATAAACCAGTCTAGGGTTGTACTTGTGTCAATTACGGCCCTCTCCTCCAAAATCCGATATTGGAATCACCGTGTACAAGGAGAGGACCATTCCCTGCAGAATTTCAGGGTCCCACTCTGTGTAGTTTTGCTGAAAACGATCAGATAGTAACTCAAATTTCCCCCTCTATCTTGATACAAAAGGCAAGCCTATCAAGTGGCCTTTGTCCTGACTCCCCTGATGACCAACGTCAACTATCTTTCGGGTCACCAACAACTAAGTACACGTTGGCATAAATACGATGACGTATTAAGGTCCCATTATTGAGTGATCTTTGGCATAATCCTTCTTCACAAAGTAGGTAATTATGCCAAGAAAAAGCCCATATAAAATCATTCAAACCGGCGACCAAAAAATACGATTACAGGCAGTCGCACGAAAATATACGTCACAGTATCGTGCTGTCATGCGGGCCAAAATTATCCTCCTTGCCGCCGAGGTGTTTTCAAACAAAGAGATCGGCCAATGGCCTGAGTTGCCTCGACAGATCGTCTCCAAATGGCGAAAACGCTTCTTTGACCAATGCCTAGCCAGTCTCCAGGGAGGGCCACGGCGCTCGAGGCGTGGCGCTTTTCCCCCTGAAATTATTGTTGCTGTCAAGGCGCGTGCCTGCCAGCTCCCCAAACAGCTTGGATTTCCTTTTTTCAGATTTATCCACAATCAAATCGCTCGGCAGGCGGAAAAACAGGGAATTGTGGTCTCCATCAGTGGAAAAACTGTCTGGCGCTGGCTGAGCAAGCATGCTATCCACCCCTGGTCTTACCGAAGTTGGATTTGGCCACGGAATCCGCATTTCGAACAAAAAGCTGCAAGAATTGTGCACTTGTATCAGGGAATCTGGGAAGGAAAACCCCTGGACTGCCATGATTTCATTATTTCCTCTGATGAAAACACCAGCATTCAGACACGCCGCAGATTGGTGCCCGTGGACGCTCCGAGTGCTGGGCGCTTTGGCCGTGTAGAGCATGAATATGCAAGAATGGGAGCTGTTGGTTACCTGGCAGCTTGGGATTTTTGGCAAGCCAAAAGCTCTAGTTTGTGCAAGGATAGCACTGGAACCGACAGCTCTCACGACTTGGCCGAGCTTGTTATGAGCCACGAACCGTACCGATCTGTGCGTCGTGTATTTTGCGTGACCGATAATGGCTCTTCGCACAGGGGACAAAGATTTATCGATCGTCTTGGGCGCTGGTATTCCAAAGCTATTCAGGTACATACGCCGATCCATGCAAGCTGGCTTAATCAGGTTGAAATTTACTTATCTGTACTACAGCACAAGGTGCTTACACCCAACGACTTTGAAAGCCTCGTAAAGCTTGAAAATAGAATCCTCAGCTTTCAAGCAGAATATGAAAGAGTGTCAAGGCCATTTGAGTGGAAATTCACTCGTGATGACCTGAAAAAATTCCTATCCAAATTCCATGAAGAGCAAATGTTAGCAGCTTGAAAGTACGTCACCCGAATTTTGGCCCAGAGCACTTAGATTCCCGGGTTTTGTTTACAGGTTTGCTTCCTCATGTACCTTGTTGTTTCTCACTCTTTCTCAAACGTACTCTGTTAAGGGCTTCAACAATCTTATCCACATCCAGAGCTATCTCCATAAACTCCAGGTATTTCTTGTAAACAGAAGGCTCTATCTGAGCCTTTATTTCCGGCTCCATAATGTGAAAAACTGGCAGCTTAAGGGCTATGCCGGCAAGGGGTCCCGTCCAGCTGGGGTCACCGTTTACCAGTGTTTCTGCATAAAGCTCGGT
>JAFDHO010000010.1 GCA_019308745.1 Deltaproteobacteria bacterium
AAGTCGCCCACTCGTCATGCCGGACTTGATCCGGCATCCAGAACCATTTGAAAAGACTGGATTCCCGCCTTCGCGGGAATGACGCCGAGGGACGTTTTGTGACTTTTTACGAATGCATCATTCTTAATCGGACAAAATAGCATCCGGGGGAGAGGTAGATGGCGATTTCGGGGATCATTACCTTAGTCACTGATTTTGGCCTGCGGGATCCCTATGTGGGCATGATGAAAGGGGTCATCCTTTCCATTAACCGGGGAGCGCAACTGGTGGACGTCAGCCACCAGGTGGGTGCAGGCTCCATTCTCCAGGCAGCCAGTTTCGTAAGGGAGGCCTTTGTGTTTTTCCCGCGGGGAACCGTCCACCTGGCCGTGGTTGATCCCGGTGTCGGAGGTGCCCGACGCCCGATCGCTTTGGAAGCCGGGGGCCACTATTTCGTCGGGCCGGACAACGGCATTTTTTGGCCCGTCATCCACGATTTCGATGGGGGTAAAATCGTTCATCTGACGGAAAGCACATACTTTCTCAAGGAGCCCAGTTTCACCTTCCACGGCAGGGAGATCTTCGCCCCCGTGGCAGCCCATCTTTCCATGGGAGTTGAACTGCAAAAATTGGGGCCCCTCATCACGGATCCCTGCAAACTGAGACTGCCCGTGGCCTATGAAAAGGATGATGCCCTGTTCGGTCAGATCATACGGGTTGATAATTTCGGAAACCTCATAACCAATATACACGGCGATAGGCTCAAACGCTATGTGGAGGCATCCCAGCCCGTCGTCGAGGTGGGCAGACTGACTATCAGGGGGCTTTCTCGGGTCTATTCGGACTTGGAAGAGGGACAACCCCTTGTCCTGATCAACAGTTCAAATTGGCTGGAGATAGCCGTCAATATGGGCCGGGCAGCAGAATATATTGGTTTGGCTCAAGAAGAGATTGTAGGAACTGTGGTGAAGGTCACAAAGGCCGTGAAGGCCATATAGATGCCATGTGGTTCCTCCTACCTCTTGGAAAGCAGTTTGAGGTACTCTTCCCATTCAACAGGAAGGAAATATTTTTTCTTGTTATTACATGCCTTGCAGGCAGGCACGATATTGCCTTTTTTGCTTTTTCCCCCGCGGCTGAGGGGGAGGACGTGGTCCATTGTGAGGTTTTCTCTGCCCACAAAACGGTTGCAGTAATGGCATAGGCCCTTTTGAATCTTCCTCATCCACCAGCTCGATTGCCTCAAACGCCGGGCCTTTTCCTTTTCCCTCCTGATGTCCTGAGGACTTATAATAGGGTCATCACCATACTGTGGTACCGTTCTCATTACTCCCACTTTGACTTGACCCAATCGGCCGAAAGCAATGGCCTCCATCAATAGAGATCCCTTCGGCCTGTCTTTTTGTGGACATTGGTCAAAGACTACTCGACAAGTCCGGATCGGGATCCGGCTATTGGGCTGGGCCGCAGTTTTCCACAATAGCCTGGGACTCAATACCCAGGACGTAGCATCCCTTGTATCTTCCTTGCCTTATCTGGGTCTTGTGGCGGATTATTCCATCCACGGTTATCTTTGCGGACAGGGCGTAGAAGGTCATGCCCTCCACTCGATCACCGGGGTTCAGGTATTTTAGCACGCCAAAGTCCTTTTTCCTCACCAGCAGGCCAAGTCCATACCTCGAGCAATCGCAGACATTCAATTCGTAAAGCCTCGGGCTGTCCTTTTCATCCCTCGAGGGTATCTCCACTGAGACCATCTCGGGAACGTCATAGACATAACGTTCATCCCGTCGCTTCTCATTGACCTCGATGTATTTGGGGAAGCTTACGACCAGGCCTGCCAAGGGATATTCACTGCTCGTGCCCAGAAATCTTGAAGAGCACCTGTAGAGACTCTTGTCGATAGCAAACTCCAGTCTGATCTCAGGATTGGACTGAATCAGGTAGTTGCCCTCTTCCGGTGAGAGCTTTTCAAGGAGCAATCGGGACTCTGCCCTCGAATCCCCGTCCTGATACAGGGGGCTCACCTGTAAGACCTTAGATGAATAGGCTCCTTTCTCCCCGCCTATCTTGACCCTGATGATCTCGTCACCGGAGATCAATCGGTCCATTATCCTCAATAACTTCTGAGGCTCACCCAATTTGTGCCAAATCAGTCGGTTTGTTGCCATAATCTGACGTGCTAGGCGGGAATCCGGAGATTTTTCGTACATTACCATGAACGGAAAAAGAAATCCAGGAAAGAAATCGCCCCGCCTCCCGGCGGGCCGTACTAACCTGTTGACGGATATGAACTGAAGTGCTAAAAAAAATTGAGATGCAGATTGACGATTATTACCTCATGGAACAGGCCCTCGATGAGGCCAAAAAGGGGCTGACCGAAGGCGAGGTTCCCGTAGGCGCGGTCATATGTGATCAGGAAGGGGAGATTATCTCCAGGGCCCACAACCGGCCTATTGCCCTTTCGGATCCAACAGCCCACGCAGAGATTCTTGCGCTGAGGTCGGCCTGTTCCCTCCTCGGCAATTACAGGATTAAGGAGGCTATCTTAGTGGTAACCATAGAACCCTGTGTCATGTGTATGGGGGCTGCGCTGAATGCACGAATATCCCGGCTCCTTTACGGGGCCGCGGATCCCAAATCAGGCGCCGCGGGCTCTGTTTACAGCCTCCACCAGGATAATCGCTTGAATCACAGCATAGAGGTGATCTCTGGCGTTATGGAAGAGGAGTGCCGGAAAATCATGAAGGGCTTTTTCCATGGCCGGAGAGGGGGGTAATGTATCAAGGAGAGGTACCGAAGTGGTCGTAACGGGGTCGACTCGAAATCGACTTGTCCCGTTAGAAGCGGGGCACGTGGGTTCGAATCCCACCCTCTCCGCCAGATACCCCCAGAGGGGGTAGGTGTTCCTGAGAAGCAAGAGGGTTTATCTGCCGAGAGGTGGGGGGACTCTGCGGTGTTTGGTGCTTTTGTCCGCAGTCCCAGAATAATTAGCCAGGGATCACAGGTCTCGAATCAAAGTCAACGCGGAGAGATGTCCGAGCTGGCCGAAGGAGCGCGACTGGAAATCGCGTGTACTACTTAAAAGTGGTACCGAGGGTTCGAATCCCTCTCTCTCCGCCATTCTTTTACCAGAGGCAACACGAATACATCAAAGCCTTTGATATTGCTGATAATTCCCGGTTATGCCCTACTGGTGAAAATCCCCCCTTGGCTCCCATAGGGTCTCAAAGGTAGAGTGCGAAGGTTGAACATGGCCTACGAAGTCCTGGCAAGGAAATGGCGTCCCCAGGTATTTGAAGAGGTGATAGGGCAGGACCATATTACCCGTACCCTGAGAAATGCCATCAAGGCAGATAGGCTGGCCCACGCCTATCTGTTCAGCGGGTCCAGGGGAGTAGGGAAGACTTCGGTCGCCCGCATCCTGGCCAAGGCAATAAATTGCAGGGAGGGGGAACCGGACGTCCCCTGTAACCATTGTCAATCTTGTGTGGAAATAACAAATGGTTCATCGGTAGACGTCCAAGAGATCGATGGTGCCTCCAACAGGGGCATCGACGAGATAAGGCTTCTCAGGGACAACATAAAATACATGCCCTCGTCGGGGAGGTACAGGGTGTATATCATCGATGAGGTGCATATGCTCACGCTTCCGGCCTTCAACGCGCTGCTCAAGACCCTGGAAGAGCCCCCCTCTCATGTCAAGTTCATCTTTGCGACGACTGAGCCCCACAAGGTCCCCGTTACCATTCTTTCAAGGTGCCAGAGGTTCGACTTCAAGAGGATACCTACGGGGAAGATCCTCGAACATCTCGAAAAGGTTGCCAGAGATGAAGCCATAGGCATCAGCCGAACGGGTATGGGGCTCATAGCACGGGAGGCCAAGGGAAGCATGCGGGATGCGGAGAGCCTCTTGGATCAGGTTGTATCCTACACAGGCCCCAAGGTGGAAGATAAGGACATTACGGATATCTTGGGGATAATCGACGCCTCTCTTATTCTCGAGACCTCTCAGGCCATCATAGGGGGGTCTGCCCAAAGGTGCTTGGAGATAGTCGATAGGATCTATCATTATGGCCACGATCTGAAGGAATTCTACCGGGCGATTATGGATCAGTTCAGGAATATGCTCGTAAGCCTCGTCGTTCCAGGGGACGACATGCTGGACATGATCCCGAGCGAAGTGGAAGAGGTGAAACGACAGGCAAAGGCGGCCGGGATGGAAAGGTTGCAACAGTCCTTGAACTACTTGATCGCCCGGGAGCAGGACATCCGTTTTACCTTCCAGCCGAGGCTGGTCCTTGAAACCGTCTTGATAAAACTCTGCCGACTGGGAGAGGACCTTTCCTTTGACCAGTTGATCAAGAAGATCGAGGCCCTGGAAGGCCGATTGGGATCCTCCTTTACCGGGGGGCCGGCCTGTAGCCCTATCCAAGTATCCGAACCTGACAAGGGTTGGGCGGGTAGAGAAAGGGGCACGCCAGAGGACAGGGCCTTTCCGGGAGAAGAAGGCACCCCCCGCTGGGAGGCTTTTCTGGATTTCCTTTCTACAAAGAGTACATCCATGGCGAACGTCCTGAAGGAATGGCGTTTTGTGAAGCTGGATCGGGATGTCCTGGAAATGGCCAAGGGCAAGAATTCCTTCTCCTCGAGCTACTTCGATGATCCAGACAGGATGGAGAAGCTCCTGGCCCATTGCAGGGAGTTCTTCAAGCGGGATATCAAGATCAAGGTTACGGAACAGGAGAAGAGGGAATCTAGCACGGCGGCCTCTCAAGATCCAGCGCCGGAAGCCAGGAAAAGCAATGAACAGGAAGATGTGCCGCCACACGTAAATGATGTGCTCAAGATCTTTCAGGGCAAGATTATGGGGGACATTCCCTCAGGGGAAAACCAAAAAAAAGAATAAACCCTAGATTGCCCTTGGGCAACAGCCCCTTGAAACGTTATATTTCCGGTGCATCGGGGTTAGATATATGTAGGCATAGGGATTTGGAAGACCAGGAGGACAAGGATATGAAAGGAATACCCAATATGGGGAACATCATGAAACAGGCCCAGCAATTCCAGGCCAAGATAGCAAAGCTCCAGGAAGAACTGGAAGACAAGACAGTTGAATCTTCTGCCGGGGGAGGTATGGTGACGGTCGTGGTGAATGGCAGGCAGGAACTGGTTTCAATAAGGATCGATCCCGAAGTAATAGACACGGAAGATCCGGAGATGCTTCAAGATCTGGTAATGGCCGCGGTCAATGACGGGCTTGCCAAGGCCAAGACCATGGTCAACGAAGAGATGAAGAAACTCACTCAGGGCCTCAATATACCCAATATCCCCGGGCTTTTCTAGGGGGATCATTTGATGGGTATCTATCCACCCCCACTTGAGAGGCTTATCGAGCGACTGACCAAATTGCCGGGCATTGGTCAAAAATCAGCGACCCGTGTGGCCTTGTACATACTGAAAAGCAGGAAGGAGTTCGCGGAAGGCCTTGCCAGGTCCCTCCTGGAAGTGAAGGACAAGATCATCTTTTGCTCCAGGTGTTTCAACTTTACGGATGAAGACCCTTGCGCCATATGCGGGGATCCAAGCCGGGCCAATGGGATCATCTGTGTCGTTGAGGGCCCCGGCGACCAATTGGCCATCGAAGAGTCGGGGATCTTCAAAGGGAGATACCATGTGCTGCAGGGAGTCCTTTCCCCGCTCGACGGAATCGGCCCGGAAGATCTAAAGATCAGCGAATTGCTTGACCGGGTCAGAGCAGAGGGAGTGACGGAGGTCATCCTCGCGACAAATCCGACATCGGAAGGCGAGGCGACGGCTTCTTACCTTATCAAGCTCCTTTCCGATTGCGAAGCAAGGATCACGAGGATTGCCCTGGGGGTTCCCATGGGAGGGGATCTCAAGTACATGGACACCATGACACTCCAGCATGCCATGAAGAGCAGGACCGCGGTAGGCCCCACCTGCGGGGAGCCGGTGGCTGAAGGGCAATCAAGCGCCGGGCCGGGAAGGATCCTCAGGGCAGAGAAATGATTCCCGAGCCAGCCCTGGAAGAGGCCAGGAAAATCCTGGGGCCTCAATACCTGGCAGAGGACAAAGAGAAGCTCCTGGAATATGCCAGCGATGCGACAAAGCTGGAGGCCGTACCAGAGGCCGTCGCCTTTCCGGGGTCAAGTGAGGAGATATCTCGTATTCTTTCCTTAGCCAACCGTCACCTCTTTCCCGTCATCCCGCGAGGCGCAGGCAGCGGAAAAAGCGGGGGCGCCCTGCCCGTAAGGGGTGGGCTTGTCCTTGCCATGGATCGTTTCAACAGGGTCCTTGATATTGATGGGGAAAACCTCGTGGCTGAAGTGGAACCCGGGGTCATCACGTCCCATTTTCAAGAAGAGGTGGAAAAACTGGGGCTCTTCTATCCCCCTGACCCTGCAAGTATCCGTATCTCAACCATCGGCGGAAATGTGGCAGAATGTGCCGGGGGAATGAGGGCCGTGAAGTACGGAGTCACCAGAGATTACGTACTCGGGCTGAAGGTAGTCCTGCCAACAGGGGAGATCATCAAAACAGGCGTGAGGACCGCCAAGGGGGTTGTGGGGTATGATCTCACCAGGCTCATCACAGGCTCGGAAGGGACCTTGGCCGTCATCACCTCTATCCTATTGCGGCTTATTCCTAAACCCCTTTCAAAGAAGACCATGGTCATCTTTTTCAGGGATCTTGCCCTGGCCGTCAAGATTGTTTCCCACATTCTTGCAAATCGAATCGTTCCCAGTGCTATGGAGTTCATGGATAGGCACTCCATTGAGTGCGTTCGAGGTGAAATTGACCTTCCGATGCCTCCACAAACAGGGGCCCTGCTCCTTGTCGAAGTGGACGGAGAGCCGGCCCAGGTAGAGAGGGAAGCCGAAAGCCTTGGAGCTATTTGCATGGACAGGGGAGCGATAGGGGTCGAATCCGGAGGGAATGATGAGGATTCGGAAAGGCTCTGGGATGTGAGGAGGTATGTTTCGGAATCGATCTTCAAATTGCGGCCCGATAAGGTAAGTGAAGATATCGTCGTGCCCCGCAGCCGAATGGCAGAGTTGGTGTCTTTCCTGGGTAGCCTCGAGAAGAAACATCATCTCCCCATTCCGGCCTTTGGTCATGCGGGTGACGGCAATATACATGTCAACATAATGTTTGATGGTCAGAAACCCCAGGAGGCAGGCGCAGTAGACAAGGTGGTCAAGGAATTGTTCAGAAAGGTCCTTGACATGGGCGGAACCATATCAGGAGAACATGGGATAGGCGTCACCAAGGCCTCTTATATAGGGATGGAGCTCCCCCCCGCCGCTATTGACTTGATGGTTCGCCTCAAAAAGGCCTTTGACCCCAATGAGATACTGAATCCCGGCAAAATATTCCCGGGATCTGTGACTTGGCGGAAAGGTTTGTCCAAAAGAGTATGACGATAATCGACGGCGTTTTTCTGGGCATCGTCCAGGGACTGACGGAGTTCTTGCCCATAAGCAGTTCCGGCCACCTGGTCCTCTTTCAGGACCTGCTCGGTCTAAAGGAGCCTGCACTTTTGCTCGACTGTGCCCTTCATTTAGGGACCCTTGTTTCGATCCTTGCGTATTTCAGGTCCGATATCGCCGGTATGTTTTCCGAAACCTGGGACTTCTCCAAAGGCATCATAAACGGGCAAAAAGGACTTACCGAAATCAATGACTGTCCGCGCGCCGCCCTCACCCTGTGGGTGGTTATCGGCATTATACCTACCGCCCTTATCGGTCTCTTCTTCAGGGGCCCCATCGAGATGCTCTTCGGTTCAACGAGTCTTGTAAGCATGGCACTGGTGATTACGGGGTTTGTGGTCGGGGTTACAAGGTTAGTCCCTGAGGATTACGGCAAAAAGAAAAGGGTAGGGCTGATCCCGTCCCTTCTGATAGGCACGGCCCAGGGCCTGGCACTGATACCAGGGATATCCAGGTCCGGTACCACCATAGTCTGCGGCTTGCTCCTCGGGATGGACAGGGAGCTGGCGGCCCGCTTCTCCTTCCTTCTTGCGATACCTGCCATTGTAGGGGCACTCGGACTCCAGCTCAGGGTCGGGGGTTTGGGGAATGAGGATGTGCATGTGCTTATCATCGGGTTTGTCACTTCGGCCCTCACAGGGCTCCTGGCCCTCAAAGTGCTCATCAGCGTCATAAGGAGGGGAAGACTCTACTACTTCGCGCCCTATTGCTGGGCGCTTGGTCTGGGTGTCCTCCTTATGAAGATCGTCTGATTGGCAGCGGCCATCCGGAATCAAGATCATCAGCAAAGGCAAAGGACTCCCAGACTGACGATCTGGTAGAAGGTCAACATTGATAGTTTCGCAAAAACCTGAAAAGGACTGATGCTTTCGGAAAAGCCCCAGATGCAGCGCAACGCCGCTCGTGAGATCCCGCCCCGCGGGGAGATGGGGCTTTTACGGAAGCATCAAGATCTAGATGCCAAGGCCCAAGAGCCTTATACTGATGGAGATGGAATCGATCTCATCCATCCTGTCCAGGGAGAGCCTCACGCCCCAGCACTGGGATTGATAATCCAGCCACAGGCGACTTTCTATGGTCTTGTCCTGCTCAAGATCCCTTTTGAGGGTAGTGCCAAGGGAAACCCCATGGACGAGATGGAGCCCCATGGTGAAGTTTATGCTACGGGAAACATCCCTTTTATACCCATAGTCCAGGGAGAAGTAATCCTTCTCGTCCCCGAGAAGTCTGGCCTGGATGATTACCGACAGGTTTGCGAAATCTATCCTGTCTTCATAGTGGTCCCAATGGGCCGAGGCCTTCAAGTCCAGATCGGGAAAAGGCGTCAGGGTCAAACTCCCTTTCAGGGGCTGAAAGGGCCTCTCTTCCCGTGAGGGATCATCAAGTCTTTCTTCGTTGACATCATACCCCTGGGAGAGGGTCAGGAGACCCCATTGCCTGTAGGATGCCTTCCCTTGTTTGTCCTCCTCTTTCGCGTCAAGGAAATTCTCAATGGATAGGGTGATGAGGTTGACCTTTCCGTCAACATCCATTGGTTCAAACCAGTGAGAGGTCTTGTCTTCGTCCCTGGGGATCCTATAGTCGTATGAAAGGGAGGGAACGACCTTGTGTTTCAGCTCTTTCACCTTGCCCCTGTCAAAGGGGAAAATCCGTTCGAGCAGGGTGGAGAATCTCGTTCCCACGTGATACACGTCCTTGGATTGATGATTTATGCCCTCCGGACTATCCTCAAGCCATTGGATATCCCTGGTGTAACTGGCAAAGGGCTGCGCTCTCATGAACCTGCCGAACCATAGGGGATAGGACAGTTCCGGTGTAAGGGAAAGGCTGTGGCCCTTCTGGCCGTAATCGCGCCAGATATACTCGTAATCCGTGTCAAACCTGAAGAATAGGGGGAGCCCTTCCAGAGGCCTGGGCAGCAAGGAAAAGGCACCGTTAGCCAGCGGCTGGGGGGTATCATCCTGCGGAAGGTCTTCCGGGCGCTGATGGTATTCTGAAATGAACTGAAGGCCATAGTCCTCACGGTTCCTGTCCAACCTGAGGGCCGATCTCCTGATGGGAGACCTGATCTCTTCCGTATCTCTCCCAAAGTCTGCCTCCAGGTCCGGTCGTGCCTCGAATCCGTACAGCCCCCCCGTAAACTCCCGCAAGTAGTCCTGATCACTGACAAGATCCGTATCGAGCCTTGCATCGATCCCAAGAGGCAGGCTCTGGTTTGCCTTACTCCTCAGCCAGAACCGGGTATCGTTGGTCCTCGGTTGAGGGCTTACATCGATCTGGTCAGGGTCGGTCAGATCCTTGGTATCTATCTTGTCCGAAAGAATATCAAACATGATAGTCCCTTTGGAATCTTCGGCCGCCACGTAGCGATACTCCAGGCCTTGCATGAATCCCCGGTTGTCTATGTAGCGCTCATAAAAGGTGGCATCGCTCCAGTCCGATATGGCCCAAAAGAAGGGGATCTCCAGGTCAAGCCCGTTCAGGCTGGAATATCCTCCTCTTGGGGGGAGAAAACCCGTTTGCCTTTTGGTCTTTGCGGGGAATATGCCGTAAGGGAGATAGAATAGGGGCTTGTTGCGTACCCTGAAGGTAGCGTCCCTTACCTTTCCGTAACCTTCGATGGTAACCTCTATTTCTCTTCCACGAACACTCCAGTCAGGCCTGTCTCCGTCACAGGTCGTCATCTGAAATTCCTTGATGACGTAAGTGTCCAAGCCGACCTTTTCTATGGAAGCACCGTTCAGGTAAAAATGGTTTTGCCGGAGGAAGAGTTTTCCCTTCAGGACCCTGCCCGTGTTACGATTGAGGTCAAAGACCCCTTCCTCTCCGCTCAGAACGTCGCCATTGACTTCAAGACGAAAACCCCCGGAAACCTCAACGATACCTTGGCCCTCGTCGTACTTGGCCCTTTGTGTCACAAGTCTCTGATTCCCCCTGGATATCTCCACGTCGCCTTCTGCAATGATGAGCCCTTCCTCCTGGGAATAGCTCATCCGGTTGGCCGTAATCTGCCAAGGGGTCTCCTTGTTGCCGAGAACTCCCTCCTTCAACCGGTCATCAATAGCGACAGCGGCCTTGGCACCGGATAGTATCAGCATGAACATGCCCAGAATAACCACAAGCTTGGATCTCCTGCGTGATATTCTCATCGTTCCTTATCCTCTATGACTCATCCGGGATTGTGGTCTCGGGGAAGAAATAAATCATTGCCTCACCTACGGTGAAGAGGGAACCCGTAATCAAGACCAAATCCCTGGGATTTGCCAACTCCCTGGCTCTGTCAATGGCTCGGGCTATTACGGGGACCACTTCGCCGGGGCTTCCCAGGCCTGAGCCCCCTCTCATGAGATCTTCAGGCCTCGCAGATCTGTAATAATCAGGCCTAGTGTAGATTACGTAATCCGATACCGGGACCATTCTTTGGAGGATCCCTTTGATGTCCTTGTCCCCCATGACCCCCAACACCAGGATCAGTCGCTCATAATTGAAACCGCTCCTTATCGCGTCGACCATTTCTTTCACGGCCTGTGGATTATGGGCACCGTCCAAGATGATCAGGGGTTCCTCCCCGACGACATGGAGCCTCCCGGGCCACAGGGTCCCTTCCAGGCCTCTTCGGATTTCCTCGGATGAGAGGGGCAATCCCTTCCTTTCAAGCACCTCTATCGTTGCCAGGGCAAGGGCCGCGTTTCTATACTGAAATCCCCCCCGGAGCCCCAACCTCAGGGAGGACAAATTCCTGTTCAGCCCGTAGTAGTTGAATTTCAGTCCGCTTGCGCGGTAGCGCACATCCTTGCCGACCCTTAGAAACGGCGCCTTCTTCTCTCTGCATATCCTTTGAAAGAGCCCGACGACGTCCGGCCGGGATACACCGGTTACAAGTTCTACTCCCTCCTTAATGATGCCCGCCTTTTCCCCGGCTATGTCCATGATTCGTGAACCGAGAAAGAATTGATGATCCTTGGAGATATTGGTGATGACAGAGACCAGGGGCGTGATAACATTTGTGGCATCCAGGCGCCCTCCCATTCCAACCTCCATGATGGAAATATCTGTCTTCTTTCTGGCAAAATACACCAGGGCCATGGCAGTGGTTACTTCAAAAAAGGTGGGCGGTTCCTTTGGATCAATCACACAAAGGAACTCCTCGGTAAGCTCGGCTACCTCTTCCCGTGAGATCTCCTGCCTGTTGATCCGAAAACGCTCCGTAAATCTCACCAGATGGGGTGAGGAATAGAACCCGACCCTCAGGCCGGCCTCGACAAGGACCGATTCGATCATGGCCCCGACCGAACCCTTACCATTACTCCCCGCAATATGAATGTATTTTTTCCCCTTGTGGGGGTCGCCGAAGGCCCGCAGGAGATTGGACGTCTTGTTGAGCCCGAACTTTATCCCATACTTCTGGAGTCCAAAGAGGTATCCTGTGGCATCCTCGTATGTCATTCTTCCGGTCAATATATGCTCTCTTGAATCCCGCAAAATAGCCTCTAGACCGACGGCCTATTGCCCAAATCCGTTTATGTGCTTTATCCCCGAATAGGGCCTATCAGGGCACCGTTTAGCCCCTTGTGAAAAGACCTCCCAAGGGGCCTAACCAGCATCACTGTCGGGCTTTGTGCAACAGCATGTTGAGAGGCGATTCACTGCGCCCCCCGGATCCCCATTAATCATGGCGGCGAAAGGCGGGGACCCTTCAAACCTTTTCCAGGGTCGTGTACCCTAGATGCAGCAGCTTCCGCCCGAAATTTCTAAATAGCACTTCCACTTTCTCCTTGTCCAGGAACTTTGATACCACCCCGTGGCCAAAGGCCGGGTGGCGAACCTTGTCTCCAGGCCGGAGTCCCTTGTAACTTCTTGCCCCCTTCTCGGGCATCTTCTCTTGCCCTTTGGCGAGCCACTTCTCCACAGGTTCCCTCATCCCTGTCCTGTAGGAGCAGTATTCGACAACCTGTCCAGGGAGTGCCTGGATAAAGGATGAAGGGGCGAAGCCATGCGAGGACAGGGCATGGTCGTAGTCCGTGTTTGACCAGCTCCGGGGAGCCTCTTGGCTTGGATAGCACAAAAAGAGATGATCCTTGGCCCGTGTGGTCGCCACATACATGAGGCGCCGTTCTTCTTCGAGCGACTCCCTGTTGCTGTGTGCCCGGGCCGGAGGGAAGAATCCGTCCATGACCCATATGATGAACACGGAGGCCCACTCCAGACCCTTTGCAGAATGGACCGTGGAAAGGGTCAATGAATCTCTTTTAGGGTAACCTTTCAACTCCGAAGGACTGTTTGGCGGCTCCATGATCAGATCGTCCAGGAAGGACCTGATCCCCTTGTACCGACTCGCCATGGAGATCAGTTGTTCAAGCTCCCTGTACCGCCTCGGGAAATCATCGTATTTTTCCATGAGTATGGGTTCGTAATAGTCCAGGACAAGCCTCACTGCCTGTTCGGGTTTCAATTTTTCGGCTGACAAGGCCTTAAGGAGTTCTGCCAGTTTCCCGAGCCCACCGTCTCCTTTTCCCAGGCCCGGCCACTGGTCTATCTGCCATGAATGACACCTTTCTTCCTTCATCCAGTCTATTATGGACTGGCTCTTGCTTTGCCCAATATTCTTGATGAGCCTGAGGACTCGTCCCCAGCTTATTGCATCATCCCTATTCACGACTACCCTCAGATGGGAAAGAAGATCCTTGATATGGGCGGATTCCAGGAACTTGAAACCCCCGTACTTCACATAGGGGATACCCTGCCTGTTGAGTTCCATTTCCAGTTCAAAAGAATGGTAGGCCGCC
The DNA here is from genome assembly GCA_019308745.1 of Deltaproteobacteria bacterium. Lineage (GTDB taxonomy): Bacteria > Desulfobacterota > DSM-4660 > Desulfatiglandales > HGW-15 > JAFDHO01. The sequence continues at coordinate 13,280 of JAFDHO010000010.1, forward strand.
CTGAACAGTACGGCAATGTCCCTGATGGATTGCCCTTTCTTCTTCAGATCCTGTATGGACCGGCATATAAAGAGGGCCTGTTCCGGTTCCGTACCCGTATCTATGACCCGGGGCATCTCACCGCCAGACCTCTTGGTGAACAGGCACTTGGTGTAGCTTTCAAGTGCCTGTTCCATGAGGGCATTGGTAAGCGTCAAGATGGGCTGGGTGGATCGGTAGTTTTCTTCCAGCTTGATCGTCTTGACCTCCGGGAAGAGGCCCGGGAACTCAAACATATTTCTGTAGTTAGCACCACGGAACGAATAAATGGACTGGGAGTCGTCTCCGACCACCATGACATTGTGATGGTCTTCTGCCATCCACTTCACGATGTCTGCCTGGATGGCATTGGTATCCTGATATTCATCCACCATAATGTAACGATATTGAACCCCCAGCCTCTTCCTAATCTCTGTATTCTCCGTCAATAATTGCCTGAAGAATATCAAGAGGTCGTCGTAGTCCATGAGTTGGTTGTCCCTCTTGAATCCCTTGTAAAGGGAGGCAAGCCTTCCTATCTCCTGGGTATATTCCAGGAACTGAGGGTATTCGAGCCTCAGGACCTCTTCAGTCCCTGTTTGCAGATTTGCAGATTTGCTGAGGATGTTCGTGAGGGTGGAACGTTTGGGGAAGCGAATGGAGCGGCGTTGTACCTGCATGTCCCTGGCCAGGGAATAAACCACTTCTTCCATGTCTGAACGGTCAAGGATGGTGAAGGAATCGTGAAATCCTAGCAAGCCCGCGTGGGACCTCAGCACCCGATAGGCCAGGGAATGAAAAGTGCCCCCCGACACCCGCCTACACCTCTCATCAGCCAGTCCGGCAGCCCGTTCCAGCATCTCGCCCGCTGCCTTCCTGGTGAAGGTTAGTAACAGGATGTTCTCGGGAGCGACACCCACCTCCACGAGCCGTGCGACCCTGTAAACCAATGTCCGCGTCTTGCCACTTCCTGCCCCTGCGATAACGAGGACCGGGCCCTCCAGCGTCATAACGGCTTCTAACTGGGCCGGGTTCAGGACCTTGTCATATTCTATCTTGTTTTCTAACATTCAACTATACTCGCTCTTGCCGAACAGCCGCCCTCTTCAGAACGTGACATGCCGCTGGCCAAAGCCCTGCCACTCCTCAGGCCGCCTCCCTATGGGTGGATCGCACGGTCATCGCAGGAGAAAAAATGGGATCACCATGGCAAGGATGAGGAGAAGGATCAGTACCACGCCCAGGAAGAGGGCCATGAAGATCCTCAGATACGAGGTGTCATGTATCTCCCTGAGACCGATTATCTGGATGATGAGCTGCCACAGCCCCCCAATGAACCCGCCCACAAAGGGGAAGAACCCCATAATCTGGGCCACCTGCGAATAGGCGACCACCCTGAAGGTGCCTTCGAATCCCTTGTTGCCCGCGCGAGACATGACAAGAACAAGATGCAAAACGGCACTCCCAAGAAACATGGTGATCAACACAAAAATGGGGATGAATATCATCACGCTTACAAAGACGAGGCTGAGACCGATCTGCCCCAGGGCCCCTTGGGCCAACGAGATGATTCGCCCCCAACCTGTCAGGAACTGCCAGAAGAAACTGAACATGGAGCCGACAGAACCAAAGAGGACTCCAAAGGCAAGGGGCTCCTTGATTCCTCTCCTGCAGGTCATGTCGTGGAAGATTGTCTCGGGCGACAATAGTACTTCCTTGAAGGTCCTGTATATCCCCTGCCACAGCCCCAGTTCCAACCTCTTCTCCCACGGGGGCAATGTGCCTTCTGGGATGCCCGGCCCTTCACTTCCCCCTCCTTTGTCAAGGGTCCGGGTGACCGTTAACTCAAAGCGTCGCTTGCACCTGGGACAGATCGCATATCTCACGCCCGGGGGGATCTTTTCCCTTTGAACCTCCTTGGAGAAATTACAGTTGGGACAGACGATTAAGACCATCACTCCCTTTCCTTCATAAGCCTGGAGAGTTCTTTCTTCCTGGACCATCTCTTCAAACGGCCTAGGAAGCCACCTTCGGTCATCTGTTCAAGTCTTTGGCTCCTCATTTCCAGGCCTTCCTTTGTGGACAGGGCCGTCCTCAAGCAGGGCGTCTTGTGGGGACATTGAAGACACTCTTTGCTCACCTCCCTCAATCCCTCCATGCCCATGGGAAAGACCCTGTCGAGGATACCATAGCAATCTTTCTCTACCATCCGTGCATGCCTCTCTTCGAGCCGTGCCCGCCGATAAAGCCGACTCGCTCCGCTACGGGGTCCCAGCCACCTATGTTGTTTTTATCTTGCCCTTTTGGCGGCTGCTCTCCAACCGATTTCACTGAGCCCAACGACGAATAGGGCATGTATCATCATTCCATTTTCGGAGATGACTGAGATTTGGACAAGGCCCCCCTCATTGGTGTCCTCCCGTTATATACATGAATAGGGGTGCAAGATAAAGCGTAAATTGATTGACATAGACAGACGCGGGCCCTATTATCTTTTCAGCATTGAGTTTGAATGGATTCTCTTTGCATTTGAGCCGGTCTTCCGTGAAATCCGTTGCCTTCGGCACGAAAAGATGTGTCGGATCTAACGGGGCCCGGATTCGGTCCTGTGCCGCACCATCAGGGGCCCCTCGAAGAAAAAAACAGTATGGATATCACCGGCCTCATAGCAACGATCCCGCTCTTCCAGGGGCTTCCGGAGGATCAACTGGAAGACCTGGCCGCCATCGTTGTGGACAAGACCTGCCATAAGGGGCATTTCGTCTTTTCAGAGGGTGACGAGGGTGAGGGGTTCTATGTGGTCATCTCTGGTCGAGTGAAGATCTACAAGTTATCGCCCGAGGGCAAGGAGCAGATCCTTCATCTCTTTGAAGGAGGTGAGCCTTTTGGTGAGGTGGCCGTGTTTGCCGGGGAGAACTTCCCGGCAAACGCCGAGGCCATGGAGGAAAGCCGCGTGTTCTTCTTTCCAAGGGACTCTTTCTCCCGGCTAATTGGAAAGAACCCTGCCATCGCCTTGAACATGCTTTCAATCCTCTCAAAGCGGTTGCGCAGGTTTGCCAACCTTATAGACGACCTCTCCCTCAAAGAGGTCCCGGGACGCCTGGCAGCGTACCTCCTGTTCCTGAGCCAGGAAAAGGGGTCAAAGGCACTGGACCTGAACATCACAAAGAGCCAGCTGGCAAGCCTCCTTGGTACCATTCCCGAAACCCTCTCGCGGATCCTGGGGAAGATGTCCCGGCAAGGCTTGATAAAGACGGACGGGCGTCGCATCGAGATCCTGGATGCGACCGGGCTTGAGGAACTGGCAGAAGCCGAAAGACGCCTCTAGCTTCTCCCTCTGTTCCTTCAAGTCCTAACGGCGGTTGTCTCGCTTGCGGAGCCCCAGGGACAGTCCCTCCCTTCTTTCCTTGGAGATTGTTGCCTCTATGCTCGGGAAGGGGCTCAATTCAGCGGGATATCTCACAGGGGCCACCTGTCCCACAAAGGATGGGGCCAGTTCGTCGAGTGTCCTTATACCGAGGAGGCCCATGCTGACTGAGATCTCTTCCTCCAGAATCTCAAGCATTGTTATCAGTCCGGTTTCTCCGCCCGCGGCCAGGGCCCAGGCTTGCAGCTTCCCCAACCCTACGGCCTTGGCGCCCAATGCAACCGCCTTCAGGACATCCGTCCCCCGGACGAACCCTCCGTCTATGACCACCTCCGCCCTTCCCCCCACCGCTTCCACAACTTCCGGGAGTACATCCATTGAGCCAAAACAATGATCCAACTGGCGGCCCCCATGATTGGAGACATACACCACATCAGCCCCGTGCTTCACTGCCAGCTCTGCATCCTCTGCTGTGGCCACTCCCTTGATGATCAAGGGAACAGCCACCCTTTCCCGGACCCTGTCTACAAAGTCCCATGTCATGGTTGACTGGTATCTGAAGCCTTCCCTCTCCCCGGTTTCACGGCCTGGAGGCCTATAGCGGTTGACGAGGTCTCTCTCCCTCCTGCTATATATGGCGATGTCCACCGTTAGGCAAAAGCCCCTTATCTCCGCCCCGGCCACACGCTCCAGGTAGGCGTCTACCCAGGTTCTATCTCCCCGGATGTACAGCTGGAAAACCAGGCTGTCCTTGGTGAGCTCCGCAGCCTCCTCCAGTTCCATGGAACCGTTCACGGAACTGAGGAAGATCAGGGTGCCGAACCGGGATGCCCCATTCAGGGCAAGAAGGGGTCCTTCTGGATGGATTCGGCTAAGTCCACCCAGAGGGGCAAGAAACACCGGTATTCTCAATCTCTTTCCAAGTAGGGTGGTCGAGGGATCTACTCGGGAGACGTCCCGGAGGACCCTGGGTCGAAATCCCAAGCTATCTAAGGCCTGGCGGTTCCTCAGCAGTGTGGTTTCAGATTCGGTACCCCCGCTTACGTGATCCCATATTTCTCGGGACATGTTTCGGTAGGCCTTTAGGATGATCTCCTGGACGGTTTCAAACTCGCTCATTTCACTCCTCCAGCAGCCTTGTCCGTTCTACTCGCCCTCACTTTCATTTCAGGAGATGTTTTATGCGCCGGCAGGAGGCCTGTCAGCCAATCCAAGCCAAGACCCTGTGCCTAGTTCTTGCTCATGAGGTGCTTTACGGCCTTCTCCAGGCCGTCAAGGGTCAGCTCAAACATGGGGAAGATCTCTCTTATCATTTGGATCGTGTGCGTGTAGGGCCACTCATCTGCCATCTTGGGGTTCAACCATGCAGAGTGGGGGAAGCTCTGGGCTATAAAGCGAAGCCTTTCATAGCTCGGTTTGCCCGAACGTTCCTCCAGGTGAATGGAGCCGTCCGTTGCCATGAGTTCGTAAGGGGCCATGCTCGCATCGCCGACTATAATGAATCTGGTTTCCGGGTCCAAACGCGCCAGTTCATCTACCGGAAAGGGTTTACGATGTCTCGGCGGGTCTTCCCACAGTTTATCGTAGATAGTGTTGTGGAAGAAAAAGGTCTTGAGGTCCTTGAATTGTGCCCTTGCATAATTAAAGAGGCTCTGCACGACCTCAATATAGGGGTCCATGGACCACCCCCCATTGTCGATGGCAAGGATGACCTTCAGGCGGTCTTTGAGGCTCCTGTCAAAGACGATCTCGATCTCGCCTGCATTTTTCATGGTTTGATAGATGGTCTTATCAATGTTGACCATGTCCTTAGGTCCAACGGGAACCATGTTCCTGAGCCTTTTCAGGGCCTCGCCCATCTGGGATTGAGTCAGGGGTCCTTCCTGGGAATAGTCTTTGTACCTCCTGTCCATGGCCACTTTCACGGCGGATTTGTTCCGGGATACTCCTCCCACACGCATCCCGCCAGGATGATACCCGGAATGACCTACCGGTGAAGTCCCTCCGGTCCCTATCCATTTGCTTCCACCGTGATGGGCCTCTGTCTGTTCCTTGAGCCTTTCCAGGAAGTATTGGATCAGCTCTTCCGGGGTCAGTTTTTGGAGATCCTTTTCGTCAATGCCCAGCACATCAGCCAGACCCCTGGGATCTTTCAGCCATTCCTCAAGCAGGGTTCGGGCGACTTCTGCCAGTTCAAACTCGTCGGGTTCCTCCAGCTCCGCCCCCTGGAACTTGTGGGCAAAGACTCTGTCATAGAGGTCAAAATATCTCTCGCTCTTGACCAGGATTGACCTGGCCGCAAAATACAGATCATCCAAGGAATTGATAAGCCCCATGCTCAGGGCCTTCTGGAGCCTGAGAAAGGAGGTGGGCGACACCGGGATTCCCACCTGTTTGAGTGTGTAAAAGAAATCCGTAAACATCTTCCCCGTAATATCCTCTTTCCCAGATCCCCTATATCCTGAACCTTGAAATTGCGTTTTGGGAGATCATGTAGTCGGTGCTCTTCTTGAACAGGACGCCGAGATAGGGCACCTCTCCCTTTATGAGGTCCTTGACCTTGAAATCCGGGTCCGAGCGCAGGGCCCTGATCCAGTTGATCAGCTCCCTGGTGGCCGGCTTCTTTTCTATCCCCTTGATCTCCCTCAGGCGATAGAAGGTATTTATGGCACTGTCCATCAAATCCCTATCAATGGCAGGGAAGTGGACACCAATGATCTTCCTCATCATGTCCGGTTCGGGAAAGGCAATGTGGTGAAAATTGCACCGCCCCAAGAATGGGTCGGATAGGTCCTTCTTCGCATTAGACGTAATGATGATCACGGGCCTTTGCTTTGCCTTGACTGTCTTGTCGATCTCTATGATATCAAATTCCATCTGGTCCAGGACATCCAGCATGTCGTCCTGGAAGTCGGTATCTGCCTTGTCTATCTCGTCTATGAGCAAGACAACCCTCTCTTCCGAGACAAAGGCCTGCCCAATCTTCCCCATCTTTATATATTCCTCTATATTGCTCACGTCCCTCTTTGAGTCTCCGAATCGGCTGTCGTTCAAGCGGGTAAGCGTGTCGTACTGGTATAGGGCATCAATAAGCTTCATGCTGGACTTGACATTGAGGACAATCAACCTCATCCCGAGGGCCTCGGCTATGGCATGTGCCAACATGGTCTTGCCCGTGCCGGGTTCTCCCTTGAGAAGAAGGGGCATTTCGAGGGCCATGGATATGTTGACGATCTTTGCCAATTCCTCATCCAGGACGTACCTTGAAGCCCCGGTGAACTTATTGAGTGTGTTGTCAACCTGCATCTGATCAGTCCTTGCCATAGAATTCTCTTTCCTTTCTATACAAAATCATTTTTTTCATGTAAATCGTCGGCATTCACCACAAAAAACCAGGGCCTTGAGTCCAGACCATCACGGTCTCTCCAGCACGGACTCTGGCCCTGCCGGTTCAATGGTAACAATTTATGGGATCTTGCCCATTAGGATACAACTGTGGCCTAAAACTGCCTCAGCAGCCAGGCCACTGGAGTGCTTTAGTGACGCACTCCTCACCTCGATGCTCTGCGGTAACCCATGAAATCTCAGGCGAAAAAAACATGATATATGACGGAGGCTGGTCTGTCAACTTCAACGCGCTGTCCCCTCCCCGACCGAGCCGATCATGCAACCCTGATCAACAGCAAATTCCAGGTTCCAAATACTAAATTCCAAATAGACTCCAATAATCAAATCTCAGTTTGCGAACAAATCAGATTACCAAAGATCCCTCACTCGCGGTCCCCATTCCCGCCGGGAGTTGCTATCTCGTGCTTGGACTTTGATATTCTTGAAGAAATATCAAACACTACAAAACATTGAGGATCTGTTTGCTTCCATAAGGGGCAACAGCCTCAAATCTGAGAGATTAAGAAAGGTTCCGCCAGGTGTCCTCGGCCTGTCTCAAGCCGTCTCTTCCCGTGCTTTCCCCATTCGGAGATCGGGGAATCCCGTAACCTCGCAATCTCGCAATGCGTTCTTCAAGGGGCGGGTGGGTCGAAAAAAGAGTGGCAAAACTGCGCCCCCTCAGGGGATTGACGATGAACATATGGGCCGTGTTTGGCTGGGCATCCATGGGAATCTTACGCGAGTAAGTCCCAAGTTTTTCCAGGGCGCTTGCAAGGCCAAAGGGTTGTCCGGCCAGTGACGCGCCGGTGGCATCTGCATGGTATTCCCTGGAGCGGCTGATCGCCATCTGAATCAATATGGCTGCGATGGGAGCCAGGATGGACATAGCGATCAGACCCAAGATCCCCAAACCGCTATCTTCGTCATCGGAGCCACCTCCCAGGAAGGCTGTCCATCGGGCCATATTTGCCAGTATCATGATTGCGCCCGCCATGGTGGCTGCTATGGAACCGATTAGGATGTCTCTATTCTTGATGTGGGCTATTTCGTGGGAGATGACGCCCTCTACCTCCTCACGACCCATCAGGTCCAAAAGGCCCTCTGTGACGGCTACAACGGCATGCTCGGGATTCCTTCCCGTGGCAAAGGCATTAGGGGCCCTTTCGGGAATTATGTACAGCTTAGGCATTGGTAAACCGGCGTTTTGGGCGAGCCTCCTTACCATTTCCGCGAGTTCAGGGGCATGACTTGGACTCACTTCCCTGGCACGGTACATCTTCAGCACGATTTTGTCAGAGTACCAGTAGCTGAAGAAATTCATTCCCATTGCGAGGATAAAGGCGAAGACCATCCCCTGCTGTCCGCCGAAAAGGTTCCCTATCCACACTATGAGGGCTGTCAGCAACCCCAATAGGAGGGTAGTTTTGAACCAATTTCCCATAATCCCGTCCTCCTGCTGATTCTCATATATGATAAGCACCCGGGCATCCATGTCAAGCCGGCTACAACAGGCCGGGGACGTTGATTTGTAAGTAAGTATCTGGCGTTCGACGCGCCGGTATGATCAGGGAAGCAAGACCAGATACTTATTTGCAAATCAACGTCCCCGTAAGGTTGCGCGAATGAGGCTTTTCCCGTAGGATCATAGAATTACGCTAGGATCGGGAGGTCGTCGTTAACTTGACGAAACTGCTCATAATCAGGCCGGGAGCCCTCGGTGACACCTTGATGCTACTCCCTTCCGTTATCTATTTGCGCCCCAAAATAGAAATCTCCTTGGCGGGCCGATTTCCCGGCCTCTCCTTTCTGAAGCCCTGGGTCCGTGGATACATTGACCTTGACGGTCCATTGGGGCATAGATTCTTTTCCGAAGGGAATGGCGAAAGGCCCCGGGATCTTCCGGACTCGGATGTGGTTGTTGCCTTCATCAAAGATCATGACGGCCTGGTTGGAAGGAACCTCCACAGATGGTTCCCCCAAGCTTCGATCCATTTCTTTCCGTCCTTGCCTCCCGTCGGAGTGAAACGTCACGTCTCGCTGCACGTGGCCTGCTGTTTGCAACAGGCTTCCCTGCCAATCAAACCCATGGAGGCCGTCCTTGAGACGTGCAGACGTCCTCCCTTCAAGGTCTCAAATGTCGCGAGAGGTCGTGAAACCATCGTTTTCCATCCTGGGTCCGGAAGTAGGACCAAGAACTATCCCCCCGGTTTCTGGACGGACCTAGCAGCACGGTTCAAGGAAAGGGTATCCTCTCCGGGAGTTCATATGGTGTTCCTCTTGGGGCCTGCTGAGGAGCCTCTCTATCCCTGTTTTGGAAGGATGTTTGAAGAGTGCATCAAGCCTCTTGTCTCATTTGAGACCGAGTCTCTCCTATCCCTTCTCCAGAAGACCTCTCTCTTTATAGGCCATGACAGTGGCGTCACACATCTCGCTGCGATGCATGGCATTAGCACCATTGCCCTATTCAAGGACTCTTCGGTGGAACAGTGGAAGCCCCTGGGGCCCAATGTTCGGGTGATCTTTGGGAGAGAGGCCGACACCCGATTGATTGAAGAGGTCCTCCACTTGGCAAAGGACGTGAGGTCGGGGAGTAACGGCCGGTTGCTTAAAGACTGATCAGGTTTTTTTGTTGACAACTAAAGGCGCCTATATTAGAGGAGAGCAGTTACCACACTGTGATTGGGTGAGCGCGCTATAGAATTCCACAATTCGAAACAAGGCGAAGTTCAACGGTGAACGAAGGCAGTTGAGGGATGATAAACAAGAGGCACAGCGCTCCTCGGCTATGAAAGCAGCTCTGGCGATTGCCTCTGTCTGATCATAAGACCATATTTCTTGTTCAAACGAATGGAAGGAGGCTTTCGTCACCTGCAAGGTCTTTCGTTAGTTTATAGGTAAGCACTTAGCAGATCCCCTGGTCTTTGAAAAAGTCCTTTGCCTTTGACGTGTGGATCCCATGGTGGTTCCTTTCCTGTCAGCGCGCATGGGTTCTGGGCCGGTGAGGCCGCCGACGCCAAACACTTCTTAAGCGTGTGTGGCACTCTTACTTTGACCGACCCCCTGCATATTTTGTAACCCTGTATGTCTCGTCCTCTTGGGAAGCGCCCGGAATTCTTATCTCGCCGGAGGCATCAAGAACAGTTCAAGGCAAACTACCGCCAAAGGATCAGGAAACTCCACACTGCAATGGCTGAAAGAACGTCATGTACGAAAGGAGGTGAAATTGTACTAAGGAGGTCAACTTTGGTAGGGTGGGTTTTATTAAGATGCACTGTCAAACAATTTCTTATAGGGGGATGGACTTATGAAAAAGGAGAAGACGAAAAAGATTGAAAACAAGCAAGGAGGGACCAAAGCCGACCGCCGTAGATTCTTGAAGAAGGCCGCAGCTGTGGGAGTTGGTGCGGCTGTGGCACCAACCTTGTTCAATATCGGCACGGCCAAGGGCAAGACCACCACATGGAAGATACAGACCTCATGGCCGGGGGGCATAGGCCTGGAGATATTCAAAGAGTGGTGCAACGGTATTATTGAAAAGACGGGCGGCGAGCTGGCCTTTGAGCCCTTTGGTGCCAAGGCTGTTGTCGGTGACTGGCAGTTGTTTGATGCGGTCAAGAACGGTGTGCTCCAGGCCATGAACCCCTTTACACTCTACTGGGCAGGCCGTATGCCGGCATCGGTCTTCTTAAGCTCCTATCCTATGGGCCCCCGCTATCCTCATGAATGGGACGTCTTTTACTATGCCCTCGGCGGCCTGGAACTTGCCAGATCGGAGTTCGCCAGATTCGGAATGTTTTATGTCGGTCCCATCCACCATGGCCCGAACATCATCCACTCCAAAGTGCCGATTCGTTCCATTGAGGACTTTAGAGGAAGAAAGATGCGTGTGCCCGGGGGCATGGTGGCCGAGCTCTTCTCCGCAGCAGGCGCGAAGACCACGCTCCTGCCAGGCAGTGAGATCTTCCCGGCCCTGGACAAGGGGACCATCGATGTGGCGGATTATGTGGGCCCGGCAATCAATTATGCCCTGGGTTTTCACCAGGCGACTAAGTTCATCAGCATGGGTCCTCCCGGCTTCATGTCTATCTACCAGCCCGTGGACTTGATGGACCTGACCGTCGAAATGAGAGCATGGAACGCCTTATCCAAGAAGATGAAACAGTTCGTGGAGATGGAAGTGCACGTGTATTCCGACATGCACCATGCAAAGATACAGAAGGCCGACCAGGAGGCGTGGCCCAAATTTGAAGAGGCCGGATGTGTGGTGACAAGGCTCAGCGAGGATGATGTGGCCGCGTTTACGAAGTTGGCCGTGCCCTTGTGGTTCAAGTGGGCCAACAAGGACAAGGCCGCGGCCCGGGCCTTCAAGATCCAACTCGACTACATGATGTCAGGCAGCCTGGGGTACGTAACGCCGGATATGATCAAAGGGTACAAGCTGAAATATACCTAATCTCCTCGATATTCCAATTTGCGGAACGAAAAGGGATCGCCATTGCGGCGGTCCCAATTTTCGCCCCTCAGGCTGCGGGTGAGTGCATGAATTCTTATCGTTTCGATCTCACAAATTAGAGCAGGAATAGGAAAATGCCGGATCTTACTTTTATCTTACCCCATTGGATCTATTGGGCCGGCCTGATACTCGTCCCCTTGTGCTCGATGATTATCATTCATCGACAGCGGGGGACGAGAATGGAAGGGAAAGTCTCCTACGGGATAGCCTACATGTTCTGGTTCATGGGGGGATTTGCCGGAGTGCACCGATTGTACCTCAAGAACAAGGGCGCCCTTGTCTACTTTCCCTTGATTATTGCCGTGTTGCTCACAAATGTTGAGGTAAAGGAGGCCTTGAACGAGGTCTCCGGGGCCAAGAACCACATCAGCATCGCAGAATTCAAGCTGGAACGAGCCCAAACTGAAATGAAGATAGGGGATTCCGAGAGGGCTCAATCTAAGCTGGAAAAGGCCAAACAGGCCATGGAGGCCGCCAACAAGGAACTTACAGCCCAATTGGCCAATGAGAAGAAGTGGATGTGGATATCCCGGATCCTGGCTATGGTGATCGCGGTGCTCCTTATAATCGATGCGTTCTTGATTCCGGGGATGGTTCGGCGGGCTGCCGAGGCGGAGCGAGCAAAGGCCGAATCAGAACGGAAATATGAGGTCCCGGAAGCGGAAGAATTTACCACTGAAGTGGACCCGGCAAGCCGAGTCCATACACCGTGGTTGGATTGGATAGACTCTGTCAACGGGTTTGTGGGGGAGTTTGTTTGTTACTGGTCGATCATCGCGGTCTTCGTCTATTACTACGAGGTAATCGCCCGGTACATCTTTAATTCACCCACAAACTGGGCCCACGAGGGCATGTTCCTCATGTTCGGCATGCAGTACATACTGGCGGCGGGGTATACGGAACGGGAAAGGGGCCACGTCTATGTGGACATTGTCCACAAGCTCTTCCCGGACCGGATCAAGGCCCTGGTGGACATCTTTACTTCTTCCCTGTTCTTCCTGTTCACTGTAGGCATACTTGTTACGGGCTGGATCTTTCTGAGGGATGCTTTGAATGTGTGGGAGGTTTCCTTTACGGAGTGGGGGATCCAGTACTGGCCGGTCAAGATAACCATTCCGCTCGGCGCCCTGTTGATAACCTTGCAAGGGTTCTCAAAACTGGTCAAAGACATAATTATCTTGGTTGGAAAAAAGGTATAAGAGATGGGTCTTGATATTGGTATAGAAGCACTCACGTATTTGATGTTCGGCTCTTTGATTTTTTTCCTCTTGCTGGGGTTGCCCCTGGCATTTGTTACCGGGGGGCTCGGAGTTGTCTTTATCTTTTTGTGCGGCGACCTGAAGATGGTCAACATGCTCCCTTCCCGTATATTTCCCTTTATGACCGACTACCAGTTATCGGCCATCCCGCTCTTCATTTTCATGGCGAATGTCCTGGAGCGGGCGGGGATGATCGAGGAACTCTTTGATGTGATTTACAAGATCATGGGAGGATTGAGGGGAGGACTGGCGAGCGCAGCAGTTGTTGCATCTACTATCATGGCAGCGATGGTGGGAGTGATCGGGGCATCCGAAGTGACCATGGGTATCATCGCTCTTCCGGCCATGCTCAAGCGGGGATATGATCAAAAACTGGCCTGCGGTTCCATTTTGGCAGGCGGTACCCTGGGGATCCTTATCCCCCCCTCGATCCTGGCCATCTTGTTTGCGGTAATCGCCCAACAATCCGTGGGAGAGCTGTTCCTGGGCGCGGTGCTGCCGGGGCTCGTGCTTTCAGGAATGTACGTCATATACATAACGATTCGATGCTATGCCAATCCCCAGCTTGGGCCGGCACTGCCCAAGGAAGAGAGAATAACCTTTCGGGAAAAATTGCGCCTGTTGCAAGGCATCATCGCTCCGATCCTGCTGATCATCCTGGTCCTGGGCGTCATCTTCACTGGGGTGGCGACACCGGTGGAGGCGGCCGGCATCGGTACATTTGGGGCGTTGGTCGTGTGCGCCCTTTCCCGCAAACTCACCATACAAAACATCAGACAGGCCGCCCTTACCACCCTCAGGGCATCCACCATGGTTCTCTGGATCATGTTCGGGGCAAGCATATTCGTAGGCTTTTACATCCTCAATGGCGGACAAGAGTTCGTAGTGACGACAATGATGGGGACAGGGTTCGGCCCTTACGGTATTCTGCTAATCACGAACGTCTTGCTTATCATTCTTGGGATGTTTCTTGACTGGGTCGGGATCCTCTTGCTGGCAGTTCCGATATTCGTGCCCATGATGATTTCCATGACCTGGGGGGGGCTCTGGGGCCTTCCCGGGGTAAACCCCGCGGACGTGCAACTATGGTTCGGTGTTGTCTACATGGTAAATATGCAGATGTCCTTTCTGAGTCCGCCCTTCGGATACGCTCTCTATTACTTGAAGAGCGTTGCGCCGCCGAACGTTACCATGGGGACGATATTCAAGTCCTCTGTGCCCTTCATGGCCCTGCAGGCGGTCGGGCTGTTCTTCGCCATAGCGTTTCCGTGGCTATGCGTCTGGCTTCCCAGGGCGGTCTACGGGCATTAGGTGAGCTTGCCAAATTCTGGAGTGAGGCAACCACGTTGCCGTCAAAATGGCCCTTGCAAAGGTCTCGATCTGCCGGGTTGTGGAGATACGGACCGGGCCTGATCAGGTGAAATCGTAGCTATGGCGAAGCGCAGGGAGGTAAAGGCAAGAGTCCAGGTCTACCGGGCTCCTTCCCTGATGATTGCTGTCTCCTGGGGAATTTTGCTGGTGTGGACGTTGATTTGCCTGAGCCTGATCAAATCCATCTTTGGGGAATGGGGATGGTCCGGGGCGCTCCAGTTATTCATCATTGTATTTCTCCTTCTATTCGGGTGGGCTTTTTTTCTGGCAATATCCTATAGGCTCGAGCAGGGAAAGAAAGGGGATATCCTGTTGATAAGCCCCAGGAAGGCCGTAAGGGCAGAGGCTAAGGATGTCACCAGTGTAGAGCTGCCGGGAGCGGGTATCGGGCTCGTGCGGTTTCGGCTCGGGAAGGGAAAGGTATATCTTTTTTGCACGGTCAAGAACGAAACTCTCAAGGAGATCCTCTTGACGCTCAAAGAGTTAAACCCGGACATGGAATTCAAGAATCTGAAAGGTGTCGTGTGACCCGTTCCAATATGGAGTGCGCCGACCGTGTCGGCGCAAAGATATTCGACAGGGTCGGTTTATCTTAGTCAGTGTCAAAGCATATTGAATGGCGTATGCTGTCGGCAGTGGGGACCGCATTTCTACAAAGTTACAGGGGTAGCCGGAGTTCCCAAAGGAGGAACGGACTCATGAACAGGGAAGACCTCATTGCGGGGCTGGGGGAGATAGTAGGCCAAGAAAACGTATTGTCTTCCGAGATGGACCTTGAGCTGTACAGTTATGACGCCTCTCTGGATCGGGCGAGGCCGGACGTAGTGGTTCTGCCGGGCTCCACGGAAGAGGTCTCAAAAATAATGGCCCTGGCTTACAGGGAGAGGATCCCTATATTGGGCCGTGGCTCGGGGACGAATCTCACCGGGGGCACGATACCTGTAAGGGGCGGGATCGTTGTCCACTTCTCCCGTATGAACCGAATCCTGGAGGTGGACATTCCCAACCGTACGGTGACGGTGGAGCCGGGCATCATTACCCTTGATCTCCAGAATGAGATGCTTAAGAGGGGATTCGTGTATGCCCCGGACCCTGCCAGCCAGAAGGTATCGACCATCGGCGGGAATTTCGGCGAAAATGCGGGCGGTCCCCATTGCCTGAAATACGGGACCACCACGAACCACGTGATCGGGGCCGAGATCGTATTGTATGACGGGACCGTGATAGAAACTGGAGGGAAATCCCAAGACAACCCCGGCTATGACGTGTTGGGGTTGTTCGTGGGCAGCGAAGGAACCCTGGGGCTGGCAACAAAGATGATTCTTAAATTGATCCGAGCCCCTGAAGCGGTGAAGACCATGCTGGCCATATTTGAGACGATTGAAGATGGTGCCAACACGGTCAGTGAAATCATCGCAGAGGGCATCATCCCCGCCACCCTGGAAATGATGGACAACATCGTCATGCGGGCGGTGGAAGAGACCATCAAAGTGGGATACCCGCTGGACGCCGCCTGTGTATTGATCATCGAATTGGACGGCATGCCAGACGGAATGGACAAGAAGGCCGACCTGGTCATGGAGATCTGCAGGCGAAACAACGTAAGGGAAGTCAAGATGGCGCGCGATGCAGCCGAGCGGGATCTCCTGTGGGCAGGCAGAAAAGGGGCCTTCGGATCCATCGGTCAGCTCATGCCCAGCTACTTGTGCTGTGATGGCACAGTGCCCAGAACCAAGCTACCGGAAGTGCTTGCGAAGGTGATGGAGGCAGGCAAGAAGTACGACCTCCCCATCGGGAACGTATTCCATGCAGGGGACGGGAACCTCCATCCCTTGATCATGTTCGACGAAAGGGACCCGGATCAACTCGAAAGGGTCAAGAAACTGGGTTCCGAGATCCTGAAAATATGTGCTGATGCAGGCGGCACCATCAGCGGCGAGCATGGTGTTGGGCTGGAGAAGCTGAGCGAGACAAGGTTTATCTTCAGCGAACAGGATCTTGAATTCGAACGAAAGATAAAGAAGGCCATTGACCCGGCAGGAATACTCAACCCGGGAAAGATGATTCCTTCTCCGCTGCAATGAAGGCCCTCGATCGAAGGCCGCTCGGATAGCTTCATGCTTCAGGGAGTGGGGTTCAAACACAGGGCCAGATAAGTGCCATCGCTCTTCCGAGGACAGACAAAGGAGTGCATACATGTCAGAGACCCTCAAAATAGCGGATGATCTTGCTGGGATAGTGGGCGAAGCCCACGTGATGACTGCCCAGGACCAGATATCCCAATACTCCGTTGACGGGGTAGCGCCGGGGTTTGTCGTGTTTCCAAAGGATATTGAACAAGTGTCAGAGACCGTCAAGTATGCCAACGAGAAGGATCTGGCGATTGTCCCATGGGGCGGCGGGTCGAAGATGAGTTTCGGCAACCCTCCGGAAAGGCTTGATATCGTTTTATGTATGTCAGGAATGAACCACATGAAAGATGTGGATGTGGCCAACCTGACTTTGACCGTGGAGGCGGGGGTCAAACTCCTTGATATCCAGGCGAGGTTGGCCACGGAAGATGATCGTTGTTATCTGCCCCTACATGACCTGGGGGCGGAATCCGGGGAGATGATCTGCTCCGATCGCTCCCATAGCGGCTGTTTCCTTCCGATTGATGCCCCTTTCGGTCGGCAGGCAACCATCGGGGGCGTCATTGCCAGCAATTCGAGCGGTCCGAGACGCCTCCTTTACAACCTGCCCAGGGACCTGATCCTGGGCTCCCGGTTTGTGGCGCCCAACGGGGACATAATAGAGAGTGGCGGAAAGACCGTAAAGAATGTCTCCGGATATGATATCAGCAAGTTGATGATCGGGTCTGCCGGCACACTGGGCATCCTGTGTGAAGTGACCTTGCGCGTGCTGCCCCTGCCCGAGAAGATGGAGACACTGCTTTTCTCATTCGGAAACTTCCAAGACGCTTCTGGTCTCTGTGATCTGATACACGAATCAAACCTGCTGCCGGCGGCAGTGGAATTGATGAATGACAGGGCCCATGGCTTCCTCAGGACGAGTGATATGACGGGTTTGAGCACTGGCCCCTATATGGTTGCAGTCGCGCTAGAGGCGTTTTCAGAAGCCGTTGACAGGATGGGGACTGAGATCAGGGAAATGGCAAGGAGGACAAACCGGAACGGAGAGGCCTCTATTTACGGGGATCAACACTCCCTGTTCTGGCTGGCTGTGAGTGAATTGGTCCCTGCACTTGCCATGGAGTGTAAGGACCTGGTGTCGGCCCGACTGATCTATCCCATATCCTGTTGGAAAGAGATAATCCGCCTTGCGGAGCGCAATCTGTCGCAAGAAGGCTTGGATGGGGCCTTTCAGGTTCATACCGGGAGTGGTGTCTCCATGGTGAACATCTTGTTGAACGGGAACGGTTCGAAGAAGACCACCAGGGTACTCCAGGGGCTGCTGTCCCAGTGCAGGAACGCGGGGGGGAACCTGGTTGTGCATCGTGCCCCGGGAGAGATGAAGAGAGAACTGCCGGTATGGGGAGAGCCGGGCACAGACCTGATCCTCATGAAGCGCATAAAGAGGGAGCTTGACCCAAAGGGTGTGATGAGTCCGGGACGGTTCATAGGAGGTCTCTAGTCTTCTCCGTGGCAAAGAGCGGAGTGGCGAAGAAGAAATCATTGGGTATCCCCAGGGAAGAGGTATTCCAGGATGAATATTACCAAGCTCAAGCAACTGTCCTATGACGAAGTGGTAAAATGCAATAAGTGCGGGTTTTGTTTGCCGAGCTGCCCTGTCTACCTGGTTGAGAAGAAAGAATCTGCCGCTCCCAGGGGGAGGAACGCCATAACCCGGGCGGTTATCGAGGGCCGGTTGGAGATGAGCCACGACACTGAGAAAGCCATTTTTTCCTGCCTGGGCTGTGGCGCCTGCAAACAGGCGTGCCTGTCTTCCGTGGAGACCAAGGAGCTTATCTTCCGTGACCGGGAGTGCCAGGTGAGCCAGGGATTGTATCCGAAGATTGCTGATCGGGTAAGGGCCTTCCTGAGAGAAGAGCACAACATCACTGACGATGACAACGAGGAGCGGGCCCAGTGGCAGGAGATGATCAGGGACCTCCCGGAAGGAGCCCTGGAAAAGGACAGGGCCGAGGTGATCTTTTTCGTGGGGTGCGTGGCCTCCTTTTTCCCCATGGCCCAGAAGATCCCGGTGAACATGTCGCGGATCCTGCTCCAGGCAGGGGTGGATTTTTCCATCCTCGGCGGAGAGGAGTGGTGCTGTGGTTTCCCCCTTATAGGGGCGGGGATGCCTGATGAAATGCGCGAATTGAAAGAACACAATATCGAGAAGGTGAAAGAGGTGGGCGCCAAGGCCGTGGTGTTCACCTGTCCTTCCTGTTATCATACATGGAAGCACCTCTACCAGGTGGATGGTGTGGAACTCTACCATTCGAGCCAGTTCCTGGACCAACTGATACAGGAAGGGAAGATTAAGCTCAAAGGCAAAGAGATCAAGGTGACCTACCACGATCCCTGTGACCTGGGTAGGAACAGCGGGGTCTACGAGGAGCCCAGGAACGTGCTCAAGGCCATCCCAGGTCTGACCCTCGTTGAGTTGCCCCACAATCGCCAGCTCTCCATGTGCTGCGGCGGAGGAGGCAACGTGGAGATGGTCAACCCGGACCTCTCCGCGGCGGTCGCCCAGATGAAGATCGACGAGATAAAGTCAACGGGCGCTGACATGGTGGTTTCCGCTTGCCAGCAGTGCCTGAGGACCATAGCCACGAGGGCGCGAAAACAGAAGATCGACCTCGCAGTCAAGGACTTGACTGAACTCGTCGCCGAAGCCATGCAGTAAGGGCCCCCTTGCCCCATTTCCCCGGTAGGAGCGACTTTCAGTCGCGAAAGACCCGTGCACCGGGCAGACAATCGTGATCGTAGCTAAAACTTCTCTCCATTGGGTCGGACCAAGGATGTGGAAGATAAGTATTTGAAATACTGAGGTAAGTTTAGCAAAGCGTGCTTATTTGAGGGCTTAGAACGCTATTTTTGGCGTGCAAATGGGCATTCTAAGAAAGGGGCTATGTTAATGGCACGGGCGAACCGACATTACCTACCAGGGCGTGTCTGGCACGTTACGCATCGGTGCCATAAAAAGGAATTCCTTTTGAAATTTGCCAGAGACCGCCGGCGCTATCTACAGTGGGTTTTTGAAGCCAGAAAGCGCTATGGTCTCAGCGTGCTCAGTTACGCAGTGACTTGCAACCACGTCCATCTTCTTGTCAGGGACAAGGGGCATAGAGGCGACGTGATACCCAAATCTATTCAATTGATAGCTGGGAGGACCGGGCAAGAATTCAATAAAAGGAAGAATCGAAAAGGGGCGTACTGGGAAGATCGGTATCATGCGACGGCGATAGAGGCAGGCAAGCATTTGGTTCAGTGTCTTGTATACATTGATCTTAACATGGTTCGTGCCGGAGTTGTTGGCCACCCATCGGAGTGGGGGTTTTGTGGATACAATGAGATCCTGGCCCCTCGGCGACGATATGCACTGATTGATTATGATGGATTGAGGAGCCTGCTTAATTTTGATTCGATGGACGATTTGGCTGCTGCCTATCGAGGATGGATTGAGGAATCGGTGGGTGGAGGTAATAATCTGCGAGATGGGAAATGGACAGAGAGTGTTGCTGTGGGCAGTGAGGCATTTGTCACCGCCACGAAGGAAGCGCTTGGAGACAAGGGCGAGGGGCGCGCGGTGATTGGTGGTGATGGAAGCTATGAACTCCGGGAATCCCCAGCGGCTTACAAGGGCATTTTGGGGCATGAAAGTGCAGTTCTAAGGCCTCAAAATGATTACTTTTGGGAAAATACTGACTGAAAATCAATATGATAGCTCATGATTGCTTGGTCCGACCCACAATCCCACAATCCCTTATCTGCATCCTATGGCCTTGGCAATGGACGCGGCATTAACTTTCTAATGCCACCCAGTCTAGAGAAAATTTGTACAATTTGTAAACAACATCCCCTGTCACCAAGTGGTTAATCTTCCAATCCCATTTTCTTCAGTAATGCTGTGAACCTTGGATCAGAGTGCAGACTTCTATAATGGATGAGAGTTTTTAGTGGGAACAAGGTTGGATCGCGCTCCTCACATGCTTTTTCCAGCCACTCGAGCGCCTTGTCTTTGTTGCCCAGTCCGGTATAAATTTGTGCAATGAAGTTTGGTGAGAAATACCCCTTCTTCGACCTCTCAAGTACTTCATCCAGAATTTCTTGAGCTTCCTCTCTCTTACCCGCCACACCGTACGCCCATCCTAATGTTCCCAGAGCGAATGGGCTTTTTCCTCTGGTAATGCTCGCTGCCTTATTTAGTAATGCTATACCCTCAGCATAATTCCCTTTTTCCACATTCGTCTTTCCAAGGAAAGTCATTGACACAGGATTGCCGGGGTACAGATCGAGTGCATTCCGGTTTTGTTTTATTGCTTGATCGAGCTTATCTGCAGAGCTGAGTGAATGTCCCAGGATATAGTGCGCATTTCGAGAAAGAGGATCAAGTTCCAGGCCTTTTTTGATCTCTGCGATACCTTCATCCAAACGGCCCACCGCCCATAAATATGCAGCATAATACACATGGGCCAAAGCATCACCGGGATTCAAATCAATAGCTCGCTTGAATGCCGTTTCCGCACCCTGCCAGTCCCACTCACAGATGCGCTTGAAATTTCCTACCGAGGTATATGCTTCCGATAGCATGTCATCGATCATTAGAGCTTTCATTGCGGCAGATTTTGCTTTCTGACGGTACTCTTTTAAGGATACAGGAAAGAATAACGCCATCATAGTGTATGCCTCAGCTAATCCGGCATAAGGCAACGCATAATTCGGGTCTAACGCAGTCGCCTCCTCGAAATACTCTATGGCCTTTCGATATGACATCTTGTTTGTGAAGAAGCGGCCCTTCACATAAAGTTCATACGCTTCAACATTCTCGGTATAGCGCTTGGCCAGAACTTTATCGCTCTTATCGAGAAGTCGGGGCTTTAGCTTTCTTACAATCGCCCGTGAAACCTCATCCTGAATGGCGAACACATCTTTCCTCCATGTGCTGTGTTCGGACGGCTGTTTTTATGCAGAAGGCCTGTCTGCGTGCACCGCACAGGCAGGCATGTTCAGGGTGGCCCCTCGCTTTTCCACAAAGACCCTGAAAGAGATCTTCAGGCACAAGGTCTTCAAGATGCTCCTTTCAAAGGGAAAAATCACGGAAGACCTGATAGATATGATGATGGGATGGCGGCATTCCGGGTTCAATGTGTATTGTGGCCCGAGAATTCAACCCGGCGAGGAGGAGGCCATTGAGAATCTGGCCCGGTACATCATCCGCGCCTCTTTTTCCCAGGAGAGAATGACCGACATCCCGGAGGACTCAAAGGTGCTCTATCGGTCGAAGGACGGCAAAGAGAAAAAAACCTTCGATGCCCTCGAATGGCTCGCTGCCATGTGTTCTCATGTGCCAAAGAAGGGAGAACAGATGGTCAGGTATTAAAAAAAAGGGACGCCCTTCAGTAACTAAAACCAAACACTTTGAAAATGGGAGCGATTTTTCTTATTGTTTATTCCTGCATTCGGAAAAAGCGCGGGAATCAGCAAAAGCAAGGTAATCGTTTGATATTCGGTCAGCTTTTGTCTTGAGCGAGGTGTATGGGCAAATTTCAAGCCGGTGGAGGTAAGCTTTCCCACTGGAATGGAGACGTCATCATGGGAAGGAAAGGGCAGAAGGGTGATCCATTTAAGGAATTGACCTGGGCTGACCTGGAAGAGTGGGCAGGAGGGACGATCGTATCCCGTGGCAAGGCGTATCAGAGAGGAGGACACGTCAAGGAGCTTGCCAAGACAGGGGATGGAAAACTCGTTGCCTGGGTCCAGGGCAGGGCACGGTATGCCCTGATGGTCTATTTTCAGGATGGCACACTTGAATCGCTTTGCAACTGTCCCTACTGGACGCACTGCAAGCACGCTGTGGCAGCGGTCCTGGAATATCTGGATCGTATCAAGAAGAACAGGGAGATACCACTTGTTAGCAAGAGAGACAAAAGACTCCAGATATTGAAACAACTAAATGGGAGCTCTTTCTCTGCTGTCATTGTTGGGAGAGAATCTCTGATAGAGGGGACACAAGATGACCCCATTAAGGCCTATTTGAAAGGCCTTGAGAAGGAAGATCTCGTCCAGATCCTCGTGGACCTTGCCAGGCGATATCCTGATGTTCGTGGAGCGCTGCTGGATAAATGGCGTTTGTCGAGTGGCTCTGTCCAAGAAGTGGTCGAGAAGATTAGGGCCGATATCCGCGAGCTGAGCGAAGAGCCTGCATGGGTGGAACATTGGAGTGGAGAAGGGGATCTTCCGGACTATAGCCGGGTGAGGCATCGCCTCTCGGAACTGTTGGAAAAGGGGCACGCAGACGAGGTCCTTTCCCTGGGGGAGGAATTGCTGGAGGCGGGAAATAGACAGATCGAGATGAGCCATGACGAAGGGCACACGGCAGTTGAGATCGCATCCTGCATGGAGGTCGTGTTCCAAGCCCTTCCCCTCTCGTCCCTATCCCCTGCCAAGCAGATGCTGTGGGCGGTGGAAGCCGAGCTCAAAGATGACTATGGCTTGTGTGAAGGGAGTGAAGGCTTCTGGAAGATAGACCGGGACAAGCAGGATTGGAGCACTCTGGCGGATCGCCTCCTTCAGGGTTTGGAAGGGTTGGGCCCTGACCAAGAAGATGACTCCTTTTCCAGGGACTACAAGAGGGACCGGCTGACGGACTGGATTGCCCAGGCCTTAACAATGGCGGGAAGATCGGATGAAGCGGTAGCACTGTGCGAAAAGGAGGCCTTGAGAACACGGAGCTTCGTTCGGCTGGTAAAGCTTTTGAAGGAACAAGGGCGAAGGAGCGAGGCCGAGGCATGGATCGTGCGGGGTATCAAGGCAACGCAGGAGGATCGGCCTGGTGTCTCTCGAGAACTGCGGCAACTCTATAGGAAGATCCTTGAAGAGCAAAAGGCCTGGCGGATCGTCGCGGCGCTCAGGGCCGAGGAGTTCTTCTCTGAGCCTTCCCTTGGAGCCTATAAGAACTTAGAAAAGGCCTCTAAGAAAGCCAAGGTGTGGAAGGACGTCCGCCTAGCTGCTATGAGCTACCTGGAAACCGGCAGGTTGCCGTATGATGAGCCATTGTGGCCCCTGCCGGAAACGGGATTGCCAAGACTTCCACAGCACAGGCACAAGGAATTCCCGCTTTTTGTGAATCTAATCGATATTGCGATAGAGGAAAAGCGTCCAGATGATGTCCTGCGCTGGTATGAGGAGTCAACAATAAGGAAAGAGTTTCCCCTCGTTCTGAGTTATTGGGATGATCAGGTGGCCAATGCCCTAAAGAAAGCCTATCCTGACAAGGCGGTTGAGATCTGGAAAGGCCTTGCCGAGTCAGAAATTGCCGAGACCAAGGTAAAGGCCTATCACGAGGCTGCAAAGTATTTGAGGAAAATCCATGCCGTGATGAAAAAGAGTGGAAGGGAGAAAGACTGGCAGGATTATCTCAAGGGACTCCGGCGCGCGAATGCGAGAAAGCCCCGGCTTATCGAAATCCTCAATGGCTTGTCGGGAAAGCGAATCATCGACGACTGATCCCGTGTTTGGGGTCGCTATGACATTGTGTGTTTGATAAAGGTCAATTTCAAAGGTAATCTGTGACATCTCATGGGCAGGGTGCGGGCTCGAGATCTTGATCACATTTCCGCAAGAAAACAACTAAGCAGAGGTGCGTCCTGTTTCCTGTTGAATGCGGCCAGTGGTTTCTTCGGCGTTCAGTGACAGATGACGCTTGACCCTGCCCTACATTACCATGGGGACGTGAAGGGACATCTCAGATTAAGCGCAAAATATAGTGTAAATGCAAAGTTGACCATAATTCCCCCGTTGTTGATTGCATTATCCGCATCTGATCCGGGCGAAGCCGTTGTGCAGGATACCTCAGCCGAGTTAGCGGTAAATGAGCTGTCTCACATAATGGCGGAAGAAGCCGTATTTGTGGGCAAAACGTGAATCGGGAGACGCTGTTGACCAGGGTCACTATCATTTTTGCCAAGAGAATACATGGGGGCACCTCTGTATCCATGGCCTCCTATTCAAGCACCAATTAGTGTAGGATTTGCTTGGGCCAAGACGCGCCTCATGGGGGCAGTTTGCCCATAAACAGCGCTGCACTTTGAGCAAGAACGGCCCTTGCGTCGCCCCTTCCGTGACATAGGATAATTTGTCACGTTAGTCAACACCATCCCCTTTCCTACCCACTGGTTCTCTTTTGATGCTTTTGCCTTGATATTATGAAAAGAACAATAGAAGCAGCGAGAAAGAAGAAGGCCCCCCACATGATAAACCCTTTAGTCTCAATAAATATTG
This sequence comes from Deltaproteobacteria bacterium, assembly GCA_019308745.1. Lineage (GTDB taxonomy): Bacteria > Desulfobacterota > DSM-4660 > Desulfatiglandales > HGW-15 > JAFDHO01. The sequence goes on from JAFDHO010000010.1 coordinate 37,643, forward strand.
AATTCCTCTGATACGCGATCAAATACAAAAATATCAGCAAACCGGTAAATGATATCCCGGCATGCACCACAATGCTTGGCAGCAATGATCCGGTTTTTGCATAAAGATAAATGAAAATTATCCCTAAGACAACTAGGCCTCCTGAAAAGCCTACGTCATAGTGCCCCAAAGACCAAATTAGAGAGCTCAAGACCGCGGTCGACTTGTGACCGATTCTTCTCCTAAAAGGAGAATAGATAAAGCCCCTAAATAAACTTTCTTCAACGATTGGTGCCAGAACAACAGCTCCAAGAATATAGAGAGCAACCTGGTGACCTGGAATGTCTGAAACAATGAGAACAATGCTCTTCTGAGCCCTGTTATATATCAACTCATGCTTCCCGATAATTAGAGGTAGTAAGAAAAAGAACAACTCAAATATAGACCACGTTTTTAGACCCAATAATATATTTCCTACGCTGCCCCTAAAATGAATGCCCAAGGCTGATATAGTAAGTCGATATTTGATGCGGATAATCCCATAAACAGAGGCGGCGATTACAAGGTAGAGAAATAAAGCTCCATAGATATATGCCTCTGCGAGTGTAATGATACCATTCGAGATAAGCTTAGTGTTGGTATATTGAATCAAAAAGATCAGAATCTGGACCAAAATGACGTCGGAGAGCTTCCAGCGTTGAATGGGGAAAAAGGTGGAACCAAGGTCATATTTATCCTTAGCAATTCCCACGGCTAAAGTTAGCAGTAAGGGTGATAATAGGCGTAGATGCGAGATTGCCCAATGGGTGTGATCAACCACAATTATTCTCCTAGATCTCTATTCACAGTTCATGCGTTGTAAGCGAGTTTCGGGATCAGCTGCAGAATATGGGTTGGCAAGAGGATCTAAAGTTTCAGGTGTAAGCATGATAGGTGGCAGCTGGGGACCGTAGATTTGGTACAAAAGTTCAAAAGCAAAATATCCCGTCCTTCGAGCAGGCTCAGAAGTTATTATAGCTCCTAATGCGCCTAAACCAAATTGCCCTGGAATACCTTTTCTCCGAGGGTTGAAATCGAAAGGGGTCTTATATTGAGGACGTCGTAAAGGTACGTCATTGGTATTTATATTTCTTAGTCCAGGACCAAAAAGACCGAATAATCCTATCGGATCGCTGAAATTACTGGGACTATTCCTAACATAAGAAAATAAGTTGATGCCGCCTTCTAATCCGATTGGGTCGGGGGTGATGTATCTACCGGTTTTGGGATTGTAGTAGCGGTGGTAGTTGTATTGGAAGCCGGTCTCAGAGTCGTAGTATTGGCCTGGTAGGCGGAAGTTGTTCTCAACGAGGAAGTTGGGATGGACCTTTGCCTCCCCAAAGGGCATGTACATGGCACTCCACACGATCTCTCCCCACTCATCCACCATGAGCTGCGGCACCCCAAGCCTGTCATTAAGGTAATAGTACAGGGTATCTGCCAGTAAATCAACCTTGGCCACCCTGATCTTCCCCATGTACAGATACTCCGATGTGATGATGCCATCTTCCTGTGCCTCCGCAACAAGATTCCCGTCCAGATCATAGATAAAGAGGGTCGTCTCACCACCTGCCTTCTTGACCACTCTCTGGCCCAGTGCGTTGTACAGATACTCTCCCAGGATATTGTCCTGTTCGTCTAATACCTTTTCAAGTCTGCCCCGCTCGTTGTAGGAGAGTCTCTTGTCTCCTATGACAGTGGTATTACCGGCAGCATCGTAGAGGAAGGTGAGGGTGCCATCCGTGCCTGTGATTTCCTTCAGCCTGTTGCTGCCATCCTCGTAGGAGCATACCTCCTCTCGGGTATTGACCTTCTTGCTGAGCCTGTTCCCGACCCTGTCATAGGCATAGGATAGGCTCCCGTACCAACCCTGTGCCTGGGTCAACCTTTGCAGTGCATCATAGGTGAAGGACTGGCTGTACCAGGGTGTGTTGGGGGCGGTGATAGAGATGAGGTTACGGTTGTTGTCATAGGAGTAGATGCGCTCCATCTGCTGCCCGGGGTTGGCCACCTCAAGACACCCGCACTCCCCTTGGGAGTTGTTCACCTCTCCCCCATAGCCCGTGCTAAGACCCTTTGGTCCCCCAAAGGGGTTGTAGGTCATGCCGGCCACCAGGGGCACGGTCAGGGTATCCTTTATCATCGTGAGACCCTGCATCCTCCCCATGGAATCCCTGCTGTACTGGAGTATTTTCTTGCTCGGGTATTCCACCTCCATCACCCTGCCCCCAGGGGAGAACAACCTGGAAAAAGGGCAGCTTTTCCCTAAGATGGTGCTCAGTTTTCCGGTTAACCTGCCTCTGCTGTCATAGGTAAAGGTGGTTGTGCCGGATTCATCCGTAATAGCGGTCCTTTTCCCCTTGGCATAGTCCCCCTCATCATAGCTGAAGTAGACGTCTTCAGAGGAATCAGGATAATGAATGGCCGTGAGCCTGTTGAGCACATCATAGTCATATCGGGCCGTTATTCCCCTGGCATCGGTCCTCAAGATGAGGTTACCGGTACTATCATAGGAGTAGCTTATCCTGCCCCGATCCGGGGAAAGCTCCTCTAATATCCTTCCCATGTCATCATAAACATAGGTTGTCTCATGACCTTCTGCGTCCGTGATGGAGGCAAGGTTTCCATGGGTATCATAGGAGTACCGGGTGATGGCCCCGAGGGGTTCGGTAACCTTCACGAGGCGGCCAAGGATGTCATACTCATAATCCGTGCTGTTGCCCTCAGGATCGATGATGGTGGTGAGATTGCCCGCCCTGTCATAGGCATACTCGGTAAAGGAGCCGTTTGCATGGAACTCCTTGGAGAGTTTGCCGGGATAGTCAGGGTGGGAGTAGTCCCAGGTTTTCACATAGGCCCTGGTCCCATCTTTCCCGTATTTTCCCATCTCCTTCCTGTTCCCATGGGCATCATAGGCATAGGCGATATAGTTTCCCACCATATCCGTGATCCTGGCCAGTCTTCCATACTCCGGGTCATAGGAAAAGTTGCGGGTTACACCGTCCTCATCCGTGAGAGATAGAGGCTTGCCCGAGAGGTCGTAGGAGACTTCCGTGGATTTTCCATCCGCAGTGTAACTAATGCTTGTAACCCTCCCCAGGTGGTCATAGGTGAAGCTCCTTGATTGAGCGTTTACATCTTTCACCTCGCCCACCCTCCCTTCAGGGTCATAGGCCGAAAAGAGCGTACTGCCCACCAGGGGCTGGGTGATGGAAAGGAGATCCCCAGTAACATCGTCATAGGAGAAGAGGATCGTATCTCCTGGCCCTTCAAGAGGTCCATCTATGGAGATCACCTGTCCTTTGAGGTTGTAGGAGAACCTCGTCACATACTCATAGGGGACCACACCTCCCGCACTATCCCCGGTGGAGCCTTTCTCCACAATACGGGATAGGAGTCTTGAAGGGGCCTCATTGGGGATATCGTTTCCATCCCTATCATAGTCCCAGATGGTGACTTTCTGTCCTTCGCCAAGGACACTGGCCTCGGTCCTGCTCAGAGGCACGTTCATCTCAGGGTGGTAGGTGTAGCTTACCACTCTTTCAAGGGAAGTGCCCCATGCCAGGATCACACTGCCCGGGTTTCCCCTGGAATCATACTCCCCGTAGCGGGTGATAGCCCCTGAGGCGGATTCCTCTTCTATAAGGTTGAGGTTTGTATCATAGCTCCACCTTATGGCACTTTCTTCCCTGTAGGCAAAGGGGAGAGAACCCCCTTCCATGGAAAGGATCGTTCTCCTTCCCCCAATATCCCCTATGAAGTAGTTCCTCCCGACCCCGTAGGCATCGGTCACCTCTGCCTCCGTATCTCCCATATAGCTTATCTCCACCCCCTTTCCCATGGGATGAAAGCTCTTGAGCACCCGCTCATCAGCATCATACTCCCAGGTGGAAAGCACATGGGAGAGCTTATCCCTCTTCTCGGTCAGATTGTGTGGGTCATAGAAGTCGGAGTAGGAGTAATCAAACCCGGAGCCGTCTTCATAGGTGACACTCACGAGGTTTCTCTCTGGATCATATCCGTAACTGACTCCCTTTCCCCCTGGACCCAGGACCCTTTCAATAAGCCCCTGCCCGTTGTAGGAAAAGGAGAGCTCCCTTTCGCTTGCAAGGTCTTTTACCACACTGACGCGGCCTTCCTCGGTATAGCCAAGCTCCTGGCGATTCCCCCTTGGATCCTCCACCCAGAGGAGCCTCCCTGATCCTGAGAAACCATATCTTGTCCCATCCAGCCTGTCCCATACATAGTCTATAGCTTCTTGCCTGACATGGGTCTTCTCATGGAACACACCCTCATAGCTGGCAGGGGGATCTGCCTCGATGAAGTAGTGGCTTTTGCCCCTCTCATCAACGATCCTGAGAAACTCCCGCCCCTCTATCAGAAAGGCAGGATCAAGACTCACCCCGTAGGTATGACTCCACCCGTACCCCATCCCTCCTTCTCTCTCTGATTGGCTATTGTAGGTGGCCTCAAAGACAAGTCCCTCGCCGAAGGGAGAAGGGAAGCGAAGATCCTCCCTTTTCTCCGTCACATTGCCTGAGACCAGGTTGATTCCCTCTCCTACAGTGTCACTACCCCTGTAACCTTCTTTACCCGCACCACCCATTTCCAGATCTCCAGGAGCTGAGATCACCGCCACCCTCAGAGACGCTTCTGCCGTGCCCCCCGGCCCTGTTGCCCTGAGGGTGTAGTCTGTGCTCTCAGATGGGGAGACAATCCTGGATCCAGTGGGCTCAACAGGGCCGATCCCGGGCTCTATCAAACAGGAATCCGCATTCTTTGCACTCCAGCTCAAGGTGCTTGCCTCACCCGGCAGGAGAGCGCTCGGCTCTGCGCCGAAGGTCACCTGGGGAGGCAGGATGACACCCTTTTTTCTTATCTCCACGGTGATAGATGCCCCGGGCCTCCCCACCATGAGCACCCACAACCTGTTCTTTGCTCTCAGCCTCACCTCCCTTTCAACCACCTGGCCTTGCTGAGAAAAGAGCCTCCTGAGCCTTATGAACTCCCTGTTGAGCACGATGAAACCTGCCCTCAGCTTCCTTAGAGAGCTATTGAGGGTCAAACTCAAGGTGGCTTCTCCAGGCTCTTCCACCCTGAATCTCTCCATGGAGAAGAGCAGGGGAAATCTCTTTACCGTGAACTCTTGGGGACCGAACAGTGTCGGGACGGCAGGGAAGGCAAGAGAGGCTTGGACAAAAATAGCTAAGGCAACCAGGACGAAGAGGGGTTTCAGCAGCGATCTTGGCATCAGGAGCCGTCCTTTCGATAGAGGGATCAGGTGTGAGTCCGTGGGCCGGGCATCATCCTGGAGCTCTGTGAGAAGGAGCCCCCCGAAATCCCCTCACCCGACCCGTCCCTCTACCAATAAAGAGGGGATTTCAGGGGGAGGAGGGCTTACCCCGTAGGAATACACTATGCAAAAGCAGAGGAAATGTTAGATCAAGATTCTCTCTGGCTTTATGCCATGGAGGTTGGCGCCCCAGATCATATTCCACGGGGTGAACTCGATGAGTATCCATATCAATATCCGTGCCAGGAGCAGGGAAGGTTGGTTATTATTCAAGGGCAATACACTTCCCCATGCTCTTGCGGTCAAGAGGGGCGGGGCATTCTAGAGGAAATGTTTTTTGAGAGGGATAATGAAGGAAGCATTGTCAAGGAGAGAATGAAGAAGCAGTCAACGCTCTTCAAAGGGAGAAGTGCACAAAAAACAGGGCACCCGTGCACGAAATTTTGTGCATCTTTAGCCAGGAACTGCGTCCTCTGTCCTACACATTGGGTGAATGGGATTGAAAGGATCTGAGCATCAGGCAGGAATCAGGGATCGAGGCAAAAGAGATTACGATGATTGGAAAGAAATCGATTGATGAGCGACAATTAGAATTCCCGAAGTCGCGAAAAGACGGCGCCCTCCTTTCCGAGCTGGAGGCTCTCCAAGCCGGAAGCCGCCAGTCACTCCAGAAAAGGCATCATCACCCGTTCTCCCTATCTGAGGAGGCATTTCAAAAGG
>JAFDHO010000358.1 GCA_019308745.1 Deltaproteobacteria bacterium
AGTAGTTATTCAGCAATTGCTCTGGACCCTCGGGGGCAAATTCTTTAAGAAGCAGCTCCATGGCTGGACTTAACTCCATATTTTGCCATGGCACAAAAATTTCCTCCCGCTGCCCTGCACCATCGAAAGGTTGTAGCCCTGCCAATTCTGACCAGCGGCCATATGCTGCCTGCTCAAATTTGGAGAGGCATGCTTCATTCTTGCTCTCTTGCCAACAGCGCTGGAAGTAGGTATCTAAAGCATAACCCAAATCTTCCTCATTAAGATGAGGGGTTTCACTTAACAAAGCATCCGTCTGGCGGCGCGCTGTCTCATTTCTATATACATAATACCTCGGATCGACTCCATTTTCTCTAATAAAGGGGAAAACCGTTACCGTCGCTCGGTCACCTTCCCCGTGCCTGTTGACACGACCGGCAGCCTGGGCAATGGATGGAAAAATCGGTAAAGCACGCAGTACTTTTCTGAAACTAAGATCAACACCTGCTTCCAGGATTTGGGTACAGACCACGATCGTTGCGATCCCACTGCTCAATTCTTTGCGTATACTCCTAATAATTCCGGTTTTGTGTCCTGGAAGCATCATAGCTGTCAAACAATGCAGGCGTTTGAATCGCTTGGAATTTTTTAAGAGACGATAAAGTTGGGCTGCATCTGCAACCGTATTGAGAACAACAGCAATGCTATCGCCTGATTCGCTGAGCTGCCAAACATCATCGACCACGTCCTCTGCTGTTAGTGGTTGCTTTGCATAATCAATGACAAAACGGTTTCCCCATTCAACTTGAGGCGAAGCGAGAGCAACCGCACCTTGCCCAAGACCAGCACGCAGGGGAGGTAACGTCGCTGTGGCAAATAGCACCTGGCAGTTCCAGATGCTGGTCCTAGCCGCCAGTGCTCTCAAAAAGACATTCCAGATCCCTGCATCTATGATTTGGGGCTCATCGATGATTATGAATGCCCCGTGCAAAGCATCCATGCGGAGGCACTCCTGTGCCCTATGTGGGAATAAAGCCCGGAAAAATTGATTAAATGTGGTCGCTAGTATTGGAGCTTGCCAGGTATCCAAGACCTCTACGTCTTCATCGTCACCTAACTCAGCAAGACTAAGGTGATGGTGCTGAAACACCTCAAGCCCCGTGGCTTGAGCTATTTCCAGAGCTGACTGCGAGAGGATAGATAAGTAAGGTGCGACATAAATTACACGCTGGCACCGACCTCTTTGACACGCCTCGAGTGCAACCCGTAGTCCAGTCAAGGTTTTGCCATAACCAGTCGGAAGTAATAATGTCAAAAATGTTTCATCAGTATTTTTCCTGTATCTCTCCACCGCTTGCTTTTGAACCTGCCGCCGATAATCCACTAATACCGGATTAGCACCACCATTCAACGCATTTGCAGCCCGTTCATGACAGGCGGATTCCAGAAAGTGGATGGCCTTTGCGGCTTCTCTAGGTTCCAAATAGCTTCTTTCAAACATTCCAACATGGTAACGGTCGGCACGGACCAATTGTGAGGTTATTTCAGGCAGACGCAATGCCAGATTTGAAAAATCCTCCTTGTCGGATTGCTGCTGCACTTTTTTTCGGAGAACCGAATGACGCTCGAAGCGAACACGGCGTTCCCAGGTTTCTGAAAAGTTTCCTAGCCAATCACAAAACTGATCCTCATTCACACATAGGGCGTCGAAATAGCTTGAAATAAAAAGAAATAAACCTTTCATATCGCAACCTTCCAGAAATTTTTTGAGTTCCTCCATATTTGAGCGCATCTCCCAGGGAGGGAGAAAATCCAAGTCGTCAAGTCTGCTGTGGTGGTTATAAATTGTCCGTGTCCAATCTAAGGCCAAGTCCCGGAGCCAAATCCTATCCGGTCTATTCCCGCCCCAGAACGGAATCAGTTGGTCAGCACAAAAGGCAAAGAGTGCAGCGCCAAGTGGTGCATGCGCAGGTCCCTTCTGGAGTTGTCCAAGGATATACTTCTGCCACTGGCAGTGGCATTTGGCCGCGTCATGAAGCAAACCTGCAAGAAAAGCAAGCCGTTCTTCAGCTGTCCCACATGCAGAGCCGCAGTCTGCGGCTACCGCCTCTAAATGCTCCGTTAATGGAAATTGCAACATCCTATTCGGAGGCCGTGCAATGCACTTATCGAAAGGTACTACCACAAGCACACCGTTCCTTCGTTTGGTATCTGATAAAAATGCCAGAATACATCAACTTTTTGAATTGCCGGAAAAAATCGTAACGCTTTGCCATTAACCTCATATAGAAAACTTACCGTTCCCCGAAACCGTCGGTCCCCGAGATATTCCCATAAGACTCCCCCCACTCTTGCATATTGTTCATCCTCCTGGGCCAATAGATGTTTGACCGCTACGGATGGTACGACAGATACACATGTTAATGGCTCGTCCTCCCTCAAGTTCTTTAGCTTGACCGGCGGTACTGCCCCGACCCATTTTGGAAAGGTCAAGCAAAATGCGCTACCCAGATAAGTATGGTAATAGCTTTGACCATTGCGAAGGTATTCACT
>JAFDHO010000116.1 GCA_019308745.1 Deltaproteobacteria bacterium
GGTTATTGTGTTTGCCCGAGCTGTGGTGAAAGGGCACCCCACCAATTGGGGGGTCCCTGTTATGAACAGAAATGCCCCAAGTGCGGAACGGCCATGTCGAGGGAGTAGAAGACCTAAATACAAGACCAAAGTGCATGGTAATTGGCTTTCTTAGAGAAGGAGACCGCGGCAAATGTTCCTCATTGAAGCAAAGCGTTCTCAGAAGATTGGCTGCTTGCCCAAATGGCTTACTCGGAAAGCATTCTTGAAGCGGCCATTGGAATGGCCACCATCAACTCGCTCCTTGAGGTGGATCCTGATTCATGCATTGAACTAAATGCGGCTGAGGTGATCCTGGAAAAGGGGGAAGGCAAAAAGGTCGCCATCGTGGGCCATTTTCCCTTCCTTCCCAGGATTCGAGAGAAGGCAGACGCCCTCTGGGTCATTGAGAAGAACCCCAGGGAAGGCGACTTCGACGAGACCGAAGGTGACCGCCTTATTCCCCAGGCGGACGTGGTAGCCATTACGGGAACTTCCCTCACCAACCACACACTTGAGCATTTGCTTGAGCTGTGTGAGCCGAGCGCCTATATTGCCATGCTTGGAGATACGGTTCCACTTTCCCCTGTGCTCTTCGCTTATGGCGTGCATGCCCTTTCAGGGACAAGGGTCGTTGACCTTGATCTTGCCCTCAGGTGTGCCAGCCAGGGTGCAAACTTCAGGCAAATCAAAGGAACAAGAAAACTCACTATGACAAAGGCCTGAAGGGCTACCTCCACGTTTCATCAATTCTCGTGCATGTGTTAGCTGGGAGCACATCGACAAACCTACCGGACAAGCCGCGAAAGAACGAAGCGCCCTGGAACCCTTTATATATCAGACATCGCAGCAATTCGTTGCTGACCGAATAGTCTAGTGTACCAAAAAGGCGCAAGATCTATGGTGGAAGGCCCTGATATTGGATCTGATGAGGTCATATTCGGGCCGTCAGCAGCCGTCCTCCATTTTTTCCAGGAGCTGGAGAGACAGGGCCAGCACAGAGCCCGCAACGATAACAGCGCCGGAGAGGGCAATCCCCAGCCCAAAACTGTAAGCCTCCCCCATATAACCCAAAGCAGCAGGGAAAAGGCCCCCACCCAAGACAAATGCGGTGGGAGGGGCCATCACCGCAGCAATGCTGCGCATGGTGGGCTGGACGATCCTGGAGAGGGCAGAGAAGGCAGCAGGGAAGAAACAGACAAAGAGCGCAGGTTGCAGAAAGACCATGACCTTGAGCCTGAGACCCGAAGAAAGCCCGAGCATGATATTGACTAGCCCCGATGCTATGAGAAACATCATGATGGCCTTTTTCTCACCGATCCTGTCCGTAATCCATCCCGCCAAGAAGGTCATGAACAGGCCGGATATTTGGGCAACACCGATCAGGGTATTGGCTGTCTCAGCATTCATGCCCCTCTCCGTCACCATGTAAAGGGGAAGCATGGCATAGACCCCCACCTGCCCTCCCATCCCGAGGGCAAAGAGAATCACCATGATCCAGAAAGACCTCAGCCTCAAAACAGCCCTCACCGGGGACGGCTTCAAGGGATCACCCGGGAAATCACCGAACTTGCCGAAGATCAGCAAGATAAATCCCACACCTATTGCAGCCCCTGCAATGCATAACAGGGGGCCCTTCCAGGAAGACACCTCGAGGAGTAAAACCACCAGCAGGGGGCCGACCACCAGACTCATGGGAGGGGCGGTCTGTTGTACGGCGAGGGCCTTGCCCCAGTCCTGCCTGCTCACCATCGCGGTGATGGTCGCAACATTCGATGGCAAATTCAGGCCTGCTGCAATGCCTAGGACAAGCATGGAACCCCGGATCACCCAAAGGGTGGGAAACAGGGTGCACGTGATCAACGCCCCGACTGCCGCCAACATAGAGACTACCAGGTTGCCGCGATGGTTGATACGAGAGGAGATAAACCCCGAGACCATGGAACCAATGAAGACGCCCACGGATGCGATCAGGAATATGGACCCTGCCTGGGACGGGGTTATCCCCAAGTCCTTTACGATGCTTGGCATGAGGGGTGCGAAGATGAATCGACCTATAAAGGTCAGGAAAAAAAGCAGGGTCAGAAAGACTATCGAACCTATCACGCTCTTGAACGGTTCCGGTACGGGACATTCTTTTTCCGTCATGGATTCTTCCTTATGGGTGTTTAATTTCTCGGCGAATGTCGTCGTTTGACTATATAGTTACGCCCCCAATTGAGTCCATTATTATATCAGTATGATATCCCAAAAATCATCAAACCGAAAAAAAGGCAACCTCAGGCCGCCTGCCGATAAATAACCTTTCTCACATAGGACCGGAAAAAGCCGTATTGCCTGGTGAAACGCTCGTCATAGCCCTGCTCAAGTGTCTCCTAATAATCTCAAACCCACCGGTAATATCATGATTATTCAGGTATTGCAGGTTGTTAGACAGACGCCATCTCTATCATGCTCCGCTCTCCCTGAAACACAACAAGAATTTAGCCGCCAGCATTGAAATTAACCATTAAGATTTTCATTTCATCATGTTTTCATACCGTATTCGAAGCCGACTCATCTACCCATCACGGCTCTAATTCCCTTCTATCCGTCCTCCAAGAAATCCCCGCATCAAACTTCAAAACATCCGACCCACCGAACTGCGAAAACGGAGAAATCTCATAGGCATTGGCCTATTTTCACCACATGTTTAGCTTAAATACACTCCAATTCCCTTCCGAGTAATTGTGGGTCCCGACACACATGAAAACACCATTCCCCAAGTTTTCCCCAGTTATTGACGGCAGATACCCACCGCTTGGCCGCCGCGTGCTTTGCCTTTTCTTCATCAGTTTCGTAGCCCTTTATTTCAAGGATGAGTGTCCGCCCATCCTTCATTCGGACTAGAAAGTCCGGCTCGTATCCATGACTGATGCCGTAGTATTCGTATGGAATTACCAAACCCAAGTGATCGTTCCGTGCATAGAAGGCCACTTGTTTTGACTGCTCAAGATGAAATGTTGCAGACGCCTCCCAGGTGGCAGTATCAAGCACGACAAGGTTTATGTGGCTTTTCCGGGTGCCATGACAGCGGCGGGTAGTTTTGAAGTCCACCTCCCCGGTTGTGCCGATCGGTTTATACCGGTTCAGGATCGGCATCAATGGCGGCTCACCCGCTACGTCATCCGGTTCAATGGCAGCGACCAATCTTTCAACAGTACGCTGCACGTACTTCTCATGACCAAGTTCACACCGATTGCAGCCCCTCCAATCGACCTTCCGTTTCACATACTCTTGCACAATTCTCAAGACCTGAGGAAAAAGTCGATGCCTGGATTGGAGTCGAAGCTTGGGATTGCTTTTTGGGTCAGGGGATGACCTATCATCGCCCACTAATGCCCGCACCACCTGCCGTGCGATCTCAAAGATAATTGTCTGGGGATGAATACTCTGATAGTATTCTTCACGGTCCTGTTCAGCAAATTCCCCGGGACCAAGGGCGCTTGGCGGTCCTAACTGATAACCCACCGTGGGTTTTACAAAAACGGCGGTAGGCTCCGTATTCGGCTCTAGAACAAGCAGTTCCATCTTCCCGATGTCTGCCTTAATCAAATTCCTCCGCAGGGCAAAAGCGTAACCTTCCACCACCGGAAACCGGATCTCGAAATTAGATCTCTCCTCAAGGAAACGCACGTGATTTTTCGGTTTATCTTCCGGGGCTTTCTTCTTTGTTGGCCTTCCCTTGAATGGAATTATGGAAAAAGGGATTCCGTAGACATCTACATATTCTTCCGTCAGCAGCCCGGTTTCAGGATCGGGCGTATAGTCCATCCGTCTCAGTCCCCGTCCCACGACCTGTTCGCAAAGTAATTGGCTGGTGAATGCCCTAACCCCCAGGGCATGTGTAACATTGTTCGCATCCCAGCCTTCGTTGAGCATTGCTACCGAAACAACGCACCGGATATGCTCTCCCGGCTCTCCCGGTTTTCCAACCGTAGACACAATCTTTCTCAACTCCTCTGCCGCTGCTTGTTTGTTTATTCTCGGATCTTCGCTTTCTGCGGCAGCTAACAGCTTTGTATCTATCCTGAGTGTATAACGCCGTTCAGGGCTGTTTGAAAAGTATTCCGGAAAGATCCGTCCTGTTCCGTAAACCGTTCTTGTCTTTTTCTTCCTCCTTAAGTCCTGGGACGATTGCTCTTGATTCTCATCCTCAATATCCCCGTTATCCACTACCTCAACGGTCTCCTCCCCTGAGATGTTCTGGTAAAAGACCTCTGCAATATCCGTGTTGTCACATACGATGATAAGGACCGGTGGCACCTTATCCTTTTCGTCCGACGCCTCCTGTATATATTGAAATCGTTCCACCCACTGGCTCGCCAGAGTGTTCAGGGCCGGCTCGGCCTCCCTGTACACCACTTCCGGTTTCGGCCTTCCTTGCCTTCCCGGCAAGCGCTCACCGGGTTCAAGGGATTCTGTAATGTGTTGCCAGAGTCTGAAGTACCTGGGTTCCGGCCTTCCAGTAGTATCACTCACCGGGAGTCTCGGGATCTTCACGATACCGCTTTCGATGGCGTCCACCAGGCCGAAGTCACTCACAAGCCACGGGAAAGGCGCTCCTTCAACGTATCCACTGCCTCCGATGTAGAAAGGGGTTGCCGATAGATCCACGCAAAAACGAATCCCCCATCCCAGGTTGATTTTATCAAGCCCGGAGACCCACACCGTGGCAATTTCCCGATCGGATTTGACAATTCTTGCTTGCTCTCCGTTCAATGTCTCTGCAACGGGAGCCGGCCTGTAGGCATGGTGCCCTTCGTCGTTCAACACCATCAATGGTGCACGTTCACTCAACTCTCCCAGGACACGCTTTGCAAAAGATTGAGTGTCCTCTGCCCCTTTATCAACCACCAGGTAGCTTTTTCCGCCTTCCACATGCTCGGACTCAGGCGCGAACTGGTGCCAGTTGGTCACAAGCACCTTACCGCTTTGCATCAACGGCCGCATGGTCGTTGGCACCAGGTCAAACTCGGCATAGTAGTTGTCTTTGTTATCCGGACGAAGGACCTGGAGTCTTTCCTTGATGGTGAGATTCGGGCAAACTACCAGGACGGCGGACGGAAAACGGTCATCGCTGGGGACTTTGCCTCGGTTGCAAAAGGCCCATGCGATCAGCATTGCCATGACCACAGTCTTGCCAGCGCCCGTGGCCATCTTACATCCGAACCGAGTAAGTGGCAAAAGACCCTCATCGCTTGGTGTGTCCATTAGTTTTTCCAGGTCTTCCTCTGTAAATTCAGGCCGGAAACGGAGGCGTTTTCCTCCCATGCGGATTTCTGCTAAATAGATTATGGTCTCCACGGCCTCTCTCTGGCAGAAAAACAGGCGGCGCCAGCGGTCCTCACGTTCCCAAAACCTCAGCAATTCCTTGGTGACTCTAGTGGCGCCCTCGTATTTGAGCTTTCGCCAGTGTGCCACATCCTTACGAAGGGCATTAACCAGGGGAAGGTCGTCCCGCTGTTCCTCGGCAATAAAAGAGAATTGCTGCTGTTCAGTACCCAACTTCTTGGTCTTATACCAGTAACTGGCAGGACGGCGCCCCTCTAGCTTCTCGGCCTCACCTGTTACCGTGTCATAAACCCAGTGGTGAGTCGGCTCCTCATAGGGGTTGCATATGATAGGTTTTTCAACCGGCTGTATCGGGATCTCTCTCAGATCGACATTAGTCACTGTAGGAGCCTCCTTCGAGGGTGTGCACCCGCATAACTTCGTTACCACGGGGGTCAATCACTTTCACAGCCACCCTTTTGTTTTTTCCCGCCGGGAATGGAAGGGATGTTGTTCCGCTGAATCTTGCAAAGGCTTCCTCATCGACTACCCCCTTAAGCGCCTTGGCAAGCTTGGCCCATACCGATTTATCCGGGAAAAATGCCTGGCATACACAGAATGTTCTCCCGTCATAGTCCCCATCCAGAAACCACGCCGCAACCTTTTCCGCCCCGGTTGGAACGATTGTATTCTCCACCGGGTTATAGATATCCACCCCTTCCATCTTGACAATCCACTGGTTATCCTCAACCGGCTCCACTGATGTGCGGGGCAGACCAAAGACTGTAAATAACTGGCTACTGGGCGTATCTTTCAACAGGCCGTCCATGTTTACATCCGGTCGAATGTGAGCCAGGTGCGCTCTAACTTTGGAATCCGGGTCATCCTGGTTTTCCTGCAATGCGGCCTGGGCAGCCCCGTCAAAGGAGAAACCGGCAAACACAATCTCATCGTATCCCCGGCGATACGCTACTCGCAGGCAGTCTTCCACTTGCTTTGCGGTCACAGGTCCATACTGTGGGCCGAATGAAACTGCAACTCTTCGCTCATCCTCCTTGCCGTTTTCCCACTCACCCTCAGCATGGAGCACATCGCCTTCCAGGGGATCCAGCCTCTTGAATTTCATCTCCTTGTTATTGGGGAAGCGGACCCCATCGTTGCGGAGAAGCCGGATCATCTTTTCTAAGTAAGCCTCCACATTGATCGGTTCTCCCTGCACTTCGAATGTTTCCAGGTCCCCTTCCGGTTCATCAATCGGTGAAGTTTCATCAAGCCGCTCCTCCGGCGGCTGAACCGCTTCCACAGTGAACGGACCGGAGACCCGGAGGATGCCCCTTTCCACCTCCGGCTGGTCAACTAATTCCTCTTTTTCAGCGCTGGCCGCAATGCATTCATTTACTTCATCCACTTTAGACCGCCAAGCCTTGCGATAGTCCGCAAGTGCATCCTGCAAAGTTTCAGGCCAGTCCGGATCAGTGTCAAATGGTACTTCCCATTCTTCCCACTTGTTGTTTGGCAAATCCCAGCGCCTGCGGTCAGCATCGGTGATAGCTTTCTTGCCTTCGTTTCGTTCCTTTTCAAGCAGTTTTCGCTTAAGTTTCTTGCGTATTTCAGGGGTTACTGCCTCCAACGCCGCATTCAGTGCCTCCAGTTTTTCAGCAAGGATAGGTTCATGTTTTTCAAAGATTGGATCAAGGGCCACGTTTTGGGCAATGCTTTTCAACGTGATGTGGGGTACGGTCTTGTTAACGAAACCTGCACACACGCCCTTGGTCTGATCTTTTAGCTTGAAGTAGTCGAATTTTGCAGTAAGCAGCCTCTGCCGAGCTATGGCGATAGATACCCTGCTTGTGTCAATTGTTATCCACCGCCGGCCCCATTTCTCTGCAACGTATGCGGTCGTGCCCGAGCCACATGTTGGATCGAGGACCAAATCGCCCGGGTCAGTGGTCATGAGGAGACACCGCTCGATGACCTTCACACCAGTTTGGACGACATAAACCTTCCGATCGGTGAATGAACCGGTGCTGGTGTCATCCCATGACGTGTTCAACGGGATAACTGGGAAATCATCAAGATAACGCACATAACGGAGGGCGATACCCGATTTGATCAATCTTTCCGACTTCTTGAGTCGTTCAATACCTTGAGAAGTAGTTTTCCAGTGCGTATTGGCAGGTGGGGAGTATGTTTGGCCTTCGTGCTCAATCGAGAAGACCCCCTCAACAGTTGCCCCCTGGGACTGCAAGACATCACGAGAAAAGATTTTGCCTCTTTTATTTAGTATTGGAATGTTCTCGCTCTCTTCAGAACTAATTGGCCTCCTATGCGAGTCTGCTTCCTCCACCCAATTATATCCCGCAGGCAGACTTGATAGTCTCGTTTTCCAATCGAAAAGTTGGTGGTATTTCACTTGGTTAATATCCTTTGCATACCACAATAGATAATCACCGACACTGCTAATCAGTCGAGGAGAAAAGCCTCCGGTCTTCCTAAATAAAATAAGCGCGCATAAGTTCTGCTCTCCAAACACCTCATCCATGATCATTCTGACTCGATGTAAATTCTCTTCCCCAATTTGCACGAAGATACTGCCGCTGTCCGTGAGAAGCTCCTTGGCAGCAAAAAGCCTATCCCGCAAATAAGACAGATAAGAATGAACACCAAGTGTCCACGTATCCCTATATGCTTTTACCATCTCCGGTTCACGGGTGAGATCCTTTTCCCTGTCTTTCACATCCCGCTTACCGACTTCCGGCTGGAAATTGCTTGAGAACTTGATCCCGTATGGCGGGTCAATGTAAATCATCTGCACCTTTCCGGCCAAATCCTCGCGCTTGGCAAGGGAGTTCATAACGACCAGGCTGTCACCCAAAATCAGCCTGTTCGACCAGTCCACATCATGCTGGTAAAACCTTACGGCTTCGTGATAATCCAACTGGGGATCGGCAAAAAGATTCCTCTGTACGTCCTCCCTGGCCGCCACCTTGATGATGGCCTGTGCCGAGATCCGCTCGTGAATGTGCAAGGCCACGGGATCAACCTCAAAATATTTCTTCTCTCGTTTGCCTGCCCATTCCAACCACGGTTCGTGATTCCTGATCGCCTCTGCCAACAATTGCACCTCATCTCCAGTGAGGGGTCTTTGGCGGGCGATTTCAAGAAGCTCGGGGTACCTGTCTGCCTTGCCCGAATCGTCAAATCTCAATACAGGAGGGAGATGAGGATTATAAAAGTACTTCTGTTCGGCCACCTTTGGGGTCCGACCACGGGCAGCCAATCCGGCAGGAGGAATATTCTTGCGTTTTGCATCCTCATGCCTGTAATCCTCGACCTTTGCTTGATTTTCCTTTTTCTTCCGGACCATGTTTTTTGTTTCCTTTCAGCTATATTGTAAATGATGCGCAAAGGAGAAAACAAAATTCAATTCAGAAGATTCAATTTAGCTCCTTCTTTCTCGCTTCGTGAAACAAATGTATCAATTTCTCTAAGACCCTCAGTAACATTCTTGACTATGACGGTTTTCTCTTCCAATTTATTCCTTATCGTCTCCATATCGCCCAGGACCCATCGCTTGGCAGAGATGATATTCCTCAACACTATCTTCACAATTACCGGAATGTTGGAAAACGCATAGGGCCTATTAACACCTTTTGGGGCAGATAAATCAACTACGCCACCTGAAAACCATGCCCATGCTCTCCTCATCCACAACACGAAGTGGTTTGATGGTGGCATAAGGTAAACGATCTTATCGTACTGCTCAGGGTTCCTTTCCAGACCGTGTACATCTTCGACCACTACAACCTTATCAGAGGATTCTGGAATATCTTGGTGGTTATGATAATCCATATCTATCTGAATCACTTGTCCCGGGAATTTGTGGGCCACCATCTCCCTTAAGCTGCTCTTCCCTATATTGCCAATGCCCGTTATAAGGATCTTCATCCCCAAGGTTGTTCAAACCCGATTATATATCTCCAAATTTGCGTCCAAATACCTATTGAAGTTGTATTTCACTTTGTTGCTGTATCGAACTGATCCCTCCCATTCTTCTATCATCTCAATGATTTTGGCTCGTGACGCTCCAACATGATCTATGGGCAGATTGACGATCTGGGCCTCTGAAGTAAGTTCTATGTATTCTGCATAGACGCCCAAATCCATTGCATCATCGGTAAACACCCGGACTCCCGACCAAAGAGCCTCACACAGAATATTTGAAAAATCCTTTATAGGGTTATCTCTGACAAAATAGAGGAGGAAATCCACCTCACTCAGCAAACGAGGCATATTCGCGGGATGGACGAATTGGTGAAACTCGAGACCCCTGAGGCCATATCCCGAGACGAACTCAGAAAAGTCCCGGAATCCTTTGCCTTGCCCTACAAAAATCAAGCGGTAGTTCTCTCTAATCCCGGCAAAAATCTCCACAATCCTGTGCAGGCTTTTATGTCTCCAGTAATAGTTGATCTTCCCTATGTAAGCGAAGGTTGGTGTGCCATGGGGTGAAAAGGATGGTTTAAAAGACCTCTCATCAGGTATATACCTGGGAACCATATAAAGTCTCGAATTAAGGCTTCGAAAAAACTCCTCGTTTTGTCTATCAGTGATGATGCCCGCTGCCTTTTGAATCACTTTTTTCAGGAGATCGCCAAGTACTCCCTGCCGAAGGAACTTTTCTATGTCACTGCCCCCGTGCCGTAAGATATACGGAAGCCCCGTTATCTCAGAAAGGAGATATGCAACGATCCCATACGGGATGAGGTATCCTGTATCTATCAGGTCAATTTGGTTTTCGCTGGTGACTTGAAGTGCTTTATCCAATAGCCTCAGGACATACAGCTCGGAATAAGGGATATGCCAGGGGATATCAGGATCTACGAAATGAATATGAAGGTTGGGGTGCGGCTCAGGGGAGGTGTCCTCAATACGATATTCACTCTCAACACAGTTTCCGTTGGTGACTACATGGGTCTCAATTCCTCTTTCAGCAAGTCCCTGTGCCAACCAGTAGGTTTTGGCGGAAATTCCCCCCTGAATGGGTGGATATTTGCTGATCATACATAACTTCATTTATGCGGCCCCTATAAAATTCGTCTATTGAAAAGCCGGCCTCGAACTTACCTCGCTTTTGGATCATGAAATAATAAAAGAGATCAAACATCAAAACATCTAAAGCGGTTTTAAGATACTGATTAAGCGGATGCCGATTAATGGTCTTATTTGGGATCAGGCTATTTATCACGTCTCTAACCTGAGGCGCCACACGTTCTAATGCTGCCGGCATTCCGTATTTTTTTCGGCTCACAATATCGGATAAGCTATATTTTTCAAAATACTTTGAAGCCACATCCTTCAATATCCTCTTGGTCGTGGTTTTATTCGGGACCTTAAAATCAATAGGAATGGAAAGGGCAAATTCAGCGATATCATCATAAAGGTACGGAGGCCGTGTCTCAAACCCGAAGGCCGAACAGGCCCTGTCTACACTCCAGAGATGATAGTTCGAGAGCCCTGATTTCATCAGGATGTTGAATAAATTTCTCCGGTAAACCTTTTCGTCTTCCGGTTGGGGAAAGATCCTTTCAACAAGTCCCCGTGTACCAGATTGAGATGATAAGCAGGAGGCCCTTTCCCTGATCCTGTCGGAAAAACCCAAAGGGTGGGTATAAATCCAGTAATACCCACCGAACAATTCATCCGCCCCTTCTCCGGTGAAAGCTACCTTATGATATCTTGAAATATGCTTTGAGAGAATCTGGAAGGCAGCGGCACCCTGGATGTCAAACACCCCGCCAGCAACGAGATTTTCATAATGATACACAAAAGCAGGCAATTCCTGGAGATAATCATCCGCAGTGACAAAAAATTCATGATGTTCGGAGCCTATAGACTTTGATACTTTGCGGGCATAGTTGAAATCCGGGGCATCTTCCGAGTCATAAAGGGTGTAGGTCTGTATTGGACTTTCCAGTATCTCCCGGGATAAAAGGGCCATCAAAGTGGAATCCACTCCACCTGACAAATAAATGCCTTTTTCAAATTCCCCGTGTTTATGAAAAAGGTCAAATGTCTTAATGAGAATATCATTTAATTGACTGACAGATTCATCGTAGTTCAAGTCCCCGTTATTCAGATAAAAGGGGGCCGGCATTTGATAATACCTTTGTTTTGACAATCTGTTGCCATCAAAGGTTATCAAGCAGCCTGGGGGAACCTGATAAATATCTTTTAGCAATGTCCGCTCATCAGAGAATATGTATCCAAAGACCATCAGTTCTTCTAACGATCTCTGATCCAGCTTTGCCGGTACATCCCGGTATTGCAGCAATGATTTTATTTCGGAACCAAAGATAAGCCTGTCCTCTCGTTGATAATAGAAAAGGGGCTTGATACCGAACTTATCACGGGTAAGGATAATCCGGTCTTTATCCATAATGACAATCGCAAACATCCCCTTCAGATGTTTAACAAAATCGTTCCCGTATTTCCTATAAAGAGGGATAATAACTTCCGAATCGGTATCAGAATGGAAAATACATCCTTCCTTTACCAGGTCATCTTTGATCTTTTGATAATTGTAAATCTCTCCATTAAAGAGCAGGGCTATCTCATTTTCGTCATCTATCAAGGGCAACGTGTCGTTCTTGCTGCTAACGATATTCAGTCCGCATTCCCCCAGAGAATGTTTCCCAAACAGCATTGTCCTAAAAGAGTCAGGACCCCGGTGGCGGATAGCTTCGAGCATAGCCGTTACTGCCCGCAAATTCTTTTCGTTATATATTCCACAGATTCCGCACATCAGCCTGATTCTCTCGATAAAAATTTCAAAGCTTCCACTAGCCCCCAGTAGGCATAAGCGGAACCTTCTTCAATATAGTGATAGGCCCACAAGCCGTTGGGTAATTGATTTTCAGCCAGCCAGTTTACCGCTCTCTCTATAACGTCTCTCTTCACCAATTCAGGATAAGAAAGCAGACCAAGGAGCACAATGCCGGTTGACCAGGGATCACTCCCAATTGGATGGTCCTTCCACGGACCATATCCGCCATCTTCGTTCTGTTCATCAAAGAGGAAAGTATATGTCTCCTTTATCAAGGAACAATCATCAGCAGATACTCCGGATGCGGATAGCCCTAACAAGAAAAACGCCCCTTTGTATGTAAGCCTGGTAGCGCCCTCAAAATCCTTCCTCCATTCCTTCTTGAGCCAGTTTACCGCTTTCTGGTCGGAAAGTTCGGGGAGAAGATGCAAAAGAAGCCCTGTAACAGGGATACGGGATATGTCACGGTTTGTCCTTCCCCAGCCACCGTCAGAATTGCGTTGAGACAAGAGCCATTCCGTTCCTTTCTCAATTTTGGTGCCAAAGCCACTATTCACTATTGAAAGGACCTTAACTGCAAACAATGTTTCCTCAACATCAATCCAGCCGCCATCGCCATGTTGCTTCCCGACAACATACTTGCTTATATGCCTAACAACTTCTGACTTGATCGATGAACCTTCGATGATTAGACATAACAAGCAAAGCGCGGCCCTTTTAGCTTCGATCCTATTTTGGAGGCAACTATTCAGGAATTCTGTTAACCTGATCGTGTGAATAGGTATTCTACTAGTCAGCCTGTTCATCTATTGGACTATTCGGCTTTTTGGAGTGGAATTCCATG
>JAFDHO010000359.1 GCA_019308745.1 Deltaproteobacteria bacterium
AGGAGATATTTGGGGATCCCCGGCACCCGTATACCATCGCACTCCTTGAATGTGTTCCCAGGCTTGACGAGGAGACAGGGAGGAAACTTGTGCCCATTGTCGGGATGCCACCCAGCCTGATCAATATGCCCTCAATCTGTGCATTTCGCCCCAGGTGTCCCTATCAAATTGAGAGGTGCAAAACAGATCCCTGGCCTGACCTCAAGCATATTGAAGGCCAGCATTTTGTATCCTGTCATGTGGAGATATGATCTCAATGAATCTACCAGAGGATGGCAAAATAGTAGAAGTGAAGAACATGAAGATGTACTTTCCCGTGACCCGGGGGCTTCTTCGTCGCAAGGTCGCTGACGTGAAGGCGGTGGATGGAGTCACTTTTCATGTGAAGAAAGGGGAGACCCTGGGCTTGGTTGGCGAGAGTGGATCGGGAAAGACGACGACCGGCCGATGCATTCTGAGGCTTTACGAGCCTACTGAAGGCCAGGTGATCTTTGAAGGCAAGGACATCACCCATATGCCGGAAAAGGAGGTGAGGCCCCTGAGGCGCCGGATGTCCCTGGTGTTTCAAGATCCCTACGGTTCCCTCGACCCCAGACAAAGCGCCGGCAGCATCGTTGGGGAGCCCTTGAAGATCCATGGGCTCGTAAAGGACGGGAGAGAATACAAGGAAAGGGTCGAGGAGTTATTCCGTATCGTGGGCTTGGATCCTGGGATGATGGACCGTGTGCCCCATGAGTTCAGTGGAGGTCAGAGGCAGCGCATCGGTATCGCGAGGGCCCTTGCGGGAGAGGCGTCCCTGATGGTCTGTGATGAGCCGGTGTCTGCGCTGGATGTTTCCATCCAGGCCCAGATCTTGAACCTACTCGAAGAGTTGAGAAAAGAGATGAAAGGGTTGAGCTACTTGTTTATTGCTCATGATCTTTCAGTCGTTAGGCACATAAGTGACAGGATAGCTGTTATGTACCTGGGACGGATCGTTGAAATCACTGACAAGGCGAGTCTCTACGAGAATCCCCTTCATCCCTATACCAGGATTCTGTTATCTGCAGTTCCTGTCCCGGACCCATTCTTGGAAGAGAAACGGCAGCGGATCATTATCAAGGGAGAGGTCCCAAGCCCCCTGAATCCCCCGCCGGGCTGCAACTTCCATCCCCGATGCCCGGATGCGATGGAAGAGTGCTGCCGGGTTGTGCCTCCACTCAGGGATATGGGTGAGGAACACCAGGTCGCCTGCATCCGAATCTAAGCATCTGTATTTCAACAGCAATTCTTTTTTGGCGCACATTCCGAACTCGTAAGCACAAAAGTGAAATTCTTGTTGACAAGAAATGCCTGACAATATACTGTCTTACAGTATATTGTAATGTTGGGCTGCTGAGATGGAAATAAAAACAATCACCTCCGTATCAGAATATTTGATTGACTACCTTAGGGTGGAGATCATCACAGGGAGGTTGGCTCCGGGCGAGAAAATCAAGGAATATCAATTGGCTGGCGCTCTTAACGTGAGTCGCCCGATTCTTCGGGAAGTTTTGCGGACCTTAGAAAGCGAATACCTAGTGGATAGTATTCCAAGAAAAGGAAGCTATGTCTCAAATATCAGCTTAGAAGATTTCCTTGAAATATATGAGATTAGAGAAATGATCGAGTGTAAGGCCGTTGAGCTTTTGAAGAGTAAGAGGGTCAGCGTGGAGCCTCTCCTGGATGAAGCCATTGAGAGAGAATCTAATTTGAGAGTCCCATCTTCAGGGGCACCTCTGAGAGATTACTACGATTTCTTTGAAAAAGGTTTAAACTTCCACCTGATGCTTGTAAATGCATCTGGTAATAGACGGCTGTCTCAATATTATCAGGGTATTCAACATAATCTTTTGCGATATCACGTAATTCTGGGTTCCAAAAACTTGGAGAAGGAGGTTGTCATTGATCACAGTGATATAGCGGCAAGTTTGGCCAACGGGCATTATGGTAAGGCCAAGAAAATCCTAAGGGCTCATATCAATGAACATGCCCAGATCATAATGAAGAATATCGAGACTCAAGCGTCTCTTGAGGCACCTTTGGCATCAAGCAATAGATCGCTGTCAATTCGTCGGCCGGGGCTTCGCCGGCAGGACTGAAGATTTTAAGATGAAGATGAAATTGACTCATTGCATGTGTGCTCGGTTCTTTCTAATGGTGTTTAGGATAGATACAGGTCAAGGATGGACACTGAGCTCAAATCTTCGTGGTTATTAACCTGGCAACTAAACAGACTAACTCCGTCATTCCGGACTTGATCCCCGCTGAACACGGGATCTTCGACCGGCATCCAGTACACACCTGGATTCCGGCTTTCGCCGGAATGACGATATTGAGGTGTTTAATTGCCGGAGCAGTATCAAAAACCAGCCGCTGCCAGGAGCTGGAAGAGGACACCAGAGGCGTTGAAGGCCAACAGTGCAGCCCTTGCTGCACCTACCATCGATGTCAACCTCGTACGTGCGGTCAACGACATCTTTATAAGGGATGCGTTGCTTATC
>JAFDHO010000360.1 GCA_019308745.1 Deltaproteobacteria bacterium
TTTTCATCCCAATGTGGTTTGTGACGGCCCGGCTATCGCCTGGAAAGCAGGGGCTGAATTCACCATGATGGAAAACTCCGCCCCTTCCCACCCGGCAGGGTTTCACTTCCCTTCCTACGGCTCCGGAAATCCCAAAAATACATGGTATCCGGCGAGCATGGTGGATGCCACGGGAAAGGAGATCCCCTGGGTGGACGGGATGGGCAACCCCATCGCCGAAGTCTCGGAGCGGACCTGCCCTGCCGAGGACCAGGATTATTTTGGCGATCGCTCTATGAATCCCAGGTATAAGCTGGCCCACCTGGTGGATGACTTAGAGGAACGGGTCCGAAAAGGGGAATTTATGCTCCCTTTGTATGCGGATTTGACTGGTATGCCTGAATACGAACGAAAGGCTATCTGGGGCCTCATGGTGGGAGAAGAAGGCCGGACAAAAGTTCCCGTTAAGGAAACCTATGAGGCCGCCGGTTTTGATCCCGATAAAGACCTCCTGCAGAACTACTTCCTATTGGGCGGAGAGCCTTTTCCGGGCATGTGGCAACATGCCGTCCTCCCGTTTGTCCGCGGGCGGGGCCCATTTGCCAGCCCCGGAGGTATGGTTGCCGACTGGAACTTGCAATCCAACGTGGAAGGCCTGTTTGTGGCCGGCAATGCACTCTTTGCGGGAAACTACTACCACCATGCAGCTGTTACCGGCCGGTATGCAGGGAGAAAAGCGGCGGCTTTTGCCAAAGAGGCACCGCCTCCTTCGGTATTCCAAGACCAGATTGAACAAGAGAAACATCGGGTTTATGAACCCATAAAACGTTCAAAAGGCATTGACTGGAAAGAGCTTCGTGCGGGTTTGTGCCGTATAATGCAAAACTACTGTGGCGACATAAAAAATGATGAACTCCTGAGCCTCGGTTTGATCTGGTTTAAAGACATTCAAGAAAATGTTTTTCCCGATGCCTGCGCCGCCAACCCCCACATCCTTATGCGGATGATTGAAAGTTTTCACATACTGGATTGCAATGAATTGATCATACAGTCAAGTCTGGCCCGCAAGGCAAGCAGCAGATATCTCGGTTTCAACCGACAGGATCATACCGAAGTGGATCCCCCTCAATGGCATAAATTCATTACTATCCGACAGGATGAAACCGGAATCAAAACCGGAGAACGGCCCATCGATTTTGCCCTTCCGTTGGCCGACAACTACGAACAACATAATCCGGATTATCGGGGTTTTCTCAAACAGCGGTAGAAAGGGAGGTCATCCCATGAAATATGAGGCGTATGCCGTGCCCAATCCGCCAACACCGGGCCGACCTATTATCATCGACCCGGAAATTTGTACCGGATGCAATCGATGCGTGAATATCTGCCTGATGGATATTCTGCTTCCCAATACCGAAAAAGGGGGGCCACCCATCATTCTTTATCCGGAGGAGTGCTATTATGACGGCTGTTGTGTGGATGAATGCCCTGAGGTTGGCGCAATCCGCCTCAATCATCCCCTTATGCAGCGAGTTCGGTGGAAACGGAAGGCCACAGGTGAGCACTTCCGGGTTTGATAAGATGCATTTATGGATTTCTCTATTTCTTAATCTTCAGGGCTGAGAGCAAGGAGAGGAAAGGTCCTCTTCTGATGATGATAAACCAATAGAAAAAGGAGGCGGAGAAATGAAAAATGGTTCGTCGGTCAGAAAAAACTGGTTCATGTTGATCATTGGTTTTGCCCTGTTCTTTCTAGGGGGTTCAATAGTCCATGCCGAGAAATACAAGGTGGAGATTTCGGGACTGTGGGCCGGTACCAATCCTTATTCTGTGGCAGTGGCCTGGGCCAAGCTCATCAATGACAACAGCAAGACGGTGGAAGCTATTGCCCGAGAGGGGCGGGGCCCCAACGTGGATATGAAATCGATTATAAAAGACCCTGAAAAAGGGAAACACCTGGTCTTCTTCCTGGTGGAAGACTCTGTATGGGGCGCGTCTGAGGGATTCGCCGGCTGGAAACGATTCAAAGGGAAATACAATTTTGACGATTTTCGTCATTTGTCGCTTATCGGGTTTACCAGTGATGTCCTCTTGACCCTGGACCCGGCAATCAAGACAATGAAGGACCTGAACGGAAGATCCGTGGTCATCTCTAATGTGTCCGCGACCAGCGCAAAGGCGGTGGGTTTCAAGAAAACCTTTGAACTGGGAGGCGTTAAGCCCAAATATGAATATCTGGGCATGAAAGCTATGGTGGGATCCCTGCGTGACGGTCTTGTGGATGTGGTTCATGGCGGAATTAATGTCTTGGGGCCCGGCAAATTCGCCCCGTCCCCCTACCTGAGAGAACTTTTCGCCACGAAGAAGGTGTATCCGGTGTCTCTAAATAAGAAAGCAGTTCTGGAAATGAAGAAAGAAACCGGCCATCCGGGAAGCGTGGTAACCTTTCCTCCCAAAGCCATTGATCAATACCAGAGCGGGCCGGTGGTGGCCCTCGGGAAGTGCATGACCTGGGGCGACCACACAGATATG
>JAFDHO010000361.1 GCA_019308745.1 Deltaproteobacteria bacterium
TCGTGAACACCTTGCCCATCCCAACGATATCACCCGACAAATGAGGGTCTCGCTGTAAAAGCCTGCTGTCCTGCTGGCCAACGGTAATAACCAGGGGAACGCCACCGGCCTGTGTATTGTAAATCATAGCCAGGGAAGCCGCCAGACCCGGTCCGGTGTGAAGATTCAGAAAACCAGGCTTACCTGATGCTCTTGCATAGCCTTCAGCCATCCCGGCGCAAACGATCTCATTGAGACCGAGGATGTATTGAATACCCGGGGCGCACTCCAAAGCATCCATGAATTGGATTTCCGTGGCACCTGGAATCCCGAAAACATATTCAACACCTTCATTTTGAAGTAAATCTACCAGTACCTTCTTCGTGCTCATCGTTGGCATAATACTTCCTCTTTCTGCTTAATTTGGGTGATTTTCTTAAAGCCATCCCAAAGGAGAAATAGGTCTATTCCCGGGTGGCCGACAGGTTAAGTTCTAAATTTATTGATCACACGTTCAAATCCCGGCAATGCCCCTTCAACGGTTTTTGGCGATACGCAGTAGGAAATCCTGAAATGGCCCGGTGCGGCAAAGCCTTTGCCCGGAACCGTAAGGATATTCTCCTCCTGAAGTGCCTTGACGAAGGCAACATCGTCTTCAATCGGTGTCCTGGGAAACAGGTAAAAGGCGCCTTCCGGTACCCTCGCGTCGTACCCATAGGACAAAAGCCCTTCAACCAGCATATCCCGGTTCTTTTTATAGAAAGAGACGTCCACGCTTTCATCCAGCAATTGGGCCACCGCCCTTTGCATGAGAGCCGGAGCACAGGTATAGCCCAGGACCCGGATACTGAGAACCAGCCCCTGTAGCATCATATCTTTGTCCGTCAAATTCGGGTTTACCGCAACGTATCCGATCCTTTCTCCCGGAAGGGAAAGGGCCTTGGAAAAGGAAGAAATCACGAGGGATTCATCGTAGGCATCGAAAATGCTGGGTACCGAAATCCCATCGTAGACGATCTTCCGGTAGGGCTCATCGGAGACTATGTAGATGGGCCGTCCCAATTTTTCCCCGTGATGTCTTAAAACTGCGGCCAGCTCCGCTATCTCCGCTTCTGTGTACACCTTGCCTGAGGGGTTGTTGGGAGAGTTGATGAGAACGGCCCGGGTCGCCTCCGTGATGGCCTCGGAAATGGCTTCACAGTCCAGCTGGAAATCAGGCCTTGTGGATACGATCCGGGGCACACCCTGGTGATTTTCAATCCAGGGATTGTATTCGAAAAAATAAGGTGCCGGTATGATGACCTCATCTCCCGGGTTAAGAATCGTCTTGAAAACAACATTGCACCCCGCACTGGCTCCGGGGGTCATGATGATCTCTTCTGCCGTGAACTGCGGGCGGTTGGTCCTATTGAGGTATTCCGCAAGGGCCTGCCGGGTGTTCTCAAAACCCGCGTTGGGCATATACCCATGGTTGCCGGGTTGAGGATCCTTCAAAAGATCAACAAGGACCTCCTTGAACCTAGCCGGGGGCTCCAGGTTGGGGTTGCCGATACTGAAATCAAAAACATTGTCGGCCCCATATTTCTCCTTCCTCCGAAGCCCCTCCTCGAACATCTTTCTTATCCATGAAGAATTATCAATGGATATTTTGATCTTGTCTGCAACGGACATTTTTGTTTCTCCTTTAGAAAGGTAATTCAGGTTACTATGCCACTGTACGTAATATTTCTGTGCCTATTACCAAATCCATATGATCGTGCGAAAGCAGCCATGAGAAACCCATCATGTCAAACAAATCAGTGATAGACCGGTGCTGTCGCCTGTTTTTCTATCAGGGTCACCACTCCACCGGCAAGTGCCAGCCCGATGCCCGCTGACATCGTCGTAAAACCCGGGAAAATCAGCAGCAAACCCCCGAAAAGGATGAACATTCTACTGACCATATCAATTCGACTTTTGAATGGTCCTGCAATCCCCCATGACAACAATACTACGCCGACACCCGCCGTCAGCGTGGCCCAGATAATACCGGAAGCTCTCCCCATGAGGAGCAGGGATTTGTCCAGTGCGAACGCAAAAGGCAGGATATGCGCCGCAGCACCGAACATCATGGAAAAAAGGCAGACCTTCCAGAAATTGGTCTTCGCCACCATGGAAGCCACATATGCGGCAGTGGCAATGGGCGGGGTCAACTCGCAGCAGATGGCCGCATAAAAACAGAAAAGATGGGCACCGATTGGGGTGATACCCATCTCAATCAGTGCCGGCGCACCCAAGAGGACCGAAACGATATAAACGATAATGGGTGGGAGCCCCATGCCGAGGAAAAAACAGGCAATAAAAATAGCGATCAAGGTGGGTATCATTTGACCGCCTGTCCACTCAAGCAGCAAACTGGTGATCCGAAAAGCAAGACCCGTCTGAAGTGTCGTGGCAATTACGATCCCCAACCCCGCACCGGCCGCGCCAAGACCCACAAAACCGGTTCCGGTTTCATTCACCACGCCCAATATCTTTTTCACATTGAGGACGGGGTAAAAAAACTCACAACAAAGGCAATCCCGATGGCACACATCACCGCGTACATCGGCGATTTTTTGGCAATGATAAGCCCCAACAAGGTCAAGAATGACAATACGAAGGTCAGGCCCTCCCTCCTTTTTATGACCTCCTTCATCTGGGGCACCTCGGATCGATCAACCCCTGTGGCACCTACCCTTATGGAGTAAAAATAGACACTGGCCAGGATCGCCAGATAAAACAACAGGGCGGGAATAATGGCGGCCTGGATGATGCGGACATAGGGAAGGCCGAGGAAGGCCATCATGAGAAAAGATACTGCCCCCATGACCGGCGGCATGATCTGCCCTCCGCTGGACGCGGCAGCCTCAACCCCGGCTGCCACCCATGGTTTGAAACCTGTCCTCTTCATCAATGGAATGGTCACCACCCCGGTAATCATGACATTGCCCATGGCCATACCCGAGATAGATCCCAAGGCGCCGCTTCCGGTCACACTGGCCATTGCTGCGCCACCCCGCCTGGTGCCGACTAAAGCCCGAATGAAGCTCCCCGCAGCAAGCTGCGGGGAGCTTCATTGCCCATTATGTGGTACCAAATACGCTTGTTGGGACCGCCGCCGTAACGCTTGCCTTTCAAATCGGAAATTTTCCTCAGACCCGAGGACTTGAGCGCAATAACATACCAGGGATTTTCATAGATGTGAAACATGACCCGGGCAAACTTGGCAGGCTCGCCGAAGATCAGCTGGTTTCCTTCATACATGGCCCTTACCCAACTCGCTGCGCCCATGGTAAATGTAAGCTTCCCCTTCGCGAACTTTTTGAGGTTTCCCGGCATGGCGCCCGGGACGATATTTGTTGTGATGCCCAGGTCTTTTTTCCAGTATTTGGCTAGGCCCACAGTCACCATGTTGAAACCACCACCCACCGGACCGGAACCCAAAACCACACTTTTGGGTTTTTCTGCCAGTGAAGGCGTTGTGGCGAAAGCTAACATTACCAATGCAACTGTAAATGACACTAAACCTTTATGTATTTTCATTTTAACACTCCTGACTATGAGTCAATAATTAGAATAGCGCCAAACCTGATTGGAAATACATTTGAATATAGAGGCTATATCACTTCCTTCCTTTAATCAGGCACTAAGTTCCAGGTTGTCAAAGGGTTAATGGCATTTATCACGGCAGCCAATCGGAAATCAAACCTCCAGCGACTGGAGGTAGGTCTTTAGGGAACATTGGAATCGGAAAAAGTTATATGTTGCATTTTATTGTCAAATGTCATACATAATGAAAACATATAGTTTCAATGTCAAGTCATTTTCTAATTATTTTCTTGAGAAAAATTTGTTTGTTCCCCTGGCAGCGATTATCAAAATTTTAGGTAGTAATACCGGGGGTACCATCATTTAGGTCTAGGCAACATGCCAGGCCAATTTGATAACAGAATGGGGGTTTGCTGGAGAGAAAGGAATCAGGGGACCATGCACAAGAATTTTAGCAAGATAAACGATGCCGAGAGCCTTTCA
>JAFDHO010000362.1 GCA_019308745.1 Deltaproteobacteria bacterium
TAGGAAACGAGAAAAGTCGGGGCAATGGGCAGTGAGAAGGCTGTTCGTTCCAGATGAGAAAAAATGAATATAACCACCCCAAATAAAAAGCCTGATATCAAACAGCTCCAGTCCTGGGTCTCAGAGGCTCACTGGGCATCATCTACATGGCGGGCGGAGTCCTGGCAGGACTGCGAAATGTATGACGGTGCTCAATGGACTGATGAGGAAAAGGAGAAGGCCACAGACGCCGGAGTAGACCCCCTGGTTGTCAACCGTACCTTCCCTGTAGTCAACTTAATCCTCGGATCACAACAGATCAACCGTATTGACATAGATGCCAAAGGCCGGACCCAGGCCGATTCTGAGATTGCCCAGGTCATGACAGAATCTATCCGGTTTGTCTTGGACCAGGCGAATGGGCAATTTCTAATCTCCCAGGCGTTCAAGGATGCCATTATCCCCGGAGTGGGCTGGTTGGCTGCCGGGCTTAATGCGGACCCGAGAGAGGAGCAAATAACCGTAGACCAAAGAGACTGGAAGGAAGTCTTTTGGGACCCCTTTGCGTCCCCTTGGATCTCTCCGCGGTCATGCAGATATGTCTTCCACCAGAGGTGGATGGACCTGTCAGACCTCCAGGCCCTTTTTCCAGAGAAGACACGGGGTATACAGGACGTTTTCAATGAATTGACAGGTAAGGAATCCGGGGAATGGGGCGCAGGCTATTACGATGAGGCAACAGACGTTGAGGAGATTAAGAGGACCATGGCGGGGTCGGACTGGGCGGATGCCGATAGGAAGAGGGTCCGTCCCGTTGAGCTGTGGTATCACACGTATGAAAAGGCCTGGTTTGCAATGTTCCCGGACGGGAGGACCATTGAGATCCGGGACGATATGCCGGCCACCGCCCAGCTTGAGATAGTCCAGGCGTCCCAGCAGGTAGTGAGCGCAGTAGTTAGGCGCATGAGGGTCGCTGTATTCTTAGGCGAGCTTCTCCTCCAAGACATCCCTACCCCCTTCCCCCACGATGAGTTTCCGTTCGTTCCTTTTGTAGGCTACACAGACCGCTACGGCTTTCCTTATGGCGTTCCTCGTCAAATCAGGGATATGGATATAGAGGTCAATAAGCGTAGGTCGATGGCACTGGCCCTCCTGAAGTCCAGACGGGTGTTGGCTGAATCAGACGTTACAAGCGATTCCGGGGGTCTTCAGCATCTCTACGAAGAAGCCAATAGCCTTGACGGGTTTATCGTGGTAGATCCCGGAAAACTGGACCGGATTCAGATAATTGAGCAACAGGCCCCGGCCCCGTCTCAGGTAGCCCTTCTCCAGGAATCTGAAAGAGAGATCCAAGAACTGGCTGGGACAAATGCCGAACAGTTAGGCTACGAGTCCAATGTTACATCCGGGGTTGCCCTCCAGAAGAGGATGAACCAGGCCAGCACTATGACCGCCACGCTCTTCGGGAATCTCAGGAGATCCCTGAAACTTCTCGGTCAGCAGCTTGAAGCTAATATCAAAGGGTTCTGGCAGGGAGAGAAGGTGTTGAGGGTCACTGACCGATTGTCAGGCGCTGAGAGGTTCGTGGTACTCAATCAGCCCATCCAGATGCCGAATGGTATGGTCGCCGTAAAGAACAACATCACACAGGGGAAGTATGACATCGTTGTCACGGAGGCTCCAAAGACCGACACGGTGAGGGAACAGAACCTCAACCTCCTTCAGGAAGTCATCAGGAAGAGCCCGCCGGAAGTTGCTCCGCCGCTCCTCTCCCTTGCCTTTGAACTAATGGACCTGCCTAACAAAGAGATCCTCCTCACCAAGCTCAAACCCCTCTTAGGTCAGCCTATAGAGGATGAGGACTTGAGCCCCCAGGAGGTCAAAGCTAAAGCCCTTGAGCAGATCCAGGGACAACAGGAAGCTCAAGCACAGCAGGCACAACTACAACAGGCCATGGTTGAGCTTGAGATGGAAAATAAGAGGTTAGAGAACGAGAAACTCCTTGCCGAGATAGAGTCAATCCGGGCCAGGGCTGGCGTGGAGCAGAAGAAAGTCCAGGTGGATGAGGATAAGGTAAAACTTGACGCCTACAAGACAGGGTTTGAGACCCAACAGAAGGCATTGCAGATGCCAGAACCGGAGGTTAAGCAATGACACCCCAAGAGGAGGCTATTTTCGAGGCAAAAGCTGAAAAAATGCTGAGAGGTCATCGTGGTTGCCCCCTTGGCAGGGACTTCAGGGCCTTTCGGTATCGCTACGATGTGAGCCCGAGAGACCCGGAGTTTGTTGCCAGATATGATCAGACGTTCCCAGGATCGCCCGGGAGCCCTGAATGGTGGGAACGGAAATACGGGAGACCCAATGGCTGACATAGACCTTACAACCAAGAGGCTGATATTCGATTCCTTTTGTTCGACTGACCCGGGTTATTTCGTCAATGCTGTAATTCAGAACAACAGACTGTTTATCAGTGTCTCGGATGTCAATGCCGATACTTCGCATGATTTTGAGGTGGTGTTGAAGCCTG
>JAFDHO010000011.1 GCA_019308745.1 Deltaproteobacteria bacterium
TTTCCGAGCTGGAGGCTCTCCAAGCCGGAAGCCGCCAGTCACTCCAGAAAAGGCATCATCACCCGTTCTCCGTATCTGAGGAGGCATTTCAAAAGGCTAAAGTGTTACGAAAAAAGAAGGGCGGGGATAGGGGTTCTCGACCCTGATTTCTCTCTGGGTCCACCCGCAACGCTCGATGCGGCAAAGAAGGCGGTTGAGTTGGCCCATGAGGCTGGTGTAGGCGTCGTCACTGTAAGGAATTCCAATCATTTTGGATCTGCCTTTTTCTATGCCGAGTATTGCGCCAGGCGGGACTGTATTGGGATCGTGATGAGCGACGGTGGATGTGACGTGATCCCCTTTGGAGGTCGAGAAAAACTCCTTGGCACGAATCCTTTTTGCTGTTGTATCCCTGCAGGCAGATCTCCCTTGTTTTGCATGGACATGGCGACCAGTGAGGTGGCCTTTGGGAAAGTTAGGGCAGCCGCGGAAGCTGGAACATCAATTCCCCCCAATTGGGCTGTGGACAGGGAAGGGCAACCTGTGACAGATGCTCGTGAAGCCTACGCCGTTGTCCCAATGAGCGGAGCAAAGGGATATGCTCTCGGGTTGATGGTGGAAATTCTCTCCAGTCAATTGACCGGCATGCCATACGGTCCTTATATTGTTCGGAAGTTTGACGATTGGGAGAACAAAGCATTCATCGGACACCATGTCCAGGCCATTGATATTTCAGCTTTTTGCCCGGTGGAGGAATTCAAGGAGCGCAAGGATCAATTGATTATGGATCTCAAGAGTCAGTCGAAGGCCCTTGGGGTTGAGGAGATTCTGGTACCCGGAGAGCCTGAAATGAAAACAAGAATGAAAAGAGAAAAAGAGGGATGCCCTATTAGAGAGGAAGATGTCAATTTGCTTCGTCGCTTCGAGAGATCTGGGTGTTTCATTCTCAGCGTTAAACATAGTTGTTGAGCGTTAGACATGTCGAAGGAGGGTTTATCGTGACCATTCCAATTCGAAACCGAGACCTCTGCGCATACGACCTGATTAGTCTTGGAGAATGCATGATTCGCCTGAGCCCCCCGGGTCATGAAAGGCTCGAATATGCCAATAGGCTGGAGGTTTGGGTTGGGGGTGCCGAATACCATGTGGCCTATGCCCTGGCTCGACTTGGAATGAGAACGGGCTGGGTGAGCAGATTGCCGGATAATCCTCTGGGGCGCCTCATTCTAAATCACGGAAGGGCAGTGGGCGTCGATATGAAACATGTGGTCCTGGTTCCCTATGATGGCGTCGGAAAGGAAAGCCGTGTGGGTCTTAATTTCACTGAAGTAGGAACCGGTTTACGCAGCAGCGTGACGATGTACGATCGGGGCCACTCTGCCGCATCCCAAATGCGACCGGGACAGGTGAACTGGGAAAGCCTGTTTCAGAACCTTGGCGTTAGTTGGTTTCACCTCGGGGGTATATTTACAGCCCTCAGCAAAGAGACTGCACTGGTGGCGGAAGAGGCCATGCGCGCTGCAAAAGAGGCCGGGACTATCGTTTCATACGATTTGAACTTTCGATCCAAGCTTTGGTCCAGTGAGCAAGCCCAGAGGGTCACGCGTCCCTTGCTTCAGTACATGGATTTCCTGATAGGAAATGAGGAAGATTTCCAGAAGGTTCTTGGCTATGCCATTGAAGGCGTGGATGAGAGGCTCCTAGAGCTGCCCACTGAGAGCTATAAAGCGATGGTCGGAAAGGTCGTGAGAGATTACCCCGATCTGAAAGGGGTCGGGACGACACTGCGAGAGGTTGTAAGCGGCCTCGTTAATAACTGGAGCGGCATTCTCTATTATGATGGGGCCTTTTACGAATCCAGACGATATGAAGGCCTTGAGATAGAAGACCGAGTGGGCGGCGGAGATGGATTTGCGTCAGGCCTGATCTATGGTTTTCTAAACAACTGGACACCGGAGGAGTGCGTGGAATTAGGGACTGCCCATGGGGCCCTTATTCAAAGTACCCGGGGGGATACCAGCATGATTAGTCTGGACGAAGTTCTCCATGTGATGAGTGGAGGCACGGCCAGGATCAAAAGGTAAAAGGAGAGTCCCGAAACCGGAAGTGGACAGAAGGGTAAAGGAAGTGGCCCAGATGTTGGGGATAGGTGGGCTTCTGATGAGAAAACCAAAACAGCTTTCAGGGGGTCAACGTCAACGGGTTGCTATGGGCCGGGCGATTGTTCGAAAGCCACAGGCCTTTCTGTTTGATGAACCTCTTAGCAATCTTGATGCAAAACTTCGTGTCCAGATGAGGGGAGAGCTGGCAAAACTCCATGAAAAGCTGGAGACGACAATCATATATGTGACACACGATCAAATCGAGGCCATGACCCTTGCTGACCGGATCGTCGTTATGGACAATGGGGTCATCATGCAAGTAGGAAGTCCCTTGGAAGTCTATCACCATCCGAGGAACCTTTTTGTGGTTGGATTCATGGGAAGCCCAGGCATGAATTTCTTTGACCTCAGAGTGGTGGGAGAAAAAGACAGCCTCTCTTTAGAGTGGCAGAATTTCAAGTTGCCCATCCCTGAAGCCTTGAAGGAGCGATTCGAGAAGGCCAGGGGAAGAGACGTCATCCTGGGAATCCGGTCAGAGCACGTACACGACAAACGAACAAAGACCTATTTCCCTGGTGCAGGGACCCTGAAGGCAACTGTGGAGGTTGTTGAACCTATTGGCTCAGAGGTGATCCTCATAGCTTCATGCGGTTGCGAAAATATCGCCGCGCGGGTTGATTCACAAACGGATGTAAGGCCGCATATGCCCGTTGAGTTCCTTGTCGACATGAACAGGATGCACTTATTCGACAGGGTTACAGAGGAGTCGTACTGGAAAGCCGCTGCCCGAGTATGGAAAGACTCAGCCAGGGACATTCAAACCGCTTGAAACCTTCAGCCATTCTTGCCGTTTTCCTTTGATCCTTTCTAAAGTCATGACTCTGGGGATCTCCTCCGTAGAAAACTTGTTCTCCGCTGGTGGTTTCTCCGAAAGCTAAGGGCCAATAGGCCCAAAAGTCGCCTTACAGGGTCCTGTATCGCTTAAACGGCAGAGATTGATGCCGATTTACAGCTCGCGGCGATTATAGGCAGCCACAGAAATCCCCACTGTGTGAATTGCGGGACCATTATCCGGGGCAGAGCACGAAATATCCTACTCAGTAACGCCAGGGTTCGGGTTGCAGGCCGGGACGGCCGGGATACCTTTTCGCAACGGATTCGACCTGCGGGTGATCCAGGGCCATGAGGTGTCCCCTGTCATGGATAAGGGTGTCCCCGACGCGGAATGTGGCTGTGCGGATGTCACCCGTGCAGTGCATCCAGCAAGGGTATTCCTCCGTGGCCGGGGGAGCACCGATGTGCACGTGGATGTTGGAGCTGTGTGCATGCTCGATCATGCGCCGGTAGAGAAGGTTGGGGCACTGGTGCGATCCTACCTAGGCCTGGGGGTGTACTCCAAAATGGAGGCAATTGAAGCTGTAAACATCCTCGCCCAAGCGGTCCACCATTGATGCCAGAAAACGACTCAGGGCCTCTGCCTCATCACCCCCCTCGATCTTCTTGATACGGGAGTCTTCTATGACCAGACGAACAGGTTTCTTGAAATAGGGCGATATCCCAATGTATCTTGACCACCAGCTGAGCATAATGTCAAAGACAAAGATGCCGGATACGTTGGACAACCTAATTGGCGGGACGACCCATTCCGGCCACGGCCGATAGGCTCCGGCCTCTTCACGCCTTACAGTATAAGTGGTGAACCGAGGGTGATTGGGATTATAGGCGGGTTCGATGAGGCCTTCCAGGCTTGTCCCGTTTTCGTCGGTAAGCTGCCAGGGGAGGCCTTCTCGAAAGGGCACGGCGGCCTGGTAACGTATCTCACTGACAAGTTCATGGGGGGGGTTTGGGCCCAAGCAGTGCAGAGCAGGGGCGCCGTCGTCGCGAAATTTCTGACCATCAGTATCTTCTGCTCCCACAGGAATCTCTTGAGTTCTACCATCTCCTCAAATACGATGTCAAAGGAATGGTTGATGAAACACATCGCACGCGGTCAAGGCTGCATTAAGCAGGGGAGGCACCCGCCAGGAATGGGGCTTTGGGATTTCGTCGATCCAGAGAACAGAGGTGTTGGCCCCCGAAGGGGAACGGCAGATTGAATCCAAGAGATGGCCGTCTCATCCGCAAGGTTGTCTCCACCATCGAGCCCGTCTATGTGGGCCAGTAAGAGTACTTTTTGACCGGGTTGGATCTTGGCGAAATGGTCCAGCAAATCCTCTATGGCAACGGCAGCACCTTTGGGTATCGCATTGGTGGGTGGCATGGGAACAGACCTCCTCAGGACAATATGGAACCATGTGGAAAGCTGCCAGGGTTTTGGAAATGGGCCATCAAGGAGGTTGCATAGACCAAATTGTCCCGGTTGTCAATCCTGCACCTCTATGTTATAAGCGACTCAGCACATCGAACTCTCGTGGACAAAAGAAGGATGGCCATCTGGATGCATTCAGAGCTTATCTCATTGGCGCGGAAACTGGTATCGTTCAACACCATGAACCCCCCGGGTTCTGAACGGGATTGTGCGCGGTTTCTGGGAGCGCTTCTGGCAGAGGGCGGCTATGATGTTTCATACTACGAATTCGAGGAGAGGCGCACGAGCCTGGTCGCCCGCAGGGAAGGCGTAGGTGATAGACCCCCTATTTGTTTTTCGGGACACCTGGATACCGTTCCCCTCGGGGCCGCAGAGTGGGGGGTTGATCCTTTTGCCGGTGAGATAGTGGAAGGACGCCTGTACGGGAGGGGCTCCTCTGACATGAAAGGAGGCATCGCTGCGATGGTCAGTGCTGCCCTATCTCTGCCGGCAAGAAAGAATGCCAGAGCCGGCATGGCGCTGGTTCTGACCGCAGGGGAGGAGAAGGGATGCGAAGGGGCTTCCTACCTCGCAGAAGTTGAAAATGCCCTGGGAGAAGCTGGTGCCCTGGTGGTTGGCGAACCGACCTCAAACTATCCGGTCATAGGGCATAAGGGGGCGCTGGCACTGGAGATGGAGACGCGGGGCATTACGGCCCATGGCTCCATGCCCGAACAGGGTGACAATGCGATCTACAAGGCGGCGGAGGCGGTCCTCAAACTCCGGGACTACTCCTTTGATATTCCCCCTCACTCCTTGCTTGGTTCACCGACCATAAATGTGGGGACCTTCAAGGGAGGGATCAACATCAACTCAGTACCAGACAGGTCAGTGGCAGGAATTGATATAAGGACGATACCGGGGCAAGATAATGAGAAGGTCTTGGAGGACTTGCAATCTTATCTTGGCCAAGGGGTCACATTGAGATGTATACTCAAGGCAGGAAGTATCATGAGCGATCCCGGGGATGAGTGGGTTCAAGAGGTATTCGGGATATGCAAGTCCTTTCTGAAGGAAGAGATCGCGCCAAAGGGTATAAGCTATTTCACGGACGCCTCTGTGCTCAAGCCCGCGCTGAAAGATCCTCCGACCGTCATTCTTGGCCCGGGCGAGCCGGCCATGGCACACAAGTCGGACGAGTTCTGTTATACGGAGAATATAAGGGTTGCCGCAGAGGTGTATCTGGAGATTGCAAGGAGATGGTGCGGCTTCTGAACTTCTTTGGCTTCTCATCGAAGTATTCGGTAACTCACGAGTTTGATCAAAGGGAGGCTTTTCTATGCCGGGTTCCAAAATGATATGAAACTGATTCGGGAGTTGAAAAGATGGAAAGCGAGAGTCAAAGCAACGTATTCTTGTGCATGCAGTGCGGTATGTGTACGGGGAGCTGTCCGATATCCGGCAGGGACAAACTGAACATACGCAAACTGGTGAGAAGGAAACAACTGCAACAGGGCGCGAAGGAATTCGATATCTGGTTCTGTACCTCTTGCGGGGAGTGCCTGCTGAGGTGCCCGAGGGACGTAAAGCCCTTGGAGGTCTTGATCAACGAGAGGTCTGACGCTGTGGAGGCAGGGAAGATCCCACTCTCCATCCAGAAGGCCCTGGAGAGCACCTTTGTACAGAAGAATCCGTGGGGGCGTCCGCAATCGAAACGCTCAGCATGGACAGAGGACCTTGACTTTGAGGTCCCGCACGTGAGAGAAACCCGGTCCAAGAGGCTTCTTTTTTCGTGCTGCATTCAGGCCTATGATCCGCGATGCATGAGCATACCCGTGAACGTAGCGAGAATACTCCATAGCGGAGGACTTGAATTCGGCATCCTGGGGACAGAAGAGTCTTGCTGTGGCAACGAGATACGAAGGATGGGAGAGATCGGGCTCTTCGAGGAGCTCAAGGAGGAAAACGTTGCCAAATTGAAAGAGAACGGTGTTCAAGAGATCATCACGTTGTCCCCCCATTGCCTGACAGCAATGAAAAATGAATACCATGAGGCGGAGATCACTGTGGTTCATTATACGGAGGTGCTGGCAGACCTTATTGAGAAGGGGGCAGTAAGCCTTTCCGCTCCTTACAGGAAAAAGGTCATTTACCATGATCCCTGTTTCCTGGGTAAACAGAACAAGGTATTTGACCCGCCAAGGAAGATTCTCCAGGCTATAGAGGGCCTGGAGTTGCTGGAGTTTTCCTGGAACAGGGAGAACTCCCTCTGCTGTGAAGGGGGAGGAGGACGGATGTTTTATGATGCGGAGGATAGCGGGGAAAGAAACAGTGAAAAGAGAGTGCGGGAAGCACTCCGCAAGGGTGCCGAGGTGCTGGCCACCAGTTGCCCCTTTTGCGTCATGACCCTGGAGGATCCAGCTTCGGAGAAAGGGATTCCGGTAAAGGAGATTTCGGAGATCGTGGCGGAGGTGATGGGAGAGACAAGTTGAAGGTGATGGTGCCGGTCATGACTTTTGGTTATGGCCCTATGAGTTTTAGTCTGTTGACTTTCCTAAGTAAGAGTCTAAGATAATCGATGGGAATTTTCGCCACGGGCTCACCCCCTTTATTTCCAAGGCTATTGGTATAGCTACTCAGGATCATCCTGAGAAATCCGAATCAAGAACCTGTCAATGGAGTTCGGGGACGTTGATTTGTAATTCAGCATTGTGACTTGGAATCGGCTGTGACAAGAAGCTTGTAGTTCGCCCCTTCTAACGGCCGCAGCAGCCGGAGTCTCATTGACCGTGAAGCAAGCTCCCTAGGTCACCAGTGGCAAAGCGGTAAGCGCAGTCAGAAACTGAGAAGCGCTCACGAAAGAGTTAGTTCGAGGCCCGCTGTTTCATGAACATGGAGACAATTCTAAAGGACCATCATAGTGACGCAGAGCGAGTTGCTTGTATGAAACTTCATGCCGGCTCTGTTCTTGTAGGCTGCAACGCGTCAAGACAACCGGGTAGCACGTCAACTGTTCGGAAAGCAAGTCCTGAGGTCCCGGGATGGCTCGATGTGGGAAATGATGCCTTTTCTTGCGTTCCAAGGCTCCCGGGCTGGTCAAGACATCATTTCCCCTTTACCCGGTCCGAGGATGATTTTAAGTAGCTAAAGTGTTGCACAAGCAAAAAGTCTCATTTTCGTTCACTCCGGGCCTATTTCTTGGCCCGGCGGCTATGCTGAATTACAAGTCAACGTCCCCAACTGGAAACGGGCGAGGAGGTTGTTGGGATTGTGGTTGAGAAACAGACAAGGGCCATATGTCGGTGGTGCCATGCTGATTGCAGGGTTGTGGTGCATTCAAGAGACGGGAAGCTGGAGAAGATACAAGAGGACAGGAGCGATCCGAGGGTGGATAAGATCTTTCCCCCGACAAGGGGGTGCCTCAGGAGTGCCATGGCCAAGGAATATGTTTATCATCCCGACAGACTCAAGTTTCCTTTGAAGAGGGCAGGGGAAAGAGGCGAGAACAAGTGGGTGCCTGTATCCTGGCAGCAGGCCCTTGACGAGATATGTGAAAGGCTGGAGAGGCTACGGGGAGAATACGGCCCGGAGACATTGATGATCACCCAGGGTACGGCGAGATCAACCTCCTGGACAGGACCGAGATTTATGAATCTCTTCGGCTCTCCCAATGTTGTGGGCCCTGCAACCATATGTTACGGACCTTCTGTTTCAGTGAGTGCGGCCATGATCGGATGGCCCCTGCAATACAGGGGAGACGTGACGATCGATCCGGACAAGGACGGAAACTATCCAACGAAATGTGCCATTATCCTGGGCATGATTCCTTCCGTTGCCTATCCCCGATTGTGGAAGACAATGAGGGACGCCAAAAAGAGAGGAACGAAGTTCATTGTCATTGATCCCCGGCTGACAGAGCCCGCAAAGATGGCTGACATCTGGCTCCAGGTTCGACCGGGTACCGATACGGCCCTCCTCATGTCCATGATAAATGTGGTCATAGAAGAGGAACTCTATGACAGGGAGTTCGTTGAAAAGTGGTGTTACGGGTTTGACGAGGTCGCCGAGAGAGCAAGAGAATACCCCCCTGAGAGGGCCGCAGAGACTACGTGGGTTCCAGCAGAAAAGATCCGTGAGGCGGCCATCACGTACGCGACCAACCGGCCCGGGATGAGCGTCCACGGAATGGGGGCAGAACAACTGGAAAACAGCATTGAGGCGCTCCAGGCGAGATTGATCCTGGCGGCAATCGTCGGAAATATCGATGTTGAAGGGGGTGACTATGTACCGGGGACCATTGCCGGGAGCAAGAAGAGCCCGGTTGCCCCCGGCCTGGAACTGTCCAGCAGACTGCCAAGGGAGCAGAAGGACAAGCAGATAGGGGCCGACAGATTCAAGCTCCTGACCCACGAAGGGCGTGATCTGATATGGAGTTACAACAAGAACATGTGGCAGGGGAAGAGCCCCTTGCGGGCCTATGCGAACTATCCCATGGTCATCAGGGCGATCCTGACCGGGGAGCCCTATCCGGTCAGGGCGGGGATTTCGGTATTCAGCAATCCAATGGTGACCTATGCCAATGTGAAGCAGGTCTACAAGGCCCTCAAAAGCCTTGACCTCTATGTGGTGAAAGATTTCTGGCTGACTCCCTCTGCTCAACTGGCCGATTATGTTCTCCCGTCGGCCTGTTGGCTTGAAAGACCCAATGTGGAACCTTTCGGAGTCGGCGCCGGACTTATCGCAGGACAGGCGGCGCTGCCGGCGATCGTGCCTGGTGAGCACGAATATTACACGGAATATGATTTTTTCAGGGGCCTGGGGATTCGCCTGGGGCAGGAGGAATACTGGAAATGGAAAAACCTGGAGGAGTTCCATGATGATCGGCTCAGAAGGATAGGGTTGGGTCTGAAGAGCTTTATGGAGCAGCACAACGGGGTGTTCCTCCCGAAGAGGGAGTACAGGAAATACGAAAAGATGGGTGGTTTCGCCACCCCCACTGGGAAGCTGGAACTCTGTTCCAAGATATTCGAGCAAATGGGTTATGACCCGCTTCCGAGGTTCGAAGAACCCAGGGAGGGCCCCTTTGGATCTCCTGAGTTGGCAAAGGATTACCCTTATATGCTCATAACGGGTGGCCGGTTCAATCCCTATTACCACTCCGAGCATAGACAGATTGAATCCATCAGAAAAAGGCGACCAAATCCGAAGGTCCAGATCAATCCCAAGACCGCAAAGAGCCTTGGTATCAATGACGGTGATTGGGTGTGGATAGAGACGCCCAGGGGCAGAATCAGGCAGCAATGCTCCTATTTCGAGGGAATACACCCCCGCGTGGTTCATGGCGAACACGGGTGGTGGTTTCCGGAATTACCGGGGGAATACCCTTGGC
The DNA here is from genome assembly GCA_019308745.1 of Deltaproteobacteria bacterium. GTDB lineage: Bacteria > Desulfobacterota > DSM-4660 > Desulfatiglandales > HGW-15 > JAFDHO01. The sequence continues at coordinate 9,758 of JAFDHO010000011.1, forward strand.
ACGGAGGCGTATGGGAGTCCAATATCAATGTTCTCACTGATGACGACCCTTCAAGGCTCAACCCTCGAAGTGGGGGGTGGCCGCTCAAGACGGCACTCTGCAGAATAGAGCGACACAGAACTTACTAGTCTGACACTGTTGAACTCCGGATCTTTTTCGCTTGCGCTAGAGGAACAGGCAAGATCGGGGGGAGACTCCAGACCCTGCAATTTCCTGCTGTTGGCCATCCCGCAAGGAAAGATGCCACGTCTATTTTGCCCTCAAAGATTTGATTATCTCATTTTGATCATGGTATATTTTCGAGGATCAAGGGGACCACGCAAGGCACCTGTCATCCCTGCTGGGGCCACTCGGGCTCCAAGTTTGGGACACATACGGTGAAAATGCCCCCATGGGAATCAGGGCGAGGGAAGGGGTCTTGAAATGCCTGTGCCGGACAGAAAGATCGTCGAAAGGGTCGAAGAGCTCAGGGATCAGATCAATTACCACAACTACAGATACTATGTCTTGGACGATCCGGAGATCTCGGATGCCCAATATGACCGGCTCTTTGACGAGCTGGTAGCCTTGGAGAAGGCTTATCCGGAACTCATCAGCGAGGACTCCCCAACCCAGCGGGTCGGTGCTGCCCCGCTTGAGGCCTTTGAGACCGTAAGGCACAGCCTTCCTATGCTGAGCCTGAACAAAGTCCTTTCAGAAACGGAATTCCTTGATTTCCACCGCAGGGTTCGGGAGTTGACCGGGGCCAAGGAAGAAGAGATTATGTACACGGTCGAACCCAAGTTCGATGGTCTCGCAGTGGAACTGGTCTATGTGAATGGGGTTTTTGCCCAGGGCTCCACAAGGGGCGACGGAATAGTGGGCGAGGACGTGACACTGAACCTGAGGACCGTGAAATCCATCCCCCTGAGGCTCCTTGGGAAGGCCGCCTTTCCCCTCATAGAGGTGAGGGGGGAGATTATCATGAACAAGGAGGACTTCGAGGGATTGAACCGGGTGAGAGAGGAGGCCGGGGAACCCATTTTTGCAAATCCGAGGAATGCTGCCGCAGGGTCGGTCAGGCAGTTGGACCCCAAGATTACAAGTACGAGGCCGCTTGGTATGTATGCCTATGGGATCGGCAGGATCGAGGGGAAGGTGCTGACGAACCACTGGGATACTCTCGTGTTCTTGAGGAAGATCGGGTTCAAGACGAGTCAGTACGCTGCCCTGTGCCACTCGGTGGATCAGGTCAAGGCCCATTACGAAAAGATCCTGGGCCTGAGAAACGAGTTACCCTATGAAATAGACGGGATAGTGATCAAAGTCAATGAATTCGCACTCCAGGAAAAGATGGGAGAGCTTTCCAGAAGCCCCCGCTGGGCCGTTGCCTGGAAATTCCCGGCCCAGGAAGAATACACCCGGGTCAAAGACATTGTTGTGAGCGTGGGAAGGACCGGGGCGCTGACACCCGTAGCCATACTGGAACCGATCAGGGTCGGGGGAGTCGAGGTGAGCCGGGCCTCCCTTCACAATGAGGATGAAGTAAAGAAGAAGGACGTGCGAATTGGTGACACAGTCGTCGTGCGAAGGGCCGGAGACGTGATTCCCGAGGTAGTCAAGGTGATTGTCTCGAACAGAAGGGGTGACGAAAGGACCTTCTCCATGCCTGATCGGTGTCCCGTGTGCGGCTCAAAGGCAATCAGGCCCGAAGGCGAGGCCATACGAAGGTGCACGGGTATTGCCTGTCCGGCACAGATCAAGGAGAACCTCGCCCACTTTGTATCCAAGGGGGCCATGGACATTGACGGCTTGGGTCCCAAGCTCCTTGAGCAAATGGTCGACAAGGGTCTCATAAGAGATCAGGCCGATCTCTACTTCCTGAAAAAGGAAGACCTCATGAAGATGGACAGGATGGGGGACAAACTGGCAGAAAACATACTTCAAGCCATTGACAGGAGCCGGAGACCAAGCCTTTCTAGCTTGATATACGCCCTGGGGATCAGAAACGTGGGCCAACACCTGGCCAGAGTCCTTGCACGCCGTTTTGGTTCCATAGACAATCTGGCGAAGCAGGGTATAGATGACCTCACCCTCGTAGACGAGATAGGTCCAATAGTCGCAGAGAGCATCCATGGTTTTTTCCGCAATCCCGTAAACGTGAAGATCCTTGAGAAGCTGAAAAGGGGTGGTGTTGTTTTCCCTGTTGAAGAGACTTGCCCCAGGAAGGAAACAGCCCTGTCGGGCAGGACATTTGTCTTGACAGGGACCCTGGAAGCCATGACAAGAGAAGAAGCTCGCCGGATAATAGAGGCCATGGGCGGAAGGGTGTCGTCCTCTGTAAGCACAAAAACAGATTTCGTGGTCGTTGGAAGGGATCCTGGGTCCAAGTACCAGCGGGCACGGAACCTGGGCGTGAGGACCCTGGAAGAAGCGGAGTTCAGGAAGATGATTGGTCGCTGAAGGGAATTCGAGCAGAAGGGGGGGAGGGAAATATGGAACCCCGTTTCAGCAACACCCTAAAACCGGAGTCTTCTCGGGAAACAGGGGATCGGCTGTGCAATTTCCTCCTGGCATCCGGAGCTGCGAGGGGCGTGATCTTGAATGGGACCAGGATGATCCAGGAGATGGGATCCAGCCATGTCCTGGGAATTCTGGAAACAATGGTCCTGGGGCGGGCGTACCTCGGTACCGCCCTTATGGCAGCAGACCTGAAAGGGAGGGATCGAATAGTCGTTAAGATCGACTGCTCCGGTCCGGTAAGGGGCCTTGTCGCAGAGGCGAACGCCTTTGGTGAGGTCAGGGGATACCTCAAGAGGATTCCCATTCCGGTCAATGGCCCCCTGGAGGACTTTGACTTGGCCCCGTTTTTCGGGGAGGGTATCCTGTCAGTGACCCGTTATCTCCAAAATGCCAAGCATCCATTCACGGGCCAGGTGGGACTCAAGTACGGAAATATTGCACTGGATCTCGCAAACTACTACCTCGAATCAGAACAGATTCCGACGGCATTCAATCTTGGAATAAAGCTCAACAGGCAGGGCGAAGTGACAGGGGCGGGAGGCCTCCTGTTGCAGACCATGCCCGATACCAGTGACAGCATGGCTGCTGATTTGGAGGAGAGGGTCTCTCACCTGCCCTCTTTGGGCGTGTTTTTCAGCCAGAGCCATAATCCCCGTGACCTCGTCGAGGAGGTGTTTGAATCCTATTCGCCCCAATACCTGGTCGAGCGGCACATAGAATTCAGATGCCATTGCAACAGGGAGAGATTGCGTGTACTCCTCACGCTCATGGACATAAACGAGCTAAAGGACATTCTGGAGACCGGTCCCTTTCCCCTGGAGGTGAGATGCCACTACTGCGGCACCGTGTATCGATTCTCAGAGGTGGAGATCCGGCGGATCTACGGGATGCGCAATCCCGACAACTAGCGATCTGGCTGACGGCCTGGCAGGATGCGGAGTTAACAGGCAAGTTCACTCGCCTTCGCCGGGACGGAGCATAGGGAGCTTCACTTCTCTTTCAGTAAGGACCCGGGGAGGATCCCTTTTTCACCGAATTTGTCGTAGAGAGAATCCAGGGCCCTGTTCAAGTTTTTCCTCCGAGAATGGTCTTCCTCCTGGCGGAAGAGAGAAAGCTGCCCTTCGGCCTCTGAGTCTAATTGAGAAAGGCTTATACCGAGGAGCCTCACAGGCGTTTTGCCCGTGTCGGTCTTTTCCAGGAGGGCGCAGGCGATCGAGTAGATCTCCCCGCCGTCATCCGTTGCCTCTTGGATGGTCTCGGACCTGGTCACCTGAATGAAATCCCAGTATTTCACCTTCAGGGTAATCGTCTTCCCCGTGAGACCATGCCTGCGGAGGCGGCGGGCAACCCTGTGGGCCAAGGAGAGAAGCTCCTTCTTTGCGGTGTCCAATTCCTTTATGTCTCTTTGGAATGTTACTTCGTGGCCGAGGGATTTTGCCGACCGCTGGGGCACGACTTCCCTCTCATCCTCCCCCAGGGAGAGCTGGTGCATGCGTGCCCCGTATTTCCCGAACTTGCGCTCGAGCACATGGACGGGGACACGGCTCAGGTCTTCAAAGGTCCTCACCTTTAGTTCTGTAAGGGCCTTGAGGGAGACTTCCCCAACTCCCCACATCTTCTCCAGGGGCAGGGGCCCCAAGAAATCCCTGACCCTATCGCGGGGGACGTGGGTCAGGCCGTCGGGTTTGTCCATATCAGAGGCAATCTTGGCGACAAACTTGGACGGAGCTATGCCAGCAGATATGGTAAGTCCTGTCTCATCCCTGACGGCCTTTTTTATCCTGCGGGCAATCTCCACCGGGGAACCGAAAAGACGCGTCGAACCGGTCACGTCAAGGAAGGCTTCGTCTATTGAGAGGGGTTCCACGAGGGGCGTGAATCGATAGAAGATGTCAAAGACTGCCCGGGAGAGATCCCTGTACCTGGACATCCTGACAGGGAGAAAAACGCCGTTGGGACAAAGTCTTAGGGCTGTTGCAATGGGTTGGGCAGAGTGGACCCCGTATTTCCTTGCTTCATAGGACGCAGAAGATACGACACCCCTTTTCACGGTGCCGCCCACTATTACGGGTCTCCCCCTCAAATGAGGATTGTCCAGGACTTCAACGGAGGGATAGAAGGCATCTATGTCCAGGTGGATTATGGTTCTCCCTTTTTCCATGTACCGTATCCCCGTACCCCTGTGAAAGGCGTCAACTGGCAGGGTCAATCTGAAGGGCCTGTTTTGGCTATATAGTCTGATCGACCAGGACCACCAGGTTGATAGAGGAGTTTCTGAGGCCGATTGGGTCCATGGGATATCTTATACGGGCCCCGTGTCTAACCCCGGGGGAATGCTCAGAGGCATTTCCCTGGCTGTTCGTATAAGGCCTGTTCTGGAACAAAGCCGACACGGGAGATCCCCCCCATACCTCATTCGCGAACAGGTCGGGCATGGCTCTTCCACCGTGATCTCCAGGGAAAAAGTGCCGCCTTCCCGGGCCTCCTCCGGAGAGAGTATCGCCTCATAAAAGATATCCTTCTCCCCGAGTCCCGGCCAAGAAAAACCAGAGGCATCAAAGGGGAAAACAGAATCAAGATCATTGGGATAGAAAGGAAAGGGCTTCTCCCTGGCCCTGGTTGGAGACGGGCGAGCCCGGGACCCCCGCGCCAGACGATCCCCACCTTGGGGTCCACCCCTGACCAGCTGCCGGTCATACTCTTTTCTTCTCTTCTCGTCCGAAAGGGTCTCATAGGCCTCTCGAATCTCAAGGAACCTCTCTGCGCCTTCCTTAGAGGGAGCGGTATCAGGGTGGTATTTTTTGGCCACCTCACGGTAGGCCCTCTTGATCTTGTCAGGGTCTACGTCCCTATTGATTCCCAGAACCATGTAATAGTCCTTGGGCATGGTTCTCCTCCGAAAACTATAGGGGTCTGGACTGCACCGGGAACACCGTCTCTTTCTTCTCTATCGCCGAATCCCCAATTAGATTACAAAATCCTGTTCTTTCGGTCAAGGACCAGATGAGGTTTGGAAAAATTAATGCTGGCATATCAGATGCTTAAGTTCCACATACGCAAAATAATCATAATCCCGTCCCTGGCATCAGGGCACCATGTCTTGATCCTTCAGCAAGGGGTGAGCCCGGGGAACCAATCATTTCTCCCACGAAAAAAAATGCTTGAAATCGTATTACATTTGATATTATAATGCCACACAGATCAAGGTTTCATCGAAGGACGTCCTGAGAAAGCCAAACCTATCGCAAGGTAGGGACGGAAAGCCACGGGCCTCTTCCTTTGAGAGTAAGCCGGGTTGCCTGGACAGGCACCCCGGCTTTTTTTGTAGGGACAGCGGGAGGAACCGAAATGGCTGTAAAGGATATTGTCTACACGATGAGGATGAATCGCCGTGTAAGGGATGCCTTGAAGGAGGCTGCGGAAAGAGATCGTCGTTCTGTAGCCTCACTCCTGGATAAAATCGTGACAGAATACCTCGTCAGGGAAGGCTTCCTGAAGGGTCCTGATTTCAGTGCAGACCGCCGGAGGTTTGCAAGGAAAAAGGTCACCATCCCCATGAAGACTTATCTCAGGGAGGGTGACACCACGACTGCTTTTCCGGGCGTTGTTATAGACCTCTCCAAGGGCGGTGCCCTGCTGACGTTCCACAAGGGCACCGAGGTAAGATTCACCTTTGAGGGCGAAGCGCCCAACTTCACGATCTGCTTCGAACTCCCAAAGGCATCTAAAGAGCTCTGTTTCGATTGCGTTGCCCGGCACATGAGAGATCTGGGGCAGGAGATCCAGGTGGGGGCCAATTTCGCGGGGCCAAAGGAGAAGGATCTCGAAGTCCTTTCCAGGTACCTGATGTAGGAAATGACTTGGGAAAGGGAAAACGGTGGGGTCAAAGTACACGGATAAATAGGCCAAAAATTTTTGCTTCGGCTGTATTACAAATGATATGAATAGAAATACAAGACTTTTGGTCATTTCTGGATGTTTTTCCTTGAACCTTAAGCCGAGCCATAGCATGGGAAAGGAACTGGCAAACTGGTGCCCGGGGCGACAATAAGAGGGGGTAAAAGGGGATCACGCGAGATGTATTGAGGGATGAGACAAGGGAAATGATCCGGGCACGGTTTGTTATCCGCCAACAATAAAACTCGGGGAAAGGAGGCAGAAGATGAAGATACCAAGAATCGTCATGATTCTGCTGGTCGTCTTGCTGGGTGCGGGACCTCTCGTTTCTCCCTTATGGGCTCAAGAGGGAGGATTCAGGGAAAAGATCGTGATGTTTCACGATGACGTGCCCTGGCAGGAAATTCAGGCCTACGCAGAGTACTGGGAGATATCCGGAGTTCTCACCATCAGAGAGCTTCCCATTATAAACGGCCTTGTCCTCAAGGTCCCCGAGGGGATTTCCTCTTCCGATCTAGCTGCCGATCCCCGAGTTCTCTCGGTCGAAGACAACCAGAAACTACACGTGCAGGGACTCAGAAGGGGCACAAAGGGGAAACGGTCTGGGAAGCGGAAAGGTGACTCGCTGTCGGGCACCAGCTTCATCCAACCGGTCCCGCGGCCACCCGGCAACCACAGGCCATGGGGAGTCTTGAAGCTCTATGACCAGCTTCGAGATCCGGAACTGATAACAGATGAATTTGAGTTCAATGAGGTGCCCTGGGTGACCAGAAAGGCCCTCTGGGAACTGACGAAGCATCCCATCAAAATAGCCGTCCTCGACACTGGCATAGATGCCTCGCATCCCCTTCTGCGGGGAATCGTAAGAGACGGTTTTGACTTCACCAGGATGACAGAGGGTATTCCACAGGATGATAATGGTCACGGGACCCATATAGCAGGGACCATATGGGTCGTAATTAGCAGCGCTGCCTTCGGACTGAGTATTCCCGCCGAGCTCTATTCAGTGAAGATCCTTGACCGATACACCTATGGTGACCTCTACAATATCGTTTTGGGTCTCCAATGGGCCATCATCCGGAACATAGATCTTGTGAACTTGAGCGTGGCATATCGAGACGACAGCCCAGCTGTTCGAAAGGCCATAGAGAAGGCAACCCAAGCAGGAATAGTGCTGGTTGCGGCTGCTGGAAATCATTCAAACTGGGATGCTCCGCGCATTGATGCCGCATTTGTGTTTGGAGCAGCGGACGGTGGGGCCGCAGATGGTGGAGCAGCGGACGGTGGAGCAGCGGACGGTGGAGCTGCCGATGGTGGAGCAGCAGATGGTGGAGCAGCAGATGGTGGAGCAGCGGACGGTGGGGCCGCAGATGGCGGAGCGGCAGACGGCGGGTATGCCGGTTTGTCGCGTTACGCTGTCATGTATCCGGCACGATACCCGGAGGTTATAGCTGTGGGTGCCAGCACTCCCTATGGGGAATTGGCGTCCTTTTCAAACTCCGACGAAATGCTGGATGTGACCGCTCCGGGTGTGGATATCCTGTCCACGGCCATAGCATCCAAGAAGAAAAAGAGGGGCGCGTTTGGTATCTGTAGCGGCACGAGCATGGCGGCTCCCCACGTGACAGCTACTGTGGCGATGATGTTGGCGATGGATCCCGGCCTCAGCACGGAGGAGATTAGGGGGATCCTCAGGGCCACATCAGAACCTCTTCGCAATTACTACTCCTCAGGCGATCTCGACATGATAACAGCCCTGGAGACGGCCCAGGAAAGCAAGACAGGTTCCGACCGGGCTTGGCTCACGGGAGAGGGGATCCTAAGGTGGTTCAGCAGGGAGATACACCGGAAGGAGGCTTGGAAGGACTAGGGGCAAGAAGCCCCTATTCTTGTTCTTGATGCGCTCATGGGGACACAGTCCATGGAGGAAAGACCATGAAAGAAGATCGCCGCAACAAGAAAGACAGAATAAGGGTCAGACTGCGCACGAAATTTATGGTGAGCATCATTGTTCTAGAAGTGATGCTGATGACTGCCATCATTTTCGTCGTGGAACACCATATGCAGAGCTCCATGCTGGAGGAATTCACAAAACGGGGCCTGTCCTTGGCGAAGAACCTCGCAGCCGTGAATACGAACTATCTGGCCACTTACAACTATGTGAACATCGAGCAGAGCGTGGAAAGGGTCACCTCTGAAAACGGCCTGGCTTATGCCATTGTCTTGCTCTTCGACGGCGAGGTTGCAGCTTACAGCGGGCCGGCGAAGTTCAAGTCAAGCATTATCCGGAATGATATCAACGACAATGCCCTAGGCAGCAACAGGGCGTTGACCCAGTTCGGAAAGATGCCGGGATCCGGCCATGATGTATGCGATATTTCAGTGCCTATCCGGCTCAAGGGCGAGAAATGGGGCACTGTTAGAATAGGCCTCTCCCTGAAGGATATGCATGCAGCCATGATGAAGACGAGACTTTCCCTCTTTGCCCTCGGCGGCATCGCAGTGTTGTTGAGTTGTCTTTTTTGTCTGGAACTGGCACGTCGGATCACCAAACCCATAGGAAATCTTGTGGGGAGCGTGGAAGCCATATCGAACGGCGAGTACGAACAACAGATAAACATCATGACAAGAGATGAAATCGCCTACCTGGGCACCAGATTTGAAGAAATGCGGGAGGCCTTGAAGGACCAAATCAACATGCTTACAGATACGAATGAAGAGCTGACAAAGAGCAATCGCCGACTTCACAGCCTTTTTCAGGTTAGCCAGGCCATGAACTCCATCCAGAACCAGCAAAAGCTCTATGACTTGATCTTGGAGGCAGCCCTCACCGCGAGCGGGAATACCCTGGGCGGGAACCTGATCGTATTCGACCAGGTGGACAGCCCCCAAGTGGTCGCAAAGGCGTGGAAAGGCCCACTCGAGGAGGATCTGGGGAGACCCGCAGAAGAGATCCTGGAGACCGAGACCAGCAAGCAGTACCATGGATTTGTTGCAAATCCCGGGATGAAGCCCCTGATCGCGAGGCTGCAGAATTTCCAGAGGGATACGACCATATTCAGTATGAAATTAGATTCCAATCCGGGCTATGAGTTTCTTACCGTACCCCTTCAGCAGTCCGATACCCTCTTGGGCTACATAAACCTTATCAAGAAGAACGAAGACGGAAGGGTGGATAACTCGACCTTACAGACCCTCTCTGTCTTGGCGAGCCATGCCACGGCATCTATCAAGAACAGTAAGCTCTTCAATGAATTGGAGGAGGCCTATCTCAACTCTATCAAGTCCCTGGCCAAGACACAGGAATTCAAAGATGAATATACCCACGGGCATGCGGAAAGAGTTGCAAAGATATGCTTAAAGATAGGCAAAGAGATGTCCATGAACGAGAAGTCGCTGAAGGTTCTCTACAACGCGGCCCTTCTCCATGACATCGGCAAGATCGGGGTTGGAGAAAAGATCCTTAACAAGAAATCTGGTCTTGATCCCGACGAGTGGACGCAGATCAGGCAGCATCCAGTATCAGGGGAGGAAATCTTGCGGCCACTGCTTTCCCTGAGCGAAGAGTGCAGGATCGTTCGCCACCACCACGAAAGGGAAGACGGGAGAGGATATCCTGACGGCCTCTACGGGAGCCGTCTCACACTCTCAGAAAAGATCATCATCGTCGCGGACGCCTTTGATGCCATGAACTCGAAACGTGCATACAGGCCACCATTGTCTCTGGGGGGGATAAGACGGGAGCTCAGGGCAAACAAGGGGACCCAGTTCGATGAAGAGGTGGTCGATGTCTTTTTGGGTATCCTGGAAACCGAATACACGGAAAAAGAAGGCGTGGCCAGGGAAGGCAAAGTCGTTCCATTCCAATTCTTTGGCGGTCATGATAGCACGCTGGAGAATACACAATCTTAAGGGGAGGGTGAACAATGGGAAAAGAGTTCTGTAAGAAACTGGGGGTATTGCTCCTTGTTTCCCTTAGCCAATTGTTTTTGCTCGGCTATCTCCAGGGTTATGGCGACTGCAGCGAAAGGGCCAGATATGGGGGAACCTACAGACTTCCACTGGCCAGCGAGCCCACCAACCTGGATCCGGCCTATATTACTGACATATACTCTGTTAATGTGGCAATGAACATATTTGACGGGCTCGTGGAATTCGACAAGGAATTGAATGTGGTTCCGGCCATCGCCAGGGTCTGGAAGATTTCCCGCGATCATCTCACCTATACCTTCTTTCTCCGCCAGGGGGTCACATTTCACAACGGACGCGAGGTAACGTCGAGAGATTTCATTTTCTCCCTCAGCAGGATACTGAGCCCTGATACGAAATCGCCGGTGGCTTCCTTTTTCTTAAACATAAAGGGAGCTAAGGCCTACAATGAGGGAAAGGCCTTTTCCGTAAGTGGTTTGAGGGCCCCGGACCCTTACACACTCAAGATTGAACTGGAACACCCCTTTACCCCCTTTTTGTCCATACTCGCCATGGCAAATGCCAAGGTGGTGCCGGTGGAGGCATTAGGACCTTCCTTTGGGAGGCATCCCGTAGGGACAGGGGCCTACCGGTTTGACTCCTGGGAGCCAGGCAGGAGAATCCTCCTCAAGGCCAATGAGTCCTATTTCGGAGGCAGGCCCTTTGTTGATTCCCTGCATTTCAGGATCTATCAAAACATAGAGTGGGAGAAGATTTTTCAAGACTTTGAACATGGCCTCCTTGATCAGGCCATTATCCCGAGCAACAAATACTCCACGATCATGGCCGATCCCAGTTATGGGGAGAGGTTTACCCTTATCAGCAAGCCAACCCTAAACCTCGTCTATGTCGGAATGAACGTGAGCGTGAGACCCCTCAAAGATGTAAGGATTCGCAAAGCGATTTCCTATGGGATTGACACAGAAAGCATTGTCAGGAACATAACCAAGAGGGGAAGTATTCCTGCAAAGGGGGTCCTACCTCCGGGAGTTGCGGGTTTCAACCCCAAGTTCAAGGGTTACGGTTATGATCCTGAAAAGGCAAGGCAACTCCTTCAGGATGCGGGCCACCCCATGGGACGCGGAATAGAACCGATCGAGATATGGACCGTGTCAAAGTCCGAAAGCGTTCAGAAGGAGCTCCAGGCCTACAAGCATTATTTGGCCGAAATCGGTATCCAACTCGTTCCAAAGGTGGCAAAGAACTGGGCGGAGTTTCTGGAGCGAATCAATAAAAAGAAGGCTCCGATGTACTACGCTGCCTGGTATGCGGATTACCCGGATCCAGACAACTTCCTCTACGTCCTGTTCCATTCCAAGAGCAGGACGAACAGGATGGGATATAGGAACCCGGAAGTCGATGAGATTCTTGAGAGGGCAAGGAGGGAGATTGATTACATGGAGCGGGTAAAGCTTTACCGGAATATTGAAAGAATGGTGATGCAGGAGGCCCCCATTATCTGTCAGCATGTCAATAGTTTCAATTACCTGTTTCAACCCTGGGTGAGAGGAGTGAAAGTGAGTTACCTGGGGGCGGCCTATATCCCTTATGGTGAAGTGTGGATCGAGAAGAAATGAATCACGAGGCAAGACCCCGCTCAAGCCTTTCAAGTCTTTCTTGATGAAGTCCCATGTGGCAGGGCCCAATCCGGGGGCCCTCATTCGATGGGTTGGCCCCGATACTTAGAAGAGGCGCCGAAACCCCAACCTATTCCCGGTGCTTTACACCAGGATCTTTACTTTTGAGATTCACGATATATCATACGGGGAAGAGGGCTCGGCCGTGATCGATATGAGCAATCTTCAAGCATTACGCCCACGGCTGTAGACAAACCTGCCGTTTTCTGCTCTGCGGCCTTAAATGCCTTGGTGATCCGGGGAGAGCAAATGGCCATCGACCATTTTCGTCGTGTTTTGGAGAACAACCTGTAGGAGCTCCGCCTGCAAGAACCGGAATTCCGGGTGGAGACATGAATCAAGGAATGGAAGGTTTTTGGAAAACAAGGACCCTCGACGAGATGGCGCAGGAGGAATGGGAATCCCTGTGCGACGGCTGCGCTGTTTGCTGCCTGGAAAAGATCCAAGACAATGATACAGGGATCATCTGGCTGACTCCCATCCCCTGCAAGTATCTGGATATAGAGAGCTGCAGGTGCAGGATCTACGAGATAAGGACCGTGGCAAACCCCAATTGCATCAAACTTACGACCGAGAACCTGCCTGAGATCGGCTGGCTCCCGGGGACGTGCGCCTATCGAATCGTTGCCCGGGGAGGAGACCTTCCCTGGTGGCACCCCCTGATCTCCGGAGACCGGGAGTCGGTGCATGAGGCCGGGGTATCGGCGAAGGCTATGATCGAATCAGGCGTAACAATCCATCCCGAAGTCATGTCCTGAGCCCTGCTTGGCGGAAGTACGGGGTCCCCTATGAAATTGGTCGAGGTCGAAAGGAAGGGTCGCCTATTGACACGAGCTGAATTTGGATGCCTCAAAGGTGTTTACAGGATCAACGTGACAAGAGGCTGCGAATTCAAATGCGTTTACTGCTATGCAAGAGGCTACCAGTGGGCACCGCGGGAGGATGAGGTCCACCTGTATCATAATTTGCCCGAGAAGCTGTCCCGGGAGCTCGACAACGCCAGGAGGCGCCGCCCAGTGAATTGGGTCGCCTTTAATACCTCTTCGGATTCCTTCCAGAGCCATCCACGTATCCAGGATATTGCCTACCGAACCATGGAATCCCTCCTGGAAAGAGGCGTTGGATTGACCTTTCTGACGAAGGGGAAGATCACCGACCGCTTCATGAAGCTATTTGCCAATCATTCCCATTTGGTTCATGCACGGATCGGGTTGGTATCGACGAGCGACGCATATCAGCAGCTCTTTGAACCAGGGGCTGCCACGGTGCAGGAACGCCTCGACAATATTACCAACCTTATGGAGGCAGGAATCCAAGTGGAGGCCAGAATCGATCCCATCATCCCATTCTACACGGATGACGAAGAATCGATTACAGCGCTCTACCAAGCCCTGGCTGAGAGGGGTGTCAGAAAAGTCACTCTCAGCTATCTGCACTTGAGACCTGCCATCCTTGACCAACTTGAAAATGAACTGCAGCCTCTGGTGGCCAAGGTACTAATGAGTTGCTTTGAGGCCCAAACATGGTCGACAGTGGGGTCTTCCACCCGGAGCAAGCTGATACCCCTTGGGCTCAGGAAAAGGGGTTACGGGAGGTTTCTCGTGTTGGCAAAGGACTTCGGCATAGAGCCCATTGTATGCTCTTGCAAGAACCCGGATGTGCGTGAAAGCCGTCTTTGCTCTTCGGGATGGGCTGTTCAGAGGGAAGCGCAGTCCGTTGGTGGATGTGGTAGGCAGCTAAGCCTGTTTCCCTGTTAGGTGTGCCCGGCCAGTTTAGGTGTTGCCGCGGTTCCCTTCCTGGGATATCATAATCAACAAAGATCGATCGCTCTCACGCAGGACGAAGCTAAGTCCTTCGATTCACAAATACGCTAACGTATTTACTCAGGACCTAGTGCTGCCCTCGGCCGTGAGCTCGAGCCGAACGGAGTGAGCACTAATAATTGTTCTCAGCCGAAAAACAAGCCGCCGTAGTTGCGAATCGAAGCACTAAGCAGAGGAGAGACGGGAGGATGAAATGAAAAAGGTGGCCCGAATTAGCCAGAACAACCTTTATGATCTTTCGGGGAATAGGATAGGGCATATCTTGCACAATGACCTGTACGGAGGCCACGGCAAGAAGGTTGGTTACGTTGTCAGCACCGATATCTATGATGCCTATGGTAGCAAGATCGGATATGTCCTGTATTCCGATGTCTATGACAAGTATGGTCTCAAGGCAGGCTCCATGACCTTTGATAATGTTTATAGTTCCGGGAGCCTGGACATTTCAACAGACGTTGGTCTTGTCCTCGCCTTGGGCCTTGCCAAGTGCTACTACCTTGGGAACGGCTAACACCCCGGTGATAGCATTTTCCGCAAGACAAGCAGCCCCTTTGCTGGAGTAAGCTCGGACCCCTATATCAAAGAACCTCAGGAGGACAGAATCATGAGACGGTTCATTATGCCCATTTTGGCCCTTAGCCTGACTCTGCTGTTCCTAGCGAGCGGCTCTAACGTGCTTTCTCAAGAATACAAGACAGGGGAAATTGAACGCATCGCTCCGGAAGAGGCACGGCAGAAGGTGCTGGCCGGAACAGCGCTTCTCGCCTGTGCCTATGATGATGAGACCTGCAAGGATATCCTCCTGGAGAGTGCTCTGCTGCGGGGAGAATTTGAGGCAATGGCCTCAACCTTTCAAAAGGACCAGGAAATCATCTTCTACTGAAGCTGACCTAACGAGGCCACATCTGCCAGGTTGGCAGAAGACTACATTCGAAAGGCTACACCAATGTCAAGGCCTTGAAGGGCGGGGTCAAGGCCTGGAAACGGGAGGGATATCCGCCCGTCAAGAAATAATACAAGGGAAGGAAGGACTACAAAATGATAAAGAAGATCCTTGTGCCTGTCGATGGCTCTATCCACTCCCTCAAGGCAGTCCACTTTGCCTCCACGCTCGCAGCTCAAAATGATGCCTCTGTGCATCTTGTTCACGTCACCAAGAGGACCGAAATCCCCAAGGCAGTCCTGGATTTCATCAGGTCCGAGGGAATCAGGGAGAGCCCGAGTGTTGTCTATACTCAATACGTTTCAGACCAGATTCTCATACCAGCGGAAAACGAGGCGAGGGCCAGAGGCATAGGGCGAATTGAGATGGCCTGCCTTCAGGGGGATCCCGCACAGGAGATCATCAGTTACGCCTCCTGGATTGACTGTGATCTGATTGTTATGGGAAGTAGAGGGCAGGGAGCCGTCAAGGGCCTTATGATGGGGAGTGTGTCTACCAGGGTTTGTCACGGAACCGACCGGACCTGTGTCGTAGTGAGGAGGAATATCCTGGAGGACAGAAGGATCCTCGTTGTCGATGACGAGCCCGATGTCCTGGAGACACTGGAGGAACTATTATACATGTGCGACGTGGTAAAGGCCTCAACCCTCGAGGAGGGCAGGGATCTGCTCCAAAGGGAAAGATTTGATATAGCCATTCTGGACATCATGGGAGTCCACGGCTATGATCTGCTCAAGGTTGCCAAGGAGAAGGATGTCGCCGCCGTGATGTTGACGGCTCATGCCCTGAGCCCGGAAGACATCAAGAAGTCTCACCTCGAGGGTGCGGTTTCCTACGTGCCGAAGGACAAAATGAAGGATATTACGATCTTTCTCAAGGATGTCCTGGAGGCCAAGGAAAAGGAGCGCAACCCTTGGAGGCGATGGCTTGAAAGGCTTGGCTCCTACTTTGATGATTTGTTCGGGGCCGAGTGGAAACAGGACGATCCCAAGTTTTGGGACAGATTCCCCTACTACTATTATTGAGAGGATCTGATGAGGAAACTAACACCAGAGCAATGGGAGGAGAAGTATATTTGAGGGGATGTAGCGCAATTTGACCAAAAGAACCCTATATTCATAAGGCCCATTTGGGACCCGAGCATTCATGATAAGCTTGATGACTGGTCGTTTGTTGGTCCTTTCAAGGACAAGAAGGGTTACGCTCTGGAAGACCAGGCGCTGCGCTGGGCCTAAAGCAGGGGCACCATGATGGTCCTTTTCAACAACTATATGACCATCTTCATCAAGAACCTCGGTTTCGATGCCATTGATTGCAGCATCAACGACGTCGCCCTTTCCATCGCTTTGTCCGGTGGTGTGTCGACCACGTCCGGTGGGCAGATCCCCTTTATGTAAAAGCGGACATCTGGGGCGGGTATGGAAAGCCCACAGAAGAGGATCGCTCTTGGGATGAGTGGAAGCCGGAAAAGGCCAAGCGATTGTGAAGCCTATCTGCTCCAGTCTCTGCCCGGGGGCTGGACGGGAATCCTCCCATTCTCCAGGATGGCTCTTGGATAACCGAGACATGTGCGCATCAGACGGTATCCAGCGGCTCTTCCCGCCGCCCGACACTCCCTGACATATGGGGCTGTTCTCAAAGGGGTCAGGGAGGATAGAAAGCAACCCCAACCTGATCTGGCTGGTGGAGACCTTTGAGGGTCTTTCCCACAATTGTCAGTGTCTTCTGCTGCTTGATGCAAGCCGCCTGAATTCCCGCCGTTTTCATTTATCAGCGAGAACGTCAGAATCAATCCCTCGGTCGTTCTGAGGCAATGGATCCAGCGGTACGAATCCGGGGAATTAGTCACGGTTTCTCAAGATGTTTATGAGAATGCCCTGAGGCTGAAGACAAGGGTCGAAAAGGTATTGGATTCAGGGACACAGTATGACCTCGAAGGGATCAGGGAAGAGATTTACGGGAAAAGAAAGGGGTTGATACTCTTTCAGGATGTGGAGGAGGAACTGAGACTCCTGAAGCAATACGGGAGGGTAGGCGCGAGAAGATACCTGGGAAGGAGTATCAGTCACTACAGCAAACTGAAGCTAAAGAGGGTTGCCTCTGATAAGGCCAAGCAGATCAGGAATGACTGCCTGTCCCTGGTAAGGAACAATCCAACACAGGGGCTGTGGCCAAGATCACGAGAGGAGGGCTGATTTGGGGAATATCCAGGGATGGTTTGCGACCTTTTTGAGATATTGCATTATTATTGACTTTAGTTCTTCTTTTTACTAAAATTTAGATCATTGACCAAGGATAATATGAAATTTACAAGGGCTCTATTAAGAAGGAAGATAGGCCATGATCAAGCTTTATATGATGGATGAAACCGGCGAAGGACAGTCCTTTGATCTCGAAGGGGACGCCATATATGTGGGAAGGGGGTCTGACAACGACATCCAGATAAGGGATAGGGCGGTTTCCAGGAGACACCTGAAGATATTCCAAGAGCAAGGCAGGTATTTCATCGAGGACCTTGGGAGCAGGAACGGCACCTTTGTCAACGGAGAGCAAATAGAAACGGGTGCTCGGGTGGAAGTCAAGGAGGGTGCCCCTATCGTGATCGGAATGAGTGTCTTGTGCCTGGGCAAGGCCTGCCTGGATGAGGTCATGCCCTTCTTGGATTCCCTGAGCGAGGATGCCGAGCTCATTGTTGTAGATAGGCCGATGACACCGGTCAAGAATATGGAGCTCATAAACAAGGTATCCGATGTCCTGACAAAGTCTTCGAATATTCACGAGATCCTGGAGAAGATCTTGGACGGTATCTTGGAGGTGCTCAGCAGGATCGACAGGGGTGTCATAATCTTGTTTGACGAAGAAACAGGCCAGATCTCCGATGTCATCACAAAGACCAAAGAGAGTCATGATACGACCATGAGGTTATACAGCAGAACTGTCGTCAACCGGGTCAGGACGGAAGGAAAACCCATAGTGATGAGGGATACTTTCAAAGAGACCAGAGTTGATGTCTCGGACAGTATGAAGTTGATGAATGTCAGGTCGGTCTTATGTGTCCCCCTGGTCAGCAAGTCCCGGATAAAGGGCGTGCTGTACGTGGATTCAGTAAAAAGGCCCTACGGATTTCGCGATGACGACCTTTCCCTGCTTTCAGCATTGAGCAGCCCCGCAGCCATAGCCATAGAGAATGCCAAGCTGTACGGCAAAGGGACGCGGAATCAGCTTCACTAACTCCCCTGAACAAAGGAGGGCTTTCTCTTTTCCAGGAAGGCCCTGATCCCCTCCATTCCATTCGGATGGTCCGCACACCTTGTAAGGTACTTTCTTTCCCGTTCTAATTGAGCCTCAAAGGACATGCTGAAGGAGTCATTGAACAAGGCTTTTGAGGCGGAAAAGGAGGAGAGGGGCCTGTTGTTGATCTCTTTGACCAATGCCACAGCCCTGTCCACGGCCTGACCGTCGGGGACGACCTCGGTTACGAGACCCCACTCAAGGGCCAACTCTGAACTGATTGGGCGATCAAAGGCCGCTATTTCCAGTGCCTTGGCCATCCCAACCAACCTGGGAAGAGTAAAAGTGCCTCCCCCGTCCATGCTGAGCCCATTGGAAGTATAGGCCTGTACGAGGGTGGCCGAGGACTCCATGACCCGGAAGTCACAGGCAAGGGCCAGGGAGAATCCGCCACCAGCGGCAAGCCCGTTTATCGCCGCAATGACGGGTTTGGGCATACGACGGATCTCGACGATAGCTTGATGATACCTGGCCGCCAGGGCGTGGAGCGCATCGCCAGGGCTGCTCTCGGACCGAGTCAACCACCTGAGGTCTCCTCCGGCGCAAAAGGCCTTGCCCTCCCCGGTGATCACTACACCGAGAAGAGAGGACTCTCTCGCGATTTCAGTAAGTTTCTCCAATACCTCTTCTATCATTTCTTGATCAAAGGCATTATAGGACTTGGGGCTATTAAGGGCCAGCTTCGCGATTCTGTCGGTGACATCGACCTTCAATGCTTTGTCCATCTTTATCTCCTAGGATAGAAATGGTAAGGAATCCAAAAGAGAATAGCAGATTCAGGGCCCATGGGCAAAGGAGAAATGGCCTGTCACGGAGATTCTCTGGGAGTCCCGTCATACCTTTCAAGGTAATAGAGAGTTCCTCCCACCGGAGCGAAGGAAAGGAGGAGGAGGTTAAGGCCCGGGACCAGGAAGGGCAGGCCAAATCCGATGTGGAAGCAGATGTTCTTGACCAGGAGCTTGAAGCGCGACCTAAAAGGTATCATGCGCCGGGCAGGGACAAGATCCGTGTTATCCCAGGCCAGGAAGACTATGGTCAGCCCGGATGAGAGAAAGAGCATGACCGGCCCCAGGGCCACAAACCAGCTAACCACCATAAGCAACAGGGAGATCAAGATAGGCAGGAGTGCCCTGGGTATCTCCTGCCTCACCAAATAGAAAAACATTTTCCAGAAGGATGTCTTGTGAGGTTGTTTGACTCTCCCGGTCAGCCTCCGTTCCGTGCGACGGGACATGAGATCCATGATGAGGACACTGAAAAGGATCTGGGATATAAGGTAGGAGAATACGGCTGAGACTCCCACCAGAAACAAGGCAACAACCCAGGAAAGGATGGCCCAGAGCAGGCTCAGCCAATAATTCCGGGGTTGCGCCCATATGATATCCATTATTTCCCCGTGATGGACAAGAATTAGGCCGGCAAGCACGATCGTAAGAAGTATCACTGCTGCAAACCTGAGGAGTCCCCAGAGCAACAGCCTGGTATCGGAGATTCCCTCGCGAAAACCTCTCATGTTGTACCTGATCCCGGTGACAAGAGCCATTTGAGTCCCTCCAATGAAGCTCCCCGCAGCAAGTTGCAGGGTGATCTGGCGAAGGCAAATGATACAGGATTTCCACCTAGGTTATCTATAGCTCAAAAAAAGTTTTTGCAAATGATTCCGAATTTGTACTACCCTGACCGGGCCCAACCCGGTTCCACGGGGATCGCGTCTCGGTCCCTTCCGAAACGGGGGGCAGCGGTGAATCCACTGTTGGAATCCTCCAGACCCTTGAGGGCACGTCAATGGATAAGTGGAAGAAGACATTTTGCCCCCTTTGCTATCACAATTGCGGCCTGGAAGTACAGGCAAAGGGCAACACGATACGACAAGTCAGGAGAGACAAAGGGCATCCAAGGACTAAGGGCTACATGTGCCGCAAGGGTGCCAGGGTGGCCCATTACCAGGATCACCACGAACGCCTGACCCATCCCTTGAAGAGGAGAAACGGCGAATTCGAGAAGATCTCCTGGGATCAGGCATTCAAGGAAATTGCTGCCATGCTCAAGAAGATACTCCTTGAGAACGGTCCTCGGAGCATAGCCTATATGGGAGGAGGGGGGCAGGGGTGTCATTTGGAGGCCAGCTTCGGCAGGGGGTTTCTCTTGGCCCTCGGCTCCCAATACCATTACTCGCCCCTGGCCCAGGAATTGACAGGGCTATACTGGGTAAACGGCAGGTCCTACGGAAGGCAGAACCTTTATCTCGGCCCTGATCTGGATGAGGCACGGAACTTCTTGGTCATTGGCTGGAATGGATACGCGAGCAATGCAGGCGTGAACAGGGCAAGGGAAAGGCTTGAGGAATTCTCAAAGGATCGGGACAAGAGCTTGATCGTCGTGGACCCGCTGAGAAGCGAAACAGCACGTCTTGCCGATAAACACTTCCAGATCCGGATAGGGACCGCAGCCCTTTTCTTGAAGTCTCTGATCGCGGTCATCCTGAGCGAGGGCCTTGAGAACAGGGCGTACATCGAGAAATACTGCGTCGGCTTCGATGATATCACCAAATGGTTTAAGGACTTCGATGTGGCATCCGCCGCTCGGGTATGCGGAATAGAGCAAAGGGATCTGGAAGAGCTGGCAAGGACCTACGCCACTCAGCCTACGGCCATAAGATCAGACCTGGGTATTCTCATGGACCGACAGAGTACCATGAACTCATACCTTGAAATGATCTTAATGGCAATCTGCAGGCGAATAGGTACCTCCGGCGGCAATGTATTCCCGGGACACGTATTACCCCTCGGACCTCACAGTGATGAAAGAAACCCGGCGACCTGGAGGACGGTGGAGACGAGTTGGCGAGGGCCGGCTACAACATTTCCCCTCTTCTCGGAGACACTCTCTTCAGACGATTGCTCGTCCACCCCGAGGGTATCTTGATCGGAAAGATGGACAGGGAGAAGAACCTTGATAGGGTGAGGACACCCGATGGTAAGATACATCTTTACATAGAGGAACTCGAGGACTGGATGGGGGAAATTGAACCTGAAGAGGAAAAGACGAGATTGGAGAGAGGGGATTTCCCCTTTGTCCTGGTAGCCGGTCGTCACTTTCCCTACAATGCAAACACCATCATGCGGGATCCCCATTGGAACAGGTGCAAGGAGGTATGCACGGTTCTCGTTAGCCGGGAAGACGCAGAGGAGTTGGACCTGAAGGACGGCGAGAAAATCTCAGTGATCACGGAGGCTTCGCGGATAGTATTGCCTGTTGAGATCTCCACGGTGGCGGCAAAGGGGGTTCTGGTTATTCCCCACGGATTCGGACTCCTCTACCAAGGCGAGGCCTATGGCGCCAATGTCAACCTCCTGACCAAGAATACCCGCAGAGACAGAATGACCGCAACGCCACTGCACAGGTTTGTCCCCTGTAGAATAGAACGGACATAGAAGGAGTGGACACTTTAGAGAACACGGAGGATGGGAAATGGATAAACCGATTGAACACTATTGGGACATTCGACTCAGGGACCTCAAGGAAGCCCTGGAGGAAAACAATTTCGAGGTATATCTAGCCAAGGATGGCCGCGGAGCAAAGGAGATTGTACTCAAGGACATCCTTCCCAAGACGAAAGCAAAGAGCGTGTCATGGGGCGGGTCCGTGACCTTCAGGACACTGGGGTTGTATGAAGCAATGGTGGAGAGATCTGATCTAAGGGTGGTCGACACCTATGATCACAGCCTTCCCCGCGAGGAAATCATGGAGAAGCGCCGGGAGTCTCTGCTGGTGGACCTCTACATAACCGGGTCGAACGCCGTGACCGAGGATGGTCAGATCGTTAACTTGGACATGTACGGCAACAGGGTCGCTGCCATTACATTCGGGCCGAAGGATGTGGTCATCCTCCTGGGCCGGAACAAGGTCGTGTCGGATATCGACGAGGCCATGCACAGGATAAAGAACTATGCTGCCCCGACCAACGCCATGAGGCTGGAGAAGAAGACCCCCTGCACCAAAACATCCTTTTGCGAGGAGTGCAGGAGTGAAGGCAGGATCTGCAATACCTGGACCATCACTGAAAAATCCTTTCCTAAAGGGAGGATTAAGGTCATCCTGATAAACCAAGACCTGGGGTTATGACTGCCTCAACGATAATTTCCTTACATAAGGCTTGGCAGGAACAGGACTACCGAAGGGAAGGCAATGAGGATGATCATGACGATCAGGTCACAAACGAGAAAGGGTGCGGCCGCCAAACATATCTCTGCCATCTTTGTGCCTACAGGTGCTGATCCTTTCATCACAAAAAGAAGGATTCCAAAGGGCGGTGTTGACATGGCCATTTCCAGATTGAGGAGTATGAGAATAGCAAACCAGATTGGGTCATACCCAAGGCCTTGGATAACAGGCATGTAAATGGGAATCGTGATCATCATCATGGAGACCTGCTCCATGAAGGTTCCTAGAATCATGAGTATCAACATCATGGCGATCAGGACAAAAAGCTTGGGCATTTCAAGGTCGTTGATAAGATTCACCAATCCCATAGTGGAGCCTGTAAAGGCCTGAATACTGCTATAAGTCTTGGAAGCGGCAATAATCATAAAGGCCATCACCGAGACCCTAAGGGTTCCGTTAAGGGACTTGCGTAAGATGGTTAAACTGAATTTTCTGTAGCAACATGCCAGAATAATAGAACCTAAAGCCCCCGTGGATGCTGCTTCAGTGGGTGTCGCAACACCGAGAAAAATAAAACCGAGGACCAGAAAGAAAATGAACCCGAGAGGGAGAACGTATTTGGCAAATTCCGAAAGCTTCTCCAAGAGCGTGTGATGCGCTACCTCATAGGCAGGGGCGAGTGACGGGTTGATGAGTGACCTTCCAACGACATAAAGGGAATAAAGCACAGCCAGCATGAAACCGGGTATAGCCCCGGCGATCAGCACCTTTCCCACGGAAATCTGCGCGAGGCTCGCATAAACAACCGCCAGAGCGCTCGGCGGAATGAGCATGGCCAGTCCGCCAACCCCCACGATAGGACCCAGTATCATGGGATTCTTATAGCCGCGTTGCTTCATTTCAGGCACCATGATTTCCCCAAGCATGGCAGTGTTTGCAATGGTAGACCCGCTCAAAGTGGAAAACAGGGCGCCTCCGGTGATGACAATCAGGCTCAGCCTGCCGGGGAGCTTTCCTATTAACTTGTCAAACACATCCAAGGTCCGCTTTGCCATGCCTGAATGAAGCATCAACTCACCCATGAAGACAAAGAGAGGGATTGGGGCCAAGGAGAAACTTACCAGGGACGTAAATATCTGCTGTACGGACAGGCTCAGACCATCCGTCCCTCCCATGAATAGGTAGGCCCCTATGAAATTAATGAGGAGGAAAGCAAAAGCGATGGGGAGTCCCAGGGCAAGGAAGAACAGCAAGCCCCCTATCAAAAACAACAATATCACCCACCACTCCATATCATTGACTCCTGGTTAACTTATCTCAAATAGGGACCTTTAACCTTTAAAGGGTTCACGAATTAGTTCTCTCCGGATCCGGATTCGGATCGCAGTTTTCTGAAGAGTTGCCGACCAAACTGGATGGAAAGGGCCAGACCCCCGATGGGGATAATGAGAAAAAGCGGGGATTTTGGGACGGTTGTCCCTTTCACTTCCATGATCCCGCGTTGAAAGAGGTCAATGGTGTGGAGGGAACCGAACAAAAAGACAGTGACGGAGACTATCAACCCCAGGACATCATCAATGATTTCGACCTTTCTGCGCGTCTTCGCATGAAGCCGCATAATAACGGTATCGATTCGGATATGCCCCCCTTCTCTCAGGAGCCATGCGGCCCCCAGGAAGGTGAACCACAAAAGGCCATATTCCGTAAACTGAAGCGTCCAGATTGGCGGCCGAAAACCCAAGTACCGCATCACGGAGGCACAGGAAACAGTAAGCGTTATGGCCAAAATGATAATTCCGGCCAAGTAAGTCATGAATTCAATGATAATATCAAGAAGATTCTTTCTAATTCTCCCATCCCGTGCTGCCATACCTTATCTCCCAGCATTACTCCAATCTCCCCGGAACGCTCCATGACTCAGCTCAGGGACAGAGTTATGGAGCGTTTCTAAAAACCAGGGCCTGTGACGTCCCCCAAAAACGGGCCACCCAAAGGAGAAAGATACCTGTGGAGCGTCATGCCACACGGTGACATTCTCCGCACTGTGCACGGGGAATGTCACCGACAGGCTACCTATTTTGTGAGCAGTCTGCGTAATCTTGAAGTATATTCCGACTCCATTCTGAGCTGACCTTTCCACCCTTCCTCATAGGCCATATCAAGATATTTTTTCGTCTCTGCAGGCGAGAATTTGATGATTTCCAGGCCGGCCTTTTCCAGCAATACATACTCGTCGGTGATCTCCTTGTCGGTTCTGGCATCGATGGCGATAACCTCCCGCCGTAACGCTCCCAGGAGCGCCGCTTGAATATACTTCGGTAAAGCATCCCATTTCTTGGCATTCATGAGAAGCGGGTGAGACACCTTATAAAAGGGGGGACCGACAACGTATTTTGTCACCTCATGCCAGCCCCAGCTTCTTATGGTGTACAAAGGCCACATGAAACCATCCACAACACCCCGTTCCAGGGCCTGATAGACTTCACCGGGCGCTATATTCACCGGGGTGGTGCCGAGCGCTTTCAAGAAATCGACGTACATGGCAGATGTGCGAATCCGCATACCTCTTAACTGGTCCAGGCCAGTGACCTTCTTGATAGTGTACAATTGAAAGGGCAGTTGGCTACCCAGTGCACCCAGATAGGTGACATTCATCAATTTTCGATGAATCTCATCAAGAATGGCGTCAGCCCCGACATCTTTTTCTTCCTGGGACGTGAGTTGAGACAGCTTCGTGCAATTGGCAGCGGGCGCGATCCCTGCGTAATATGCAGCAGTGCCGTAATACATATCTACTGTCCCCGCTCTGAGAGCTTCGGGCTGATCTCTCATTGGAATGGCTTCAGGCCCGCCGATATATTTGATCTCAACCTCACCGGGATAGTATTTTTGGAGCATTGCATTGGCTCGCTTGATATAGGGCAGGTAGTCCCCTGCCACGCCGGTGTGATTTTTGCCCCAAGCGCTGATGGCCTTAAGGGTGATCTTCTTTGCCATGACATGGCCGGGAATGGCAAAAGAGGCACCAAGGACAAAACAAGCACTCAAGACAATCGTCAAGAAAAGCTTACTTCTTTTTCCCATAACCTTTCCTCCTGTGCTCAAAGGGTTATTGTGATAGGCACGTCAAAACGAAGCCCTGTGGGGTAGTGCGCAAGAGCTCCTTATCACCTCCTTTCCCAACAACATAATTGCCGAGGATGACATGGTCCCTTCGTCTACCGCTCGACGGCATTGATGAGGTTCTTTTTTTCACCCCCGAGAAATCTCTTCAGGTTTTTCTCCAGAATAGGGAGAATCTGGTCAGGATAGATATCACTCTTTCCCCCAACGTGTGGGGAAATGATAACGTTCTCCATACCCCACAGGGGATGGTCGGGGGGCAGAGGCTCGGTGCGAAAGACATCGAGCCCCGCTCCAGCAATTTTACCCTTTTTCAAGGCATCGACCAGTGCCCCTTCGTCAACGGTCTCGCCCCGACCTATGTTTATGAAATAGGCAGTGGCCTTCATGGCGTCGAATTCCCTCGCCCCGATCATATCCATGGTTTCCGGCGTTGCCGGGGCAACGTTGATGAAATAATCCACTTCCCGGAGAACCTCTATGAGTTCATCAGGGCCGTATGAAAGGTCCACGTACTCCATCTCCCGCTTTGTCCGGGTGATGCCGTATACCGTCATCTCGAAGGCCTTGCACTTCCTGGCAATCTCTTTCCCTATAACCCCGACACCGAGGATACCCACCTTCTTCCTGTAGAGGAGTGAGACCCTCCTTGAGTCCCAAACCCTATTATCCTGGTTCCTTACCGTTTGGGGGAATCTGCGGGTCAGCGTGAGCATGAAGAGGAATGCCAACTCAGACATCTGGGGACCGTGAATCCCCCTGGTAGAAGTTATGATCACGTCTTCCGGAAGGGAAGGGATGCTCAAGATGTAGTCCACGCCCGTTATCAGGCACTGGATCCATTTCAGGTTTTTTGCCATGCCCATGAAATCGTCGCGGAACCTCTTCGCCATCAGGATGTCTATTCCCTCCATGATCCGCGACACGTCGTCCCCGGCTTGGGCTGCATGGATGGTCAAGTCCGGGAACTTCGTTTCAAGTTTTTCCTTGAGATATGTTGCGTCTTCGTCGTATATGAGCAGGTGCATTCTTAAATTCCCTTCCACATCCTATTCGTCGTCGGTCGTGTAGAACATGAGCTCTTCCACGTTCTTCGCCTTGAGCACCAGCTTGTTTCTGCCCATGATGCCCGGGTCAGGCGGCTCCAGAACGGCGGAAATGTCAGGGAAGATTTCCGGTAGCGCTTCCCCGTTTTCAGGGTGCCTCTTTTGCCAGAGTTCCAGGGTCCGGACCGGGTCCCATGGAATGATTTGCCTCTTGGGGTCCTCTCTCTTAATGACCACGGAGGGCACCAGGGAGCCGCATCTGACGCACCGGCCGGCCTGCTCCAGGGCGCTCTCTTCCTTGAAACCCAGGTCGACTTCCCCTAAGGTCCTTCGCAGTTCCGGAGAGCGGGACGGTGGTCTATGGCTCTTCTTCTCCAACCTTTTTCTCTGGCTCAGGGGAGGTTGTCTCCTCTCCCGCTCCAGGTCCTCCCCCCTGAAAAGGCGGTCTATGGATAGGGCCGCCTCCTTGCCGGCAGCTACGGCACTGACAATATCGAGGGGCCCGGTTACCACGTCGCCGCCCCCGAATACACGGGGGTCGCGTGTCTGAAGGGTAACAGGATGGGCTGCCAGGGTCCCCGAATGCGTCCTTTCCAGTCCGCGAGGGAGCATGGACGGATCCACGGCCTGTCCGATGGCTATGATGACCATGTCGACTTCGATAGGTGGTCGCAAACCGGTCTCCCTAAACCTGGGATTGAATGTCCCGTCCTCCTCGCGCACACTGATACATTCGATTGTCTCGACCCCGATGACTCTGTTCTCGCAGGTGAGGAATTTAGTGACTCCAAGAGACGGATGAATGATCACTCCCTCTTCAATCGCATCTTCAATCTCCTTGTCCTGGGCCAGCATCCTATCCTTGGACTTGAGATCCAGGGATTCCATACAGACGATGTGGACCTCCTTCGCGCCCAGCCTGAGAGAACTGCGGGCAGCATCCACCGCGACGCTGCCGCCGCCGATAACGGCCACCCTGTCCCCGGTCTTCACCGCCTTTCCGGAATTTACGTCCCCGAGGAGATCGATGGCATAGATAATTCCTTCGGCATCCTCTCCGGGGACATTCAGCTTCGTGCTCTGCCAGGCACCCGTTGCAACGAAGAGGGCTCCATAACCTTGCTGGAAAAGATCGTCCAGGTCTTCGATCCTGCTCTTTGTCCTGATCTCCACACCCATCTCTCGAATCAGCCCAATCTCGTTGTCAAGAATTTCTCCGGGTAAACGGTATTCGGGAATACCGTATCTCATAAGACCTCCGGCCAAGGGCTTGGCCTCGAAGACGGTGACCCTGTATCCTTGCCGTATGAGGTCATAGGCGCAGCTCAGGCCAGCCGGGCCGGAACCAATGACGCCTACCTTTTCCTTCCTCGTAACAGGGAGAGGTGATGCTCGTTTTCTTCCCCTTTCTAACTCAAGGTCGGCCACGTAACGTTTGAGGGAGCAAACAGGAACCGCGTCGTCGAACCTGCCCCTCAGGCAATCGATTTCACAGGGGTGCGAACATACGCGGCCAAGGACTCCCGCGAAGGCAGAGGTCTCCCTGAACAGGGCCAGTGCTTTGGTGGGTTCCCCATCGGCAATGAGGTTGATATAGCCCTGGGCATCAGCACCCGCGGGGCAGGCTGACTGGCACGGGGCATGGCCTTTATGCCATAGGTCCATACTATTACCGTTGTCGTGGTATTTCCTGATAAGGTCGTCCAAGGGACCGAATTCCAGCGCCCTCAAAGAACAACTGAGGACACAAATGGGGTGCAAGCCCTGTTCCAGACGGTCCATACACATGTTGCACTTGCTCATCTTCTCGCCAGGGGCGTCGCTTTCGAACTGGGGGGTCCCGTAGGGGCAGGCATCCCAGCATTTCCGTTGGCCCGTGCACCTGTCAGGATCAACAAGAACAGCTCCGTATTTTTCCTCTTTGAAAATGGCCTTATTGGGGCATGCTTCAGCGCATAGGGGTCTTTGACAGTGAAAACACATGATGGGTAGTACTCTGAGATCGATGTCCGGGAAGTTCCCCTTTTCCCACTGGTAGACGCGCATCCATTTAATGGGCCCCGGCTCTATTTGATGCCATTGTTTGCAGGCGACGACGCAGGCATTACAACCGGTGCACCGGCTCAAGTCTATCAGGAATCCATATTGCGGCATGATCACTGTCCCTCACACTTCTTGATCTCAACAAGGTTCGTTGCCCGGGCGGCAGCGAAGCAGCTATCCGTATCTCCTCCCATGAGGGTTGACGCAGAGGCACCGAAATCTATGCCCGACTTGTCTGGTTCGTAGTTCCCTCCATGGTGGATCAGAGCGACTCCCGGCATCATCCTGGGGGTGACGTAGGCAGGCATAACCACTTTCCCCCGGTCATTATAGACCACTACCAGGTCGTTATCCTTTATCCCCCGAACCCGGGCATCCGTGAGGCTGATCCACACCCTGTGCCTGTAAACATGGTTCCTGAGCCAGGGATGATCCCAGAACACATAATGCACGCGGTATCGGCTGTGAGACGTCAACAACATCAAGGGATACTCCTTGGCCAGTGGGTCATCCATTCCCCTGATAGTAAGCATATAGGTGGGCGAAGGAGTGAGCATGCCCCAGTCGGCAGGCAGGTTCTGATACAGATTACCAAATGCGTCGTAGTGCTCCCCCTTGCCCCTCTCATCCTCATCTGCAAGGAGATCGGAATAGAGTTCTATTTTTCCTGACTTGGTGCTGAAGGGCTTACCTTCCTTTACCTGCTGATCCCATCCCGTGTGGGGAATGTCATCAAGCTCGTCGCAGTTTATGAAGTTTCCTTCACAGAAATCCTCGTAGGAAGGGATTCTTGTGCCCTTTGCTTCATAGTAATCCTCCAGGCCGTCATAAACATCTTTCAAATACCTTTCCCAGTCCTTCTCCCAGTTTTCTTCGGAGGTGTAATATTTGAAAAACCTCTTGGGGTCGATCCCCAGTTTTTCAGCGATCTTTATATACACCAGGACCCATTGCTTTACTTCGCCGGGCGGGTCTATCACCTTGGGGTTGGCATTAACGCATTCAAAGGTCCCGTAAGGCGCACTCCTGGTAATGTCCTTTTCTTCCCACATGGGATTTTGGGCAGGCAATACGATATCGGCATGTTGGACCGTGGGATTCATCATGGCGTGCATAGACACCACAAATTCCATTTTTTCGAGGGCCTTCACCTGGTCATTGGTGGAGTCGCACGCCGTCACGAGGTGGTTGGATGCGTGGGGTTTCGATCCGCCGCCCCAGAAGAGCATCTTGGGGTTGAAGTCCTTGAGCAGGCCCGGATCGGCCCTCCACCCCACCTTTTTCATGTATTCCTCTCCGCTGAGTTCTCCCTTGCGCACCTTTTCCAAGAGCAGCACGGCCTGGGCCCAGTAGTGGCTTCTGTAGAGCTTGGGCACCTCGTAGGGGCCATTCTCGCCCCAGAAGGTGCTGAACAGTCCGATGGGCAAGTCCCGATGGGGTCCGGGGTGTATGGCCGGGCCCCCCCCAGGGTTCCCCCAGTTCCCCAGCATGGCCTGCAGGGCGGCAAAGGATGTGATCACCTGTTCTCCATGGCTCTTTCTGCTCAGGCTCCAGTGGGCCCATGTCCAGCAAGGCCTCCTGTCCCACACCATCCTGGCCAGGGCCCTGATGGTCTCGGAAGGGACGGAGCACCTTTCTTCGGCCCATTCCGGGGATTTCTCGATTCCGTCCGATTTTCCAAGCACGTAGTCCTTCCATTTCTGAAAGCCCTTCGACTCGACAAACCGTTCAACAAAATCCTTGTCCCAGGTATCGTCCTGGAAGAGCACATGGGCCATGCCCATGAACATGGCCACATCCGTTCCCGGTTTGATGGGTATCCACTGATCGGCGAGGGTTCTTACCGCCGTGCTGTACCGGGGATCAATTATGATGACGGGTTTGCCCCGTTCACGGGCGAGCTTAATGTACCAGGCAAACATATGGGCTGGCCCCTGGTGACCGACGGTCGGATCACAGCCCCACAGCAGGATGGCGTTGGAGTTGGCCAACATATCCGGGGCTGAGCCCGAAGACCATTTTTCCAAGGCCCATGGTTTTTCTCCCGTAATCATTTGAGCCATGAGCCGTGCCGCGTCGTAGGAGCACCACCCCCAGCCTTCTGCTCCCGCGCCCCAAAAAGAAAAGAGGCGTTCGACGGTCTCATTGGGCATGTAAGGCGTGATAATGGAAAGGGGTCCGTATTTGTCTCTTATTTCCTTCATTTTGGTCGCTATGGTATCGACGGCTTCATCCCACGATATCCTCACATATCGGCCTTCCCCGCGTCTGCTTCCCGGGGCCCTTTTCAAGGGATGGAGAATACGTTCCGGGTGCTGGTTATAGATATGGAACACCAGGCCCATCACGCAAGGCCTCCTCTGAAGCCTGACCTTAAGGAGGTCCTGGTCCTCCAGAACAGCATCTTCTCTGCCGATATTGCGGTTGTATCGATCATCCGGCTCAATGGCCACGACCCTTCCGCCCTTGACATGGGCCTTGACAACACACTGAAAATTGCCGCCACAATTACAACGACAGGTCGTGTAGAAGGTGCTCCCATCTTCTTTATGGTGAGGACTGCATCTCATATGCGTCATTTCAAAACCCTCCGGTGTTATCCGTCAATCAAGGGAGGCGGGCGGTGCCGGGTCCCGGAAGGATCCCTCGTGCCTTTGGAGTGGCAAGAACTGCTTTCCCTTACGATGTATCAGCTTGTTCAACTGGGAGAACAAGTGGTTGGCTATTCCCTTTGATAGCCGTATCTTTTATATCCGGGGACCTTGGGTGTCAAGGGAAATTGCTCAGAGGGCCGCCCCACCTTGCTTCGGGTTGCTCGGAAGGGCCAATCGCCCGAGATAACCACCTTCCTATCGGTTGGCACTCCTTTATTCGCCTCCGCCAGGATACCTTGCAGCTTGCTGCGGGGGGCTTCATAGCCATCCAATTTCCCTTGATTCTTTCAGTATTCTTTGTTACCAGGGATAATTAGACAAGTCCTTCTGGGCGGGTTCTCCCATGAAACTCCCTGGCGGCTTTGGGGTGAGGTTTTGTGCCCAAAAATCCCAAAGGGTGAACTGGTCGGACCATCTGATAATTGGTAACATTTTTTCAAAGAGCTAAAACGGTACCATGAACGCCTACAAACTTTGGGAAAGAAAATAGATCTCTTTATTCAATCGGTAGAAAAAGACCACAAAACGGATCAATGAATCTACCTGTGTGCTGATTGAGGAATTTTTATCCAGTATCCAGCAACTAGCATCCAGCATCGATTCGCCTCAAGCAATGCGATATTTACACCATCAACTCCTCGTTTTGAGGCGGAGCTTCGCTAGGAAATGGAGGTGGTTCCATGGAAGATGCCGGGGAAAAAAGGATTTCAGAGGAGGAATTCGTTGTAAGGGCCATAAAGAAACTCCGCAAACCCCCCTACAAGGGAATCCATTCTGTTTACAGCGGCTTCAACCAGGCCTTCAGGGATTACTTCGGCAAGAATCCCGTGGATGTGACAACAAGGTTGGCCCAGGAGGGAAAGATCGTTACCAGGCCCGTGCGGGGTGGTGTCATGCTGTATCTTCCAGATGAAGCTCCTTCTCCCACGGGTTCTCCGAGTGTGCTGCAAAAGATCCTGGAAGAGGATGAATGACATCTGATCATATCCTGTTTCTCCCCGTTTCAGCACTTAATCTATGAAATCCCAACAAGTTACACCTATGTAACAAAGAATAACTATTGACAAAGAGGAATTATCCGTAAATAATGCTTTTCCATTCTCTTGCTTTGTCTATAGAAGAGGATAAAGAGGACAGTTTAAATGGCGGACCCGAAGATTCGTTTAAGTGAAATGCTGGGGAAACTGAAGGGGAGGAATTTCAGGATAACACCTCAGCGGTTCGCAGTGGTGAAGATCCTTGCCCTGAGCGACGGACATCCGAGCGTGGAAATGATCTATGAAGAGGTAAAGAAGGATTTCCCGACAACGAGCATAGCAACGGTCTATAAGACAGTGAGCCTCCTTAAGGACCTCAAGGAGGTTTTAGAACTGGGATTCCCTGAAGGGGGCAACCGATACGACGGGAATAGGCCCTTTCCCCACCCCCATGTCATCTGCGTAAAATGCAAGAAAATCGTGGACCCAAAGCTTGACAGCCTGACCGACATGACCGAGG
The DNA here is from genome assembly GCA_019308745.1 of Deltaproteobacteria bacterium. Lineage (GTDB taxonomy): Bacteria > Desulfobacterota > DSM-4660 > Desulfatiglandales > HGW-15 > JAFDHO01. Next base: position 42,347 of record JAFDHO010000011.1, read on the forward strand.
AATTGGTTTCGGATACGGGTTTCGAGATTATTAGCCATAGAGTGGATTTTTTTGGGTTTTGCCCAGAATGTAAAAGGAAGCGGGGCTAGGAAACGGACAAAAAATTTTTGGCCTTTTTTGAGAATTGTTCTTTGTAAGTATTGCTTATTGGCAATGCAGGGTGAGTGAGAAGAAAGTTTTGACGAATGTTGCCTTCCAAACAAGAAGTTTTTGAGGGAGGGATTCAAGGAAAAAACGCAAAAACTAGAAAGGAGATAGGACGATGGCAAAGGGAGAAAAGACGTTGACCACGGCGTTCGGGATTTCTGTTGGCGACGACCAAAACAGCTTGACTGCCGGAGCAAGGGGGCCCGTGCTGATGCAGGACGTTCACCTGCTGGAAAAACTTGCCCACTTTGACCGGGAGCGAATCCCTGAGCGGGTCGTACACGCAAAAGGGGCAGGGGCTTACGGGTATTTCGAGGTGACGGCGGATGTGACAAAATTCACCAAGGCCAAGTTTCTCTCTGAGATAGGCAAGAAGACAGAAGTCTTCGCCAGGTTTTCCACGGTCGGAGGCGAGAGGGGCTCTGCTGATGCTGCCAGAGATCCCAGGGGTTTTGCGGTAAAGTTTTACACCGAAGAGGGCAACTATGATTTCGTGGGGAACAATACCCCGGTGTTTTTCATACGCGATCCCCTGAAGTTTCCTGACTTCATACATACACAGAAACGCAACCCGGCCACAAACCTCCCCGATCCTAATATGTTCTGGGATTTCCTGTCCTTGACCCCCGAGTCTATCCATCAGGTGACCATCCTGTTCTCCGACAGGGGTACGCCTGCCACGTATCGGAATATGAACGGATATAGCAGTCACACCTACAAGTGGTATAACGACAAAGGCGAATACTTCTGGGTCCAGTATCATTTCAAGACCGACCAGGGGATCAAGAATCTCACGAGGGGAGAGGCCAGGAGGATCGCGGGAGAAGATCCTGATCATGCCACCAGGGACCTCCATGAAGCTATTGAACAGGGGGATTATCGTTCCTGGACCCTGGAAATGCAGATACTTACCCCGGAAAAGGCCAAGGACTTCCCCTGGGACATCTTTGACATAACAAAGGTATGGCCTCACAAAGAGGTTCCGCCCATCAAGGTAGGAAAGCTTGTCCTCAACCGGAACCCTGAAAACTATTTCTCGGAGGTCGAACAGTCAGCTTTCTGCCCGGGGAACGTGGTGCCGGGGATAGCCATTTCACCCGATAAGATGCTCCAGGCCCGGGTGTTCTCTTACCACGACACTCACGTCCATCGCTTAGGGCCGAATTATCATCTCATTCCCGTCAATGCCCCGAAGAACGCCCCGGAGAAGAGTTACCAGCGTGACGGTTTCATGAGGGTCGACGCCAATGGCGGAGGGGGGCCGAATTACTGGCCAAACAGCTTCGGAGGACCTGAACCGGATGCCGACTCCCTGGAGCCCCCCTTTGAGGTCTCAGGTGATGCAGCGCGTTACCCCTATACCCATCCCAATGATGATTTCGTGCAGCCCGGGAACCTGTACCGTCACGTAATGACCGATAGTGACCGGGATAACCTCATAGGCAATATAGTCGATCACTTGGGCAAGGCCCTGAAACGCATTCAATTGCGCCAAACAGCCCTGTTTTACAAGGCTGATCCTGATTACGGCCTACGAGTCGCCAAGGGGCTGGGGCTTGACTCCAAGGAAGTGGAGCGCCTGGCAGGGATGTCACAGGAAGAGAGGGCCAGGGAAACTTCAGCGTAAGACGGGAGAACGCTTCATACCGCCGGCTTCGAAGGTCTCCAAGATTTGAGGCCGGCGGGTTGCTGTAACGATGCGGGTTCGAGTTTTTTAGTAGAATCTCCTCTTGCGGGCAGATCGCTTGGAGCGCTTTCCGCCCGGGTCTGCGGGGTTGACCTTGATGGTTCGCCCATCAATGGATTTTCTGTTCAGTGCCTTGATCGCTTGATCCGCCTCGGAGTTACTCGGCATCTCCACAAAACCGAAGCCCTTTGATTGCCCGGAATGCCTGTCCCTTATTATCTTGACGCTCTCTATCTCACCGTATTCTTCAAACATGGTCCTCAGATCGTTTTCAGTAACGCTGAAAGGAAGCTTGCCCACATAGATATTCATTATTTTCTCCTTTCTCAGTGTATTTTTCACTTATCTTGCGGAAATGGTGGCCGTAGATGGCAAAGGTGACCGACCACGCCAGCAATCTAGGCCGATGAAGGAGGGTCCATAGCAGGATCTTCCAGTATTGAAATCGCTCCCTTCCAAAGACGCCCAACCGTATGCTCGTCCGGAAAAAGGCCAACAGGTGCTGGAAGTCGAGGGGTGTCTTGAACTTTGGCGCCTTGTACTCCCTCAAGAAGGCCTTTACCCGATTGTAATAGTATTGGGGGGAATAGATCTTATTCAATATGTCCCTGTAGCCTTCCCGGAGGGTATGAATATCCATGCGCGGAACGATGTTGGTAGTACCGTCCGTGTTCCCTGACATGCTTCCCAGGAGGCGACCTTCCTTCTTCAGACGGTCGAAAAGTCTTGTTCCGGCAGGGGCCTGTAAGAGCCCAACCATGGCCGTCACTATTCCGCTTCTCTGAATGAACTCGATCTGACGCTTGAATATGGAAGGAGAGTCATTGTCAAAGCCGACTATGAAACCCCCCTGAACTTGCAATCCTGCCCTTTGGATCTTCCTGATACTTTCCACAAGATCTCGGTTCTTGTTTTGTTTCTTGTTGCACTCCTCCAAACTTCCCTCATCAGGGGTTTCGATGCCGATAAATACCGCGTCAAAGCCTGCTTCAACCATGAGATCCATGAGTTGCTGGTCATCGGCGAGGTTGATGGAAGCTTCGGTGTGTAAAGGCAGGCCCTTTCTTCCCTTTTGCCACTCGATGAGCGCCGGCAGGAGTTTGGTCTTCAGGTATCTCTTGTTGCAGATGAAGTTATCATCCACGAAGAAGACCTGCCCTCGCCACCCCATCCTGTTGAGGTGTTCCAGCTCATTAATCACTTGTTCGGATGTCTTTAGCCTTGGCCTGTGGCCGAAAAGGGCGGTCACGTTGCAAAACTCGCAGTGGAACGGACACCCCCTGGAGAACTGGACACACATTGAGGCGTAGCTCTTCATGTCCGCCAATTCCCACATGGGGATCGGTGTCTCTTTTATGTCGGCAAACTGGGGGGTCTGGTAGATTCGCCGGGGAGATCCCTGCTCCAAGTCCCTCAAGAAGGGGGGGAGGGTGAGTTCTGCCTCATTGAGGACAAAGTGGTCGACCTCTTCGAACTGATCGTATTCGCTCGTGAAAAGCGGTCCTCCTGCGACAACGGGCAGCCCGAATCCCTTGCACCTGGAAATGATTTCTATCGCGGAGTCCCTCTGGACCGCCATTGCGCCGATAAAGACCATGTCGGCCCACTCCAGGTCTTTGTCCGTAAGTCCTTTTGTGTTGGCATCAACCAGTCGCTTGTCCCAATGGGAGGGCAATAGGGCAGCGACCGTCAGAAGGCCTAAGGGCGGATAGGCGGCCTTCTTACGGATGAACTTGAGGGCATGTTTGAAACTCCAGAAGGTATCCGGGTACTCAGGGTAGACCAGCAGTATTTTCAAGAGCGTCCTCCGTCGGTTCTTAGAATCTACGTTAAAACACTTCGTTCTGTTTGATGTGTCAAAGCGAGGTAATTCAACAGAGCGATACAAAAAGCAAGAACACGTCCATTGAATTGGACATCTTCCCCTGCGCGGCAGTTTCCTGCTGGAGGCCTGGCGGCTAAAAAGGAAAACTCACTCCTATAAAACGATATCTGATGCCCCAAGTCAAGGAAAAAGGCAGAAGTATTTTCCCTTGGGTCTTGCGGGAATTGACGATTTTTCATAATCCTTGTATGCTTTGCCCCTAATAAACCAGGATCACGGGGAGAATGAAACCAGAGGCGATTATCTTTGACTACGACGGTACCCTCGTTCATTTGAATATCGATTTCAAAGGGATGCGCAAGGGCGTGGAGAAGGTCCTCTGCAAATATGACGTTGAAGTTCAGTCCCTTAGAGATTTCTATATCCTGGAGATGATCGACAGGGCACGGGATTCCACCCTGGTGCGCTTCCCCTCCATGGCCGCATCCCTCTACGCAGAGGCCCGCGATGTTGTCAGAGGATACGAGATCAGGGCAGCGAGGGCAGGGGAGATTATCGAGGGCGTCCCGGAGATGCTGGCAAGGTTGGGGGACATAGGGATCAAGAGAGGTATTATCACAAGGAATTGCGATCTGGCGGTTCGGGAGGTCTTCCCTGATATTGAAGCCTTTTGCGATGTCTTTATTTCCAGAGATCAGGTGGAAAGGGTGAAACCCCATCCGGGGCACCTGGGGCTCGCATTGGAAAGATTGAAGGTGAGGGACCGGGACAGGTGTCTCATGATAGGGGACCATGTTATGGATATTGAAGCAGGGAGATGCCTTTCAATCAAAACGGCCGGTGTACTTACGGGAAAAACGGGCGCCCAGGAGTTCTTGGATGCAGGAGCTGACTTTGTGTTGGGAAATGTGACCGAGATTCTTGGGCATATCTTATAGGAGTGTGGTCGGTGGGTCGCACAATACTGCCAACAGGGAAGTGTGATCATAGACTCCTGAGCAGGCTCTTGGGGAGGTTTTCCGCTCACGACGAAAGGGTGATCTTGGGGCCGGGCATAGGGGAAGATGCGGCGGCAATAGACACGGGTGATAGTGTGCTCGTGGTTGCCACCGATCCCATTACCTTTGCGACCAGTGAGATAGGTTACTATAGTGTTATCGTCAACGCAAACGACGTGGCAACTGCCGGGGCCGAGCCTCGGTGGTATAGTGTTGTCATCCTCCTGCCGGAAAGGGAGGGCAATGATGAACTTCTGGGGAAGATCTTCGAACAGATCCAAAAGGCATGCGAGGCCCTGGGTGTCTCCCTCATCGGAGGCCATACAGAGATAACCTATGGCCTGGATCGTCCCATCGTGATCGGGCAGATGATGGGGGTGACGGAAAAGGAAGGGCTCGTCAGGACATCCGGGGCGAGACCAGGTGACCTGATTCTGCTGAGCAAGGGCATAAGTGTCGAGGGCACATCCCTTATAGCCAGGGAGAAGAGGGAGGAGCTCTTGTCTGAGGGGTTTTCGAGAGAAGTTCTGGAAAGGGCAGAGAATTTTCTCTTTGATCCCGGAATCAGCATCGTAAAAGAGGCGCTCCTGGCAAAGGGGACCGGAGAAGTGAATTCCATGCATGACATCACCGAAGGGGGACTTGCGAACGGTCTCCATGAAATAGCTATAGCAGCAAACGTCTCCCTGGAGCTGGAAATGAATCGAGTCCCCATATATCCGGAGACCGCTGAACTATGCGATTTCTACCATCTGGACCCCTTGGGCCTGATAGGCTCGGGATCTTTAATCGTCACGGCCCCCCGAGAGGTTGCAAACAGAATATTGAGTGAGGGGGAGAGGGAGCACATGGATTTCACTATCATCGGGAAAGTAGTGGCCTCGGGTCACCCTTCGGTCATGATGATCACTGAGAATGGCCGTAGAGAGGCCCCCTTTTTTCCCAGGGATGAGATTGTAAAGATACTGTGACACATCTTTGACTCACCGATTTCCAGGCAGTGATCAGCCAATTAACCAGGTAAATACAAAGGACACAGGAGTCTTTGACATGAGGGAACACAAAGAGCTTCTCTATCTATCCCAATCGGACGTCGTGGCGGCGGGCTTGACCATGGGGGAAATTATAGATATCTTGGAACGTGTGTTTCGGGAGAAGGGTGAGGGACGCACCGAGATGCCCCCCAAGATTGGAATTTACCCGGGAGGAGGGGATAGCTTTATCCACGCGATGCCGGCCCACATCCCTGAACTCCAATCCGCTGGCATCAAGTGGGTGAGCGCCTTTCCCGAAAACAATAAGAGGGGATTGCCTTACATTAACGGCCTTCTCATACTAAATGATCCGGAAACCGGCCTGGCCATTTCCGTCATGGATTGTGTTTGGATAACCGCAAAGCGAACCGGCGCGGCAACGGCTCTTGCCGCAAGGTACCTGGCGAGGCCGGATGCCTCAGTGGTGGGCGTTTTGGGATGTGGAGTGCAAGGGCGCAGTAATGTGGAAGCCTTGAGGGTCATTTTTCCCCTGAGCAGGGTGATGGCATACGATGTAGATCCAGGGGCGGCGGGTCAGTTTGCAGAGGAAATTCATACCCGGTTTGATTTGGACGTAGTCATTGTAGGGGATCCGAAAAAGGCTGTTAAGGGTTGTGATATTGTTGTCACTGCCGGTCCAATAATGAAGAAACCTCACCGAACCATACAGGCCGGGTGGCTGGATCCGGGAGCCTTTGCCTCCCTGGTGGATTATGACACCTACTGGCACCCGGATGCCATGTGGGAGGCCTCGAAGTTTTGCACCGATGACATTCCCCAGTTGCGCCTTTATCAACAAAGGGGTTACTTGCAGGATATACCTCCCATTTATGCAGACCTTGGGGAGATTGTGGCGGGCAAAAAGAGGGGGCGTGAGGCAAGGGACGAGCGAAACATGACAGTCAATCTGGGACTGGCTTTGGAAGACATGGCCGTGGCCTCCTTGGTGTACGAGCGGGCCTTGGAAAAGGGATTGGGGTCGTGGCTGGCTCTCTGAGCCCTATTCCGGCAGGGGTCGGTTGATGGCGAGCCGAAAAGAGGATCCTGTAGAGCAAGGAAAGAGAGTCACCCTTGTAGGGCTGTTTGTGAATGTTTTTCTCATCGCCCTCAAGCTCGCTGCAGGGATTTTTGGCAGCAGCCAGGCTCTGATAGCCGATGCCGTTCATTCAGTGTCCGACCTGTTTACGGACGCCATTGTCCTCATTGGCCTGAAGATCGGCAGGAAAGATCCCGACGAGACCCATCACTTCGGCCACGCACGAATCGAGACCCTTGCCTACGCTGTCATAGGAATTGCACTGATCGGCACAGCGGTTTATCTGGGCATAAAAGCCCTCTGGAATATCTACCTTCATGTGGAATACCACCCAAAGATCATCGCCATTTTTGCTGCTCTTGTTTCCATCGGGGCAAAGGAAGGCCTCTACCACTACACGATACGTACCGGCAGGCGCATCAACAGTCCTTCAATCATAGCAAATGCCTGGCACCACAGGTCGGACGCCTTGTCCTCAGTTGCCGTACTTCTCGGGGTCCTGGGGGCACAGATAAGGCCTTCGTGGCACATCCTTGATGCCTATGCCGCCCTTTTGGTGTCTTTGCTTATCATCAAGGTGGGCATTGATATATTCAAAAACGCTATGAACGAATTCACGGACAAGGCCCCGGACCCCGAGACCCTGGAGAGGATGTGCGCATGTATCAAAGACGTTGATGGGGTTCAGGGACTCCATGATGTGAGGGTCCGCACCTCGGGCGGGATGCACCAGATGGAGGCCCATATCGTTATCGACGGGACCCTGACCGTGGTAGAAGGACACAGGATTGCAAATACCGTTGAGAGAAGATTGTTGGATGAAATCCCGGAGATCAACAGCGTCATCATCCATGTGGATCCGGACTTGGATGAGCAGTGAACAGGCTCCAGACCGCTCTGATATTCCCTATTCGGGGTTAAAGGAAACAAAAGGACTTGGGCAACAGCCTGTCGGTCATCACCAATACGCAGAGGGAGAACTTCAGGAAGGTAGAGATACCTCTACTCTGATGTATTGGGCAAAAATATGTAAATCTTTGCCAAGAATTGGAAACCTATTGCAAAGAAAGGATAGAAAGATCCACTCCACGGGGTAATCTCATTGGCCGACTAGCCAATATATGGAAATCAATAAGAAATTTTATCCCTAATAAACCTCTTTCAGGCACATGCCTTGCATAGGATTCTTCAAAAACCAAGAGGAGGTAGGACTTGGCTGAAGATCTCAAATACCTGGACTGCGGTAATTGGGATACCATGAATTGTCCCCACAGGAACTCCCCCTTGATGAAGGCAACCTATATCAATGAGGGAGAACCTGTTGAAGAACCCAGCGGCAATATTCTGGAGGAGCTCAATAGGCTCTGTACGAATTGCCCCGACTTTGTCCTCGAAAACTAGGTTTTCTTGACCTCACCTTTGTGGAAAAGGACCCCGAAGCTTAAACCGATACGGGTTTTACAAGGGGAAGGGATCGGTGGTCTGTCGTTTTCGGCGCCGTTAGGAGTCGTTAAAAAATAACTATAACAAATAGGTTGTTTTTTCCTAGAAGGTATGGTATGCATGTTGGCATGCCCATACCATTGGAAGCAATCCGAAAGCGTTACGATCTTCTGTCGTC